>NZ_CP141608.1:3180350-3487313 GCF_035581345.1 Pseudomonas sp. JQ170C
TGGCGCCAGCGGCTACGAAGGCGGGATCTCCCCGCATTCAGCATTCTGCGCATCGCGGGGCAAGCCCGCTCCTACCGGGCGTAATCCTGTGGGAGCGGGCTTGTCCCGCGAGAGGCCATTGCGACTTGCTCAGATGATGTTGCCTGAACCACGACCGCTGCGCGGCCGATCGCAGGCTGGCGCCAGCGGCTACAAAAGCGGGCTTTCTCCGCATGAAGCATCCTGCACATCACTGGGCAGACATGGAAACGCCGGGATAGCGTATCCCGGCGTTTCCCTTACTTACTCAAAAACAACTTTGCAGCGACTCGCGTCCCATCCCTCGATCTGCCCCTGGTAACGGTCCTCGATCAGGCTCCGGCGTATCTTCAAGGTTGGCGTCAGCAGCGCATTCCCGACAGTCCAGGGCTCTGCAACGACCACCAGACACCCCAACTGCTCATGTGACTCAAACTGCGCGTTAACCTCCGCCAGGAAGACCTCAAGCTCAGTCGCCACCTTGTCGCGCCCCTCGGCCGTGGCCAACGCTGCCCGGGTATCGGGCGACACATTGAGCATCGCCAACGGCTGCGCCAGCCCCACACCCGTGACGCAGGACGCCTCGATACGCGGGTGATTGCCCAGCTTGGCCTCGATCGGCACCGGCGCCACGTACTTGCCCTTGGCCGTTTTGAACAACTCCTTGACCCGCCCGGTAATACGCAAGCGCCCCTGTTCGTCCAGTTCGCCACGGTCACCGGTGCAGAACAAACCGTCGGCGGTGTAGCTCTCGGCAGTCAGTTCAGGGCGTTTGTAGTAGCCCAGCATCTGCGCCGGGCTCTTCACCAGGATTTCGTTGTCGTTGCCGATCCGGCACTCCACCCCGGGGATCGCCGCGCCAACGTAGCCGACGCGCACCTGGCCCGGCAGGCTGAAGTGCGAGGTGCCGAAGTTCTCCGACATGCCATAGCCCTCAAGCAGCTCAAGGCCCAGCTCGCGGTACCACTCCATCACCTTGACCGGCAGCGGCGCCGAGCCGGACAGGCCGGTATGCACCTGGTCAAGCCCAAGGGCCGAGAGGATCTGCGCTTTCATCAGCTTGCCTTCCACCGGGTCGGCGAAGGCGGCGGCCTGTTTGGCAGGGTCGATCCGTTCGTTGATGCCCTGATAGAACTTGCCCCACAGGCGCGGCATCGACAGGAAGATGGTCGGACGTGCGCGGCGCAGGTCTTCGCTGAAGGTTTCCAGCCCCAGGTTGAAGAACACCCGGCAGCCGCTGTACAGCGACACCGCTTCGACCACTGCCCGTTCGGCGGTATGGGCCAGCGGCAGGTAGGACAGCAGCCGGTCGCTGCTGCTGGTGCCCTGGCCATTGGCATACATGCAGCCCGTCACCGCCGGAGCGGCGTACATCGCGCCGAAGCTGTGCATGACGCCCTTGGGGTCGCCGGTGCTGCCCGAGGTATAGATGATGGTGGCGAGATCGCCCGGGGCAGGCTCGACCACCGCGTGCAGCGGCGCCTGACGCTGGACGATGTGCGCCCAGGATTCCCCCTTGCCGCAGCCGGACATCGGCAAGTCGATCAGCGGCAAGTCGGCGGGGACCGCGGCACACACCGCGTTCCAGCCCGCCGCGTCGCCTTCCAGGCGACCGACGAACAGCAAGCGTACTTCAGCGTGCTCCAGCACGTAGCGCACCGTGTCGCTGTTGGCCGTGGTGTACAGCGGCACGCTGACGTGACCGGCCATCCAGATCGCCAGGTCGGCGATGATCCAGTGGGCCGTGTTCTTACCGTACAGGCCAATGGAGGATTTGGCCGGCAAGCCCAGGCTCTGCAAATGCGTGGCCATGCGCCGCGCCTGGTCGCCCACTTCGCGCCAGCTGTAGTCTTGCACGCTGCCATCGGGCAGGGGCTGTGTCAGGTAGATTGAATCTGGCGTGCTGTGCTCCCAGTGAAGGAAGCGATGCAACAGTGTCGAATGCTTATTGTTGTTGTACATGACAGATCCTGCATTTGAAGGGCGGTGTTCACCCGTTGAAATTATGCTGTTCCTGGTCCGTCGGGACGCCTGTTCGGCGCCCTCGTCAATCGCGTTGAAATAGGGTGATGGTTACCGTGCCGTCGCTGCCGGACTGATGCGCAAGGGCCAGTTGCGCATCGGCGACCTGGCGTTGGCCAGCGCTCCCGCGCAGCTGGTACACAAGCTCTATGCACTGGGCCAGCGCGCTCGCCGCACCCGCCTGGCCCAATGACAGCAAGCCACCGGACGGGTTGATGACCAGATTGCCGCCGAAGGTGTTGTCGCCATCTTCGACCAGTTTCTCACCATTGCCTTCCGGACAGAATCCCAGCGCCTCGTAGAGCAACAATTCGCTGACGGTGCTGGTGTCGTGCAGTTCGCAGACCGCAATCTCCTGCGGCCCCCTGCCCGCCTGCTCGTACAGATCCCGGGCGGCGGCGACGTTGACGTCGTAGTTGACGCCCGCAAAGGTCGCGCCCTGGACAAGGCCGTTGACCTGCTGCGGGGAGACGCAGGCCTGGGCGGCAACACGCACGACCGCACTGTGGCCGTGGCGCGCGGCAAACTCACTGGAACAGAGCAAGAGCGCGGCTGCTCCGGAACTGGCCCAGGCAAATTGCAGGTGGGTGAGCGGATCGGCAATCATCCGTGCCTGCAGCACCTGATCCATGGTCAACACGTCCTTGCACGCCGCCAGTGGATTGAGCGCGGCATGCTGGCGCGCCTTGACGGCGATCATGGCGAAGGTCTCCGGCCGGCTAAGGTAGCGCGCCATGTACTCGCGCGCCGTGGCGCCCAGGCGCGCCAAGCCCAGGGCGGGGGCCGGCATGGTCGGCTCCCCCTGTACCCCCAGCAGCAGAATGCTTTGTGCCTGCCCGAGGCTGATCGCCTGGCAGGCGCGCGCCAACACGGCACTGCCATCGGCGCTGTCCTGGGCAAAGAGGCTTAGCGGCACCTGCGCAAGCCCCAGCGGTTGCAGAGCACGCTGCAAGGTCGCGCCATCCACCTTGCCCGTGACGGCATACACCGCCGCCACCTGGCGCGCAGACACGCCGGCATCGGTGAGCGCCTGTCGTATCGTCGCGCCGATCAGCCCTGGCGGGTCCGGGCCCAGCACGGCGGGACTGAAGGGCGACATACCTACGCCAATCACATTGACGCAACGTTGCATCGTGCTCTCCTGAAATAGAAAAACTGCCGCTTCCGTTCATGGAAGCGGCAGGTGGCCAGGGACTCAGGCCGGCACGGACTCGAACAATTCGACCGCACCATTTTTCAACACGACAACGTCACGCTCCACGGCACGCATCTCGACGATGATGCGCGTCGACGACTCACGCCACATGCGGGTTTCCAGGGTGTCGCCCGGCATCACGATGGAAGCGAAGCGCGCGCGTACGCTCTTGAACAGGCGCGAGTCGTTTCCGCAGAAGGCCTTGATCACATGGCGGCCGAGGTAGCCGAAGGTGCACAAGCCATGCAGGAACGGTTTCTCGTAGCCGGCGTTGGCGGCGTAGTCCGGATCGATGTGCATCGGGTTCCAGTCGCCGCACAGGCGATAGAGCAGCGCCTGGTTGACCTCGGTCTTGTCGGCCAGTACCGCGTCGGGTTCACGCTGCGGCGCCACGTTGATTTCTTCGCTTGGCACACGCTGCAGGCCCGCACCCGGCACACCCGGATAGAAACCGGTCACTTCGTTGTAGAACAGCGGCGTGCCGTGTTCGTCGGTGGTCTCGATGGCCAGGATGGTCACGGTGCTCTTGCCTTTGTCGATGGCCGACTTCAGGCGCATGGTGTGCTTGAGCTTGGCCTTGGGCGGCAATGGGCGATACATCACGGTGTACTGCTCGCCATGCAGGCCTTTGGCGAACGGCACGTTCAGCCCTTCGAGCTGCGGCTCGCCGGACTTGGCCGCCCGCAGGAACACTTCGGTGGCCGGCAACACGGCCATGGTCGGCAGCACACGGAACTCGTCGCCGAGGAACTCGTTGACGTACTTCAGTTCGTCGCGGTCCAGCGGGTCCTTGGCGGCGCCGACGGCCAGTGCATAGAGCGCGGCATCGTTCTGGTCGTATTCGGTTTCCAGAAGGGACACCGCTTTGCCCGCCACTTCCATGTCAACGAAGGCGTTGCCACCCTTGGTCGGCGACTCCATGCGTACAAACAGCTCCTTGAGGCCCTCGGCACCGTCGGTGTGGTGTGCGCTGTGCTCATCGAACTGGGTGATGCGTGACCAGTTGTCGCGAACCAGCTCCGGGCTCAGGGTATCGGTGTGCAGGAAACGGCCGTGGGAACGCTCCCAACGGTATTTCGCATGGAAGCCGCCACCGACCTCGAACAGGCCGCCGGTGTCTGCGCATTCCTCGCTGCACAGCCAACCGACCAGGGGCGCACAGTCTTCAACCTTGATCTTGTCGTGCAGCTCCTGGGGGAACAGGCCGCTGGCGATCACCATGCGCGACGCGGCGACCGGGGCAATGGTGTTGACGCGAATGTTCTTGCTCGCGCCTTCGATGGCCAGCGAATTGGCAAAACCGATCAGGCCGGACTTGGCCGTGGAGTAGTTGCACTGGCCGAAGTTGCCGAAAATGCCGGCGCCGGAGGCGGTCATGATGATGCGGCCGTAGCCCTTCTCACGCATGATCGGCCACACGGCGTGGGTCAGGCGGAAGGCACCCTTGACGTGAACGTCCTGGATCAGGTCCCACTGCGCTTCGGTCATCTTGTGGAACGAACTGTCGCGCAGGACCCCGGCGTTGTTGATCAGGATGTCGACGGTGCCGAACACCTCGAGCGCGGTGGCGACGATTTTCTCGCCTTCGGTCACCGAGTTGTAGTCGGCGACAGCTTCACCCCCCAGGGCGCGGATTTCCGCGACCACGGCATCGGCCGCGGAACTGGAGGTACCCAGGCCTTCGGTGCTGACACCCAGGTCATTGACCACGACCTTGGCACCCCGGGAACCCAGCAGCAAGGCGTGGGCGCGTCCCAGGCCGTTGCCGGCGCCGGTGACAATGGCAACTTTGCCGTCAAAGCGAATTTCTTGAGACACGTTTGCTCTCCTATGATCGCGCTCACAACGTGCGAGCGATGATTTCCTTCATGATTTCGTTGGTACCGCCCCAGATCCGGTTGCCCCGGGTATCCAGGTACAGCCTGGCAATCGGGTATTCGGTCATGTAGCCATTGCCGCCATGCAACTGCAGGCACGCATCGACCACCCGGCTGCTGAGCTCGGCGGTCCAGTACTTGGCCACGGCGGCCACTTCGGGCGTCAGTTCACCGCGCAGCAACAGCTCCATGCAGCTGTCGACCCACGAGCGGCCGATCTGGATTTCGGTCTTGAGTTGCGCCAGGGTGAAACGCGAGTTCTGGAAATCCAGCACCGGTTTGCCGAAGACCTTGCGCGTCCGGGTGTAGTCGAGGGTGTGGTCCAGCGCTGCCTCGGCCTGGGCCTGAAAGCCCGCTGCGCCGATGATGCGTTCCCACGCCAGGTCGTGCATCAGCTGATAGAACCCCTGCCCGGGCACACCCCCGAGGACGTTCTGCGCCGGCACCCGGCAATCGTCGAAGAACAGCATGCTGGTGTCCTGGGCGTGCAGGCCGATCTTTTCCAGCGGTTTGGAGCGGCTGAAGCCTTCGCGCTCTTTCTCGACGATGATCAGCGAGATGTCCTGGGCGCCCTTGCCGCTGTTGCCGGTCTTGCAGACCACAATGGCCAGGTCGCAGGACGAGCCGTTGGAGATGAAGGTCTTGGAGCCGTTCAGTACGTACGCGTCGCCATCGAGCGTCGCCCGGGTACGCACCGCCTGCAGGTCCGAGCCGGTGTTGGGTTCGGTCATGGCGATGGCGCCCACGGCTTCGCCGGCAATCATGCGCGGCAGCCAGGTCTGCTTCTGCTCTTGCGTGCCGTAGTTGAGGATGTAGAACGCCACCAGCCCGTGTACGCCGAAGCCCATCAGGCCCGAGGCGCCGATGCGCATGAATTCTTCGGAAAACACCAGGTCGAACAAGCGGTCGGCACCGGGGCCGCCATATTCCTCCGGCATCGAAGGCAGCAGCATTCCCAGTTCACCGGCCTTGCGCCAGACCTCGCGGGGAACGCACTTGTCTTTTTCCCATTGGGCGTGGAAAGGCGCGACGTCCTGCTCCATGAAGCGGCGGCAGGCACGTCGAAATTCGTCATGTTCAGTGCTGAACAATGTGCGGGGGATCAGGTATTCCATGGGTATTCCTCTGCAACCAGGATCAGAGCGTGCGCCCGACCAGATCTTTCATGATGTCGTTGGCACCGCCGGCGATGCGCAGGACGCGGTGATCGAGGTAGTGACGGGCAACCGGGTACTCGAGCATGTAGCCGTTGCCGCCGTGCAGCTGCACGCACTCATCCACCACCTTGGTGTACAGGTCCGAGCACCACAATTTGGCCGAGGCGGCGGCCTCGGGGCTGAGCGTGCGGGCCAGGCACTGCTCCATGCAGCGGTCGACGTAGTTCTGCGACACCGCCAGTTGCATCTTCAGGTCGGCCAATTTGAAGCGGGTGTTCTGGAAGGCAAAGATCGGCTGGCCGAAGACCGTGCGATCCTTGGTGTACTCGAGCGTGCTTTGCAGCACGGCCTCGGCGCCGGCGACGCTGCTGATCGCGATGGACAGGCGCTCCCAGGCCAGCTCCTTCATCAACTGGATAAAGCCCTGCCCCGCCACGCCGCCCAGCAGGTTTTCCTTCGGTACCCGGACGTTGTCGAAAAACAGCATGGTGGTGTCCTGGGCATGCAGGCCGACCTTGCGCAACGGCTGGGAGCGGCTGAAGCCGGCGCGGTCGGCTTCGACCAGGATCAGCGAGATGTCCTGGGCGCCCTTGCCGGTGTTGCCGGTCTTGGCGACCACCACCACGACATCGCAGTTGCTGCCGTTGGAAATGAACGTCTTGGCGCCATTGAGGACATAGTCATCACCCTCGAGCACGGCGCGGGTCTTGACGGCCTGCAAGTCGGAGCCGGTATCGGGCTCGGTCATGGCCACCGCGCCAATGGCCTCGCCTGCCGCCATCTTCGGCAGCCAGGTCTGCTTTTGCAGTTCACTGCCGAAATTCACCAGGTAGCCGGCGACGATGTCATGCACCCCGAAACCGATCAGCCCCGACGCCAGGCCGGCGCGGTAGATTTCCTCAGTGGCGACCATCGAAAAACGCCGATCCAGGCCCAGCCCGCCATAGGCTTGTGGCGTGGTGGCATTGAGCATGCCCAGCGCGCCGGCCTTCTCCCAGACAGCGCGTGGGACCCGGTGATCGGTTTCCCACTGTTCAAGGCAGGGAGCACACTCCTGAGCCAGGAAGCGTCGCACACTGCTGCGAAACTCCTCGTGCTCGTGGTCAAAAAGGCTACGCGCAATCATGGGTGGTTCTCTCCTACAGTCGTCGGTTTGCCACCTTTGAAGGGGCTCTGAAACGATCATAGGAGGCTGTATCGAAGATCCGCCCCCTCGGGGAGGGGGGGATTGAGAGAGGCCGCAGCGTGGCCGGTCGTGGGTGCGTGCCGTTGCCACGGGTTTTGTGCGGCCGGCACCGTGCTGCTGGCTCGATGCCCCCCCTTTCAGGGTTGGCATGCCGGCGCACGAACCACCTTAGACTGCGTCGGCGAAACACCAGCCAGCCAGGTCACCGGCGCGTCCACGCAACGCCCCGCCCTGGTTGTTCTGGTGTTTTGCGCTTATTCGATCAGCCCAGTGGAAACGGGCCCTGTGGGAGCAGGCCAGTGGGAGCGGGCTTGCCCCGCGAGGCGGTGCAGCAGTCAGATCGCTATCGCGGGACAAGCCCGCTCCTACCGCGGTGTTCCGTTCTTGCGCACCGCGTCATAGCGAAACAATTCCGGTGGGAGCGGGTTTGCCCCGCGATGCGATGTAGCAGTCAGATCGCTATCGCGGGGCAAGCCCGCTCCTACAGTGGTGGTTTGCGTTTATTCGATCAGGTTGTTCTTGCGGGCCCAGGACACTGCGTCATAGCGGCTGGAAACGCCCAGCTTGGCGTAGATGTTTTTCAGGTTCCACTTCACCGTTTCCAGCGAAATGTTCAGGGTCAGGGCCACGCGTTTGTTGGCCATCGCCTGGCTGATCAATTGCAAGATGGCCAGTTCCCGAGGCGTCAGCATGGCCGATGGGCCATTGGCCGAGGATTCGCTGGAGCGACCGCTACTTGCTGACCCGAAGCGCTCCAGCAACCGCCCCAGGTAGGCCTCGTCTTCGCTGCCCAGCGGCTTGCCGGCAAGCGCCGCAAGCATCTTGCGCAGCACTTCGCCTTCGTCGAGGAAGGTCCGCACCAGCCCCAGCCGACGCCCCAGGGACAAGGCTGCGAGCACGTGGGCCTGGGCCTGCTCCGGCTGCAGCAGGTCGGCATGGGCACAGGCTTCGAGCAGCTGGCCGGTGACCTGCAATTGCCCGCGGCTGAAGCGCTTGGCGTAGGCACTGAGAATCGCCAGTTCCTCGAGCGCCTTGTCCGGGTAGTTGGTGGCCAGCAGCAAGCGCGCCTGCGCCAGTGCCGCGATGGCCGGAATCTCGGCTTGAAAGCCTTGGGACTGTTGGTGCTGCGCGGCGATCGTTTGCAGCTTGGCAACCTTGTCGGCGGCGTGGGCCTTGTCGTTCTCCAGCAAGGCTATGCGCGCCTGCTCGGCCAGGCAGTGGGCCAGGGCGCGATCCTGGCCGATGGTGCGAAAGTGGCGCTCCTGGCGCTCCAGAAACGCCATGGCCACCGACGCGCTGTCCTGCAGCAGGTCCAGGCGTGCCCGGCAGATCGTGGCGCGCAGCATGGTGTCGGGCATGGCCCACTGCAGCAGGCCATTGCGGTTGGCGAGAACTTCCCGCGCCTCGTCGATACGGTCCAGCTCACGGTAGACCTCGGCCAGCGTGGCAGCCCCCAGGTAGGCACTGGCGGCGCGGTGTCCATGCACCGTCACGGCGCGCGCCAGTTGTACCGAGCCGATGCGCTCGGCTTCATGTATCTGCCCGGCCTGCAAGTAACACAGGGTGCGCGCGCCTTCGGCCACCAAGGCCATTTCAGCATCGCGCTCGGCTTCGGGGATGGGGTTTTCATCCAGGCACTGCAAGGCTTCGTCGATCCTTCCTGCCGCCAGGTAGGCGATGGCCAGCAGCGCCGGTGCGCCGAAACGCGTGACCGAATAATCGTCCGACAGCGCCTGGAAATCCTTGAGCAGGCCAATGATCGGCTCGGAGCGATCGCGCTGGACCTCGATCGCCGCCTGCACCAGCGGCAGTCGATAGGCAACGTCGGCCTGCTGCGCAGCCCCGCTGCGGTGAAATTGCTCAAGCCAGGCTTCTGCCTTGGCCGGACGGGCCGTGAGCGCGTAGGCCAGGCAGCCGAGGAAGAACAGCCGCGGCCGCGAGAACAGGATGTCCTGCGGCAACCGGTCAAGCAGGCGCAGCAGCGGGCTCAGCTGGCTCAGGCTCCAGGTGGCCGGGGCCGCCCGCTCGATCAGCTCGGCGGCATAGCTGAGGTCGCCCGCCAGGGTTGCGTGGCGTACCGCCTCGGCCAGCAGCTTGCGTTCGGCGAACCAGCGCGCGGCGTGGTTGTGCAATTGGGTTTGGGCGGCACTGTCGCGACGCGCCAGGCGCGTGGCGAGGAAATCGCCGAACAGCGCGTGGAAGCGGTACCACGGCTGGCGATCATCGGCCTCGACGCGAAAGATCAGCAGGTTTTCTTCATCCAGGCGCTTGAGCATCGTCCCTGCCGCAGGATCACCGGTGATGGCCTGCGCCAGGGAGGCGTTGAAACGCCGGCAGATGCTCACGCTCTCCATGAACGAGGCCAGCTCCGGCGGCAGGTGCGCCATCACATCCTCGGCCAGGTAGCTCTGCAAGTCGTCGGAGCGCCAGCCCATGTCGCGCAGGGCGCCACGGGACTGCGGATCGCTGCGCAGCAGAATGATCACCAGTTGCAGGGTGGCCGGCCAGCCGCTGGTGAGTTCGTGGATCTGATGCAGTTCCTCCGGGGTGAGCTTCATCGCCGGCAGGCTCTGTTCGAGGAAGGCGCGCGATTCGGCCAGGTCGAACGGCAATGCGGCGCAGTCAAGCTCCACCAATTGCCCGCCCAGGCGCAGGCGGCTGAAGCTCAGCGGCGGGCCGACACGGGAGGAGATAACGAAATGCAGGTTTTCGGGGCTGTGATCCAGCAGCTTCTGCATCAGCTGATGGGCCCGCGGGTCGGTGACATGCTGGTAGTCGTCGATGACCAGGAACAGTTCCTTGTTGATGGCGCCCGCCCCTTCGACGATGGCCGCCACCACCTGGTCAAAGAACTCCGCGCGGGCACTTTCCAGGGGGATACCGCTGTCCAGGCCAATACCCAGGCGCTGCAGCGCGCCGCGCAGGTAGGCGAAGAAAATCGACACATGCTTGTCATCGGCGCTCAGCGCAAGCCAGGCGACTTCGGCCCCGGAGCGCATCATCACCTGCCGCCACTGGGCCAGCAGCGTGGTCTTGCCAAAACCCGGGCTGCCGGTAATCAGCCCTACGCGGCATTGGCTCATGCCGCGCAGGTCCTCCAGCAGGCGTTCGCGCAGGATGGTCTGGGTGCCAATGCGCGGTGGCGCGAACTTTGTCGATACGAGCAGTTTGTCGGTATGCATGTCCTGCCGGGTCTCCCATCCTGCCGAATCCGATGAAACAACGGGTCGGCGCTGCACGATCCGGATCGGCGAGGTGTGGCCATGTTCTGGCGATGGTCGGATTATTTACCCGAATACAGGTAAATGTCAGCACGTGTCATCACCGCGAGCAGGTTGCCGCTTGCCTCGGTATCCGTTTTTGGCACAGATGGTGGCGGGGAAACCCGGCGGGCCACCCCCCTCAATGGAGGGGGGCCACCCAGGGTCAGGCGTCAGAGGGTGCGCGCCACCAGCTCGCGCATGATGTCGTTGGCGCCGCCGTAAATGCGGTTGACGCGGCTGTCGAGGTAGTGACGGGCCACCGGGTACTCCAGCATGTAGCCGTTACCGCCATGCAGCTGCACGCACTGGTCAACCACTTTGGAATACAGCTCGGTGCACCAGAGCTTGGCTGCCGCCGCAGCCTCCGGGCTCAATTCACCCTGCAGGATCAGCTCCATGCAGCGGTCGGTGTAGGTCTGCCCGATGACGATTTCGGTCTTGAGGTCGGCCAGCTTGAACCGCGAGTTCTGGAATTCGATGATCGGTGTGCCGAATGCCTTGCGATCACGGGTGTAGGCAATGGTGTGCTCCAGCACCGCCTGGCTTGCGGCAATGGCCAAAATGCCAATGCTCAGGCGCTCCCAGGCCAGCTCCTTCATCAGCTGGTAGAAGCCCTGGCCAGGTTCGCCCCCCAGGATGTTGGCCTTGGGCACCCGTACGTCCTGGAAGAACAGCATGGTGGTGTCCTGGGCATGCATGCCGACCTTGCGCAGCGGTTTGGACTTGGTCACGCCGACACGGTCGGCTTCCACCAGGATCAGCGAGATATCCCGGGAGCCCTTGCCGGTGTTACCGGTCTTGGCGATCACCACAATGATGTCGCTGTTGGTGCCGTTGGAAATGAACGTCTTGGCGCCGTTGATCACGTACTCGTCACCGTCGAGCACGGCGCGGGTCTTGACCGCTTGCAGGTCCGAGCCGGTATCGGGCTCGGTCATGGCCACCGCTGAGATGACCTCGCCGCTGGCCATTTTCGGCAGCCATTGCTGCTTCTGTGCCTCGGTGCCGAAATTGATCAGGTAACCGGCACAGATATCGTGCACGTTGAAGCCGTTCAGGCCCGAAAGCCCCGCACGGGCCACCTCCTCCACAGCGATCATGGAAAAACGCCGGTCCAGGCCCAGGCCGCCATAGGCCTCGGCAGTGGTGGCGTTGAGCATGCCCAGCTCACCGGCGCGCTGCCAGATCTGGCGAGGTACCCGATGGTCCTGCTCCCACTGGTCATGGAACGGCGCACATTCTTCTGCGAGAAAACGCCGTACCGTATTGCGAAACGCTTCAAGCTCATGATCAAAGAGAGTACGCGGGATCATTCAATTGCCTCCGGAAAGATGGGTTCTGGCGGTGCACGCCTTGTCACCACCTTAGGGTGGCTTGCGCTCGCCCCGCCCCCTCGAAGTGGGTAGGCCGCCTCAGTTGTGTGACGCACGTCTTTGGCGGCGGCTACCTCAGAGCGCGTCGACGGACTTGAGCGTAGCCATGTCGATCACGAAGCGGTACTTCACGTCATTGTTTTGCAGGCGGGTAAACGCCTGGTTGATGTCCTCGATGTCGATCATTTCGCAGCTAGGCAGCACCTGATGCTCGGCGCAGAAGTCCAGCAACTCCTGGGTCTGGGCCAGGCCACCGATCAACGAACCTGAAATCGAGCGGTTATTGATGGCCAGCAAGGCACCGTGAATCGGCTCCAGGGGCTCCAGGGCGCCGACCAGCACGAGTTTGCCGTTGCGCGCCAGCAGCATCAGGTAAGGGTTGACGTTGTGGGTGCGCGGGATGGTGTCGACCACAATGTCGAAACTGCTGGCGGCGGTTTTCATCGCCTGGGGGTCGGTAGACAGCAGTACATGGTGCGCACCCAGCGCCAGGGCATCGTCGACCTTGCCGGGCGATGTGGTGATCACCGTGACCCGGGCCCCCAGCGCGACGGCCAGCTTGACCGCCATGTGCCCGAGCCCGCCGAGCCCGACGACCGCCAGGCGCGTGCCCTCCTTCACACCGTACTCACGCATCGGTGCCCACACCGTGATGCCCGCGCACAACAGCGGCCCGGTAAAACGCGGGTCCAGTGCCGGCGGCACTCGCAGCACAAACCGCTCGTTCACGACGATGTGCTGGGCATAGCCGCCGCGGGTCACTTCGCCGCTGATGCGGTCCAGGCCGTTATAGGTGGGGGTCATGCCCTGGGTGCAATGGGCTTGCTGATGCTGCTCGCAGGCTTCACATTGCTGGCAGCTGTCGACCATGCAACCGACGGCGACCCGATCGCCCACCCGGTAACGGCTGACGACCGGGCCCACGGCGCTGACCCGACCGACGATTTCGTGGCCCGGCACACAGGGAAAGCGCGTGCTTTTCCAGTCGTTGTGCACGTAATGCAGATCGGAATGGCAGACGCCGCAGTAGTCGATGTCGATGGCAACATCGTCGGCGCGCAGGGCCCGGCGCTCGAATTGCAGGGGTTGGAGTGGCGCGTTGGCTTCATGGACGCCATAGCCGATACAGGTAGTCATACAGAAGTTCTCCAAAGGTGAATGACCGTAGGAGCGGGCTTGCCCCGCGAAAGCGTGCGAATGGTCAACATTGATGTTGAACATGCTGGCCTCTTCGCGGGGCAAGCCCGCTCCTACAGGGTCCGGGGTTGTGGGTTAGATCGAGGGGCGCAGCCAGGGCGCGGCGCTGGTATGCGGGGCGGCGATCTGGCTGGAGATCCACTTGCCCATGCGCCGCATCGGCTCGATGGAGTCCTGAGGGGCGGCAAACTTCATGGCCGCGGCGTAGCCCAGCGAGACGATGCGCTGGGCGCCATACAGCGGCAGTACATCCTTGAGCTGATCCTTGATGCTTTCCGGATAGACGCCGACGGTCTGGGTGTAGGCATCCACCGCCGCCATCATTTCGCTCAAGTCATCGACCGGCACCAGGTTGGCGGTGCGGTCATCCAGGCTGGCGCTGAAGGACACCGGCTCAGGCAACTGCGAACAGATGATGGCGCCCTCGCCGTCCTTGCCGCCGATGACCTTGTACCAGTCGTCATCCAGGCGCAGCGCATCGACGTGGGCCTTGAGGCCCTGGTCGTAACGCTTGGGCGCGGTGCTGAGGGTATTGGGCAGGCCGATCATGGCGTCATAGACGTAGCGGCCGAAGGTGTTGAGCTTTTCCAGGCCCTGCTCGTCGGTGCCGCTCTGTACGTACACCACCCGGGCACAGACACAGCCCTTCTGGTTGATCGCGCCGATATCGGCGGCCAGGCGTACCGCCGCTTCGCGCATGGTTTCCTCGCTGTCGAAGGTGGCCTGGCCGATGATGCTGGCGCTGCGCTTGGGATCGAGGGAAATCAGCTCCAGGCCGGGCTGGACGTAACGGGTCACGTGCTTCATCGAGGCGAAACCGCCCCAAGCGACGATTTTCTCCAGGTTCTGCGGCTGGTACAGGCGCTGCTCGAACGCCTCGTCACCGCCCTTCCAGTAGGCCACCGAGAGGTGTTTGGTGATCGGGTGATCGGGGGCCATGTCGACCATGGTGCGGGCAATGGCCAGTGCGGTGAACGGGTCGTTGGACGGCGCCTTGATGATCGCATCGCTGCGCAGGACCATGTTGCGGATGATCGTCCACAGCGACAGCGACACCGCATTGCCGGCGACGATGTGCAGGGTCCGGGCGCCAAAGCAACGCACTTCCAGCTCGGTACCATCGCGCAGCTGTTGCGACACCCAGCCTTCCAGGTACTTGATGCCGACGGTGGTTTCGGCCATCTCGGTGATGAGCTCACGGGACAGCAGGTGCTGCAGCCCCATGTACGAGCCCTTGACGATGGTCGGCGTGGTGGGCGCGGTCAGGTACGACAGCTCGCAGGCTTCCTGCAGGTAGGGGTTCTTGTCCAGCGCCAGGCGCTCGCCGAGGGCGACGGCGTAGTCGAGAATGTCGTCGAAGCTCAAGGTGTACAGGTCGGCGAGCCTGGCCGGGTTGCCCAGCGGCAATTGGTCGATGTACCGGGTCGCGTCCGGGGTGAGGAAGCTCAGGTCGCCACCGCGGCCACCCACTTCAATCAGGTTGTCGGTAATTACCTGGCCACGGATGATCATTGGCGCAATAGGGTGGGTCATGGCTCAGGCCTCCAGGGTGTTGAGGAAGTCCATCGCTTCGCGATGGGACTGTTCGGATGCAGCGCAGGTGATCTTGTCGTCCCCGCCGTTCTTTTCGCTGTAGCGCTGGATGGCCCCGACCGCGTAGCGGCTGTGGCGTCCGCAACCGCAGGGCTGGTCCCACTCGATGGTGACTTCGTCGCCGCTGATAAAGCCGCCCCAGTGGATTTCGGCCCCCAGGTCGAAGAACGCGGCACGGCCTGTCTGGCGCCCCTGCCGTGGCAGCGGCTTGCTGGTGTCGGGGTCGAGCAGGAATGGGATCGCGGTGTGCGAGAAGTGGTAGTTGCCGTTTTCACAGCGCATGGCCGAGCCACTGACCACTTCCGACATGGCATAGGACTCGTGCAGGGTCTTAACGCCAATGAAGCGCATGACGTCTTCGCGCCAGTTCTCCGGCGGCACCACGCCCTTGGCGCCGCCGGTGGTGACGATGTAGGAATCGGCATCGAACACGCCTTCCAGGCCACGTTCCAGCCCGGCCTTGGCCATGTTGTGCAGCAGGTTCCAGGTACCGCCGATGTACACGCGCTTGCCCTTCAGGCGGGTGGCGATGTCATCGAAGAAGGCCGCCAGGTGCTGGGGCATCTCGGCCTGTTGCTGGTCGAAGGTCTTTTTCTTGGCCAGCAGTTCAGGCGCGATCACCAGGCGATCCAGCGTGCCATTGGCGTGCGCCGCGCGCAGCCTTGCGCCCAGGCGCAGTACGTCGCTGGAGAGGGTCGTTGGATAGGCCGGATGAAAGTGCGAGGGATCGGGCAGCAGCACCCGAACCAGCGAGCCGATACCGCGCAGGTGGCTCAGGTAGCCTTTGCGGTAGTACGGGTAGGCGGTGTGCAGGTCCGGGTCCGGGGTATCGGCGCCGGTCATGTTCCAGGCGTACAGCTTGCGCACCTGGGAGGCCTTGTCGAACTCACGGACACTGCACGGCAGGAACGACAGCGTCCCGGAGGTGCCCGAGGTGTGGCACAGGCACAGTTCAGGGATTGCGCTGTCCATGGTCTCGAACCAGTCGTCCAGGCCCTTGCAGGCGCTGACATCGACGGCGGCGATCTTTTCCGCCAGTTCCGGGGTGACCAGCTTGCCCAGCCATTTGTTGATGGCGGCGAAGTTGTTCTTTTCCAGCAGCGATGGCGGATAGGACTTGAACATCGTGTGCTCGAACAGCAGCGGCACCACGTCATCCAGCGTCTCGATGTGCTCGATGCCTTCGGCGTCTGCCAGCTTTTTGAGCACCGCGATACGGTCGCGCATTTGCGCAAACCGACGTTTCAAGCCAGCCAGTTGCAGTTCGTCGATCTGCGCCAAGGGCATGTGCTTCCAGTTCTGCAGGTTATGCCCGACCAAGGCCACTGGGTCGGTGAGCAGCAGCTCGACCTGCGCTTGTGTTGTTGTTTTCACTGGACCGTCTCCTGGAATGTGCTCGATCGCGCCTGGGCCGGATGCCGGTGTGGGTGGCGCGATCACCTGGCCGTCGATGGGTAACGGCCTTGTTGGCACCGCCAGTTTAGGGCCCTTGGCGGCAAAACCATTTCCGGATTCCGCCCCCTGAAACTCAACACTAATCCATTGGTTTTATTGGCTATTTTTGCTTTTGACGGATCACACCAGGGCGCTATTCCGCATCCGCCGTGGTCAGCAGTGCATGGAGCATGCGCGCCAGCATCCGCACGGTGTCGTCCTGCAGCAGGTAGTCCGGTCTTTCGATCAGTAGCGCACGGGGTAGCGCGGTGACGGCCTGGTAGGCGAGAAACCCCGCCTTGTCGCGATCGCGCACCAGCACCTGGTCGGAGAAGCGTTGCACCAGTGCAGGAATCACCATCGAAATCCAGAAGCGCTCCGGCTTGACGATCTCCAGGCGCACCAGTTCGCCGTAGTAGGCAGCCTTGATGCTCAATTGCGAGTCGATCTGCAACCAGCGGTGCAAGGCTGCAAGCCCGGTGCGCAAGACCATTTCGATGCCGTCATACAGGGTTGCCGACGCCGGCAGCGCATGGATGCTGGCGATCATCTGCAGGCGCCCATCGGCGCGGTAGTCGTCGAAAATGGCGCCGATCAGCGATTCGATGGTGGGGAAATACTCGTAGATGGAACTGATCGCCACGCCCGAATAGTCGGAAAGTCGATAGATCGACAGCGCCTCGCGCCCTTCCCGCTCGAGGATCTCCCGCCCGGCGGTTTTCAAGGCATCGACCAGGGCCACCGAGCGTGCCTGCTTCGGTTGCTTGCGCGGCCTGGCCGGCAGTTCCACCAGCACGTTGTCGGGGCCGCGCAGCTCATCGGTACGGGCCATGGCTCAGGGCGTCACAATATTGAAGGTCGGCTGGAAGCTGGCCAGCATGCCGAGCATCGCCTTGAAGCGTTGTGCATCCCCTTCGAGCTTGATATCCCCCTGCTTGAACGCCGTCGGGAAATCCAGCTGGCGCAGGCTGATGCGGTCCATCACATCCTTGCTCATGGTCACCGTGGCATCGGCCTGGGCATGACTGGCGCGCTCGCGGTAGGTCAATACACCGTTGCGCAGGGTCAGGGCAAAGTGCTGGTCGAGGTCACTGAAGTTCCAGTTCACGGTCATGTCGTGGCCCTGGGCCTTGTCCGAGTCCATGCGCACGGCCAGCACATCCATGAACATTGCCGGGGTCGCCGCCCGGATCAGGTCGGAGGTGGCCTGGGGCGCCTGCTGTGGCTGGACCTGACGCAACTCCTGGGCACCGGTCAGGTACATGTTGCGCCAGATCGCCGACTCGCTGCGGTAACCCAGCTGCTCCAGCGCATCGGCCTGGGCCTGGCGGGCGCGCGGGTTGCCGGGCTCGGCGAACACCAGGTGGTTGCCCAGCTGCGCCGCCCAGCGGTAATCGCCTCTGTCCATCGCCGCCTGCATCTGCGCCAGCACCTTGTCGGCCCCGCCCATCGCTTGCACATAGTGCTTGCCGGCCTCGACCGGGGGCAGCGGATCGAGGTTGGCCGGGTTGGCGTCATAGAACCCCAGGTAGCGTTGATACACCGCCCGGCTGTTGAAGCTCAGGGTGCCGTAGTAGCCCCGGGCGTACCATTTCTGGTCAAGCTGGCCGGGCAGCTTCTTCATCGCGTCGGCGATTTCCAGCGGGGTCATGCCCTGGTTCAGCAGGTGCAAGGTGCGGTTGTTGATGAAGGCGTACATGTCGCGCTGGTCGGCCAGCAGGGTGCGGATGCCTTCACTGCCCCAGGTCGGCCAGTTGTGCTGGGCGAACATCACCTGGGCCTTGTCGCCATAGCGAACCAGACTGTCGTCGAGGAACTGCCCCCAGGCCTTGGCATCGCGCACTTGCGCGCCACGCGGGGTCAGCACGTTGTGCATCGACATCACCGCGTTTTCAGACATGCACAGCGCCTGCATCTGCGGCAGGTACACGTTCATTTCCGCCGGTGCCTCGGTGCCCGGGGTGAGCTGGAACTCGAACTGCACGCCGGCAATCACCTGTTTTTGCAGCGGTTGCACAATCAGATCGGTCGGTGCAATCAGGCTGATGGTACCGCCCACCCCGGCGGCCTTGCCGATGCCGGTATCCACTTGTCCGTGCTCGTTCCTGGGCACGGCCCCGCCGCTCTGGTACGCGCCGCGGCGGAACATGGCCGTGCCTGCCAGCACGTTTTCCTGGATCGCGTGCTCCATGAAGCCTTCCGGGGCGTAGATGCGCACCTTCCCCGCCTTGACCTCGGCCTCGTCGACCACACCGCGTACCCCACCGAAGTGGTCCACATGGCTATGGCTATAGATCACCGCCACCACCGGCTTGCGCGGGCGGTGCTGGTAATACAGCTCAAGGCCGGCCTTCGCCGTCTCGGTCATGTACAGCGGGTCGATGATGATCAGGCCGTCGTCACCTTCGATGACGGTCATGTTCGCCAGGTCAATGCCGCGAACCTGGTAGATCTTCTCGGTGACCTGGAACAGACCGGCATTGGCATTCAGCTGCGCCATGCGCCACAGGCTGGGATTGACCGAGTCCGGGGCGTCCTGCTGGTTGAGAAAGTCGTACTGGTGGGTGTTCCACACCGGCTTGCCCGCGGCATTTTTGATCTCGCCTTCGAAGGCGGCCACCAGCCCGCGGCGGGCGGCCTCGAAGTCGGCGCGATCCTGGAACGGCAGTTGATCGAGCACGGCGTGGTTGAGGGCTGCGGTGCTCGGGCTCGCGGCCTTGACATGGGTGCTTTCACCGTCCTGCGCCCAGGCCGGGCCGCCAGCCAGGGTGATGGCCGTGACAAGAACCGCCAGGGAATTGCGCATATCGACTCCTTTTATGTGGAACCTGTCCACTGATGATGTGCTGGCAAGCCTTGCTCGCCCTGTTGAACAGGCTATGCGCACGGCTGCCCACCCTCCCCCCTCTCTTCGGGGGGAGTTGCCTGGGCGCTGCGTCGATAGCATCTGGCTCATGAGTGCACACGATTGCACAGGTTTGAACAACGGCCGGAGCGAACCCCATGAAGCACCCCAGCACTGCCCAGGATTGCGCTGCCCAGCCAGGCTGTGCGCCTGTGGTGCGTGTCACCGCCAGGGACCTGGCACAGCGCATCGGGGTCGCCACCTCCACGGTCACCCGTGCCTTCGATGCGCAGTCGCGCATCTCGGCCGGCCTGCGCGCACGCATCCTGGCCATGGCCGACGAGCTGGGCTACCGGCCCAATGCCATCGCCCGCTCCTTGAACCTGCGCAAGACCGGCATCGTCGCGGTGGTGGTCGGCGACATGGCCAACCCCTTCTACCCCGCGCTGCTTGAAGAATTCTCCCGACAATTGCGCCAGACAGGGCGGCAACTGCTGCTCTTCGTGGTGCCGCCCGGCAGCGATGCCGACGACCTGATGCCGCAACTGCTGCAGTACCAGGTCGACGCCATTGCCGTGACGGCGGCCAAGCTGTCTTCACACATGGCCCGGCTGTGCGCCCGCCAGGGTGTCGCCGTGGTGTTCATCAACCGCCGGGTGCAGGACGAGACGGTCTGGTCGGTGTGCTGCGACAACGAGCGCATGGCGGCCGAAGTGGCCGACTATCTGCTGGGACAGCGGCGCCAGGCCTGCGCCTTCGTGTCCGGCGATTCGAGCATCTCCACCACGGCAGACCGCCTGCGCGGCTTCGAGCGCGGGCTGGCCGCGCAGGGTCAACGCTTGGTCGCCTGCGTCGAAGGTGGATACACCTATGAAGGCGGACGCGAGGCGGCGGCCCAGCTGTTCGGCGCCGGCAAAGCCGGCATCGATGCGGTGTTCTGCGCCAACGACGTCATGGCCCTGGGCGTACTCGGCTACCTGCGCATGAACACGTCCTTGCGCGTGCCCGAGGACGTCGCGGTGGTCGGTTTCGACGACATCCGCGCGGCGGCCTGGCCGGAAAACGGCCTGACCACCGTGCACCAGCCCCTGAGCCAGATGATCGCCTGCGCCATCGGCCTGCTCAGCGAAGGGCGCCCCGCCACCGGCCTTGCCCCGGCGCTGCACGAGGTGCCGGGGCGACTGATCATTCGCTCCACGGCCTGACCGGGCAACCCCTGCAATCTCACAACGACAACAACAAGGAGACAGCCATGAACGCCACAGCGTCCTGCAACGATCGTGCGATGTATCGAAAAATCACCTGGCGCATCATGCCGATGTTGCTGGTGGCCTATGTCGTGGCGTTTCTCGACCGGATCAACATCGGCTACGCCCAATTGCAGATGAAGGAAACCCTGGCCTTCAGCGATGCGGTCTATGCCCTGGGTGCGGGGGTGTTCTTCATTGGCTACCTGCTGTTCGAGGTGCCCAGCAACCTGATGCTGGAGAGAATCGGCGTGCGCAAGACACTGCTGCGCATCATGGTCTGCTGGGGCATCGTCGCCATGGCCATGATGTTCGTGCAGACGCCCACACAGTTCTACGTGCTGCGTTTTCTGCTCGGCGCCTTCGAGGCCGGCTTCACCCCCGGCGCGCTGCTTTACCTGACCTTCTGGTACCCACCGGCCCGGCGCGCGGGGATGATCGGCATATTCCTGCTCGGGGCGATCTTTGCCAGCCTGATCGCCGGGCCGCTGTCCGGCGCCATCATGACCTTTCTCGATGGGCTTTATGGCTGGCATGGCTGGCAGTGGCTGTTCCTGGTCCAGGGCCTGCCCGCACCGCTGCTGGGGCTGCTGGCCTGGCGCGTGCTGGTCGACCGTCCCGAGCAGGCGAGCTGGCTGAGCGACGCAGAAAAGGCCCGGCTGCGCCAGCAGCTGGACGCCGAACGCCAGTCCTCGACCAAGGCCGGCCATGCCTCCCTGCGCGACCTGCTGGGCGATGCCAAGGTCTGGGCGTTGGCGCTGGTCTATGTGTTGATGGTGGCGGGCACCTATGCCATGGCCTTCTGGATTCCGACCCTGATCAAAAGCTGGGGCGTCACCGATCTCATGGACCTCGGCCTGTACGCCACCCTGCCGCAGCTGTGCGCCATGGTCGGGGTGATCCTGCTCGGGCGCAGTTCGGACCGCTACCGCGAACGCCGCTGGCACTTCACCGCCGGCGCCCTGCTGGCCGCCTGCGGTCTGTCGGTGATCGCCCTGGGCCAGGGCCAGCTCGGTATCTCGCTGGTCGGCCTGTGCCTGGCCATGTCGGGTATTGCCGCTGTGCCGCCGGTGTTCTTCGCCCTGCTTTCCGAATACCTGCCCCGCGCTTCGGTGGCGGTGGGCATCGCCCTGGTCAGCAGCATCGGCAACCTGGGCGGGGCAATCATTCCCTCGCTGACCAGCGCCATCAATACCGCCAGCGGCGGCACGACCTACAGCCTGCTGTTGGTGGTGGGCCTGTACCTGCTGGCCAGTCTGATCATTGTGCTGGCGTCCCGCCGGCCGGCAGCGGTTCTCCAATCCGCCTGAAGCACTCTTCCCTGAAACCCAAAGGACAGATCCCGTGATCCAACAACTCAAGAAAGGTCAATCGGCCCAGGCCAAGGCCAGCAATCAAGCCCAGGTGCGCGCCACCGTGGAAGGCATCCTCGCCGACATCGAGCAACGCGGTGACGCCGCGGTGCGCGAGTACTCCGAGAAATTCGACAACTGGGCGCCGCAAGACATGCGCCTGAGCCAGGAACAGATCGACGCGTGCATCGCCAGCCTGTCCCCGCAGACGCTCGACGACATCAAGTTCGCCCAGGCCCAGATTCGCCGCTTCGCCCAGATCCAGAAAGAGTCGATGCACGATGTCGAGGTCGAAACGCTGCCGGGCGTGGTGCTGGGCCATCGCAACATTCCGGTCAACTCGGTAGGTTGCTATATCCCCGGCGGCAAGTACCCGCTGATTGCCAGCGCCCACATGAGCGTGCTCACCGCCAAGGTTGCCGGCGTCAAGCGCGTGATCGCCAGCGCACCGCCGTTCGAGGGCCGGCCGTGCCCCGAAATCGTTGCCGCCATGCACCTGGCCGGCGCGGACGAGATCTACTGCCTGGGCGGCGTTCAGGCCGTGGCTGCCATGGCCATCGGCACCCAGAGCATCGCCGGGGTCGACATGATCGTCGGCCCGGGCAATGCCTATGTCGCCGAGGCCAAGCGCCAGCTGTTCGGCCGCGTGGGAATCGACCTGTTCGCCGGCCCGACCGAAACCCTGGTGATCTGCGATGACAGCGTGGATGCCGAACTGGTCGCCGTCGACTTGCTCGGCCAGGCCGAACACGGCCCCACCTCCCCGGCCTATTGCGTGACCACCAGCAAGAAGATCGCCGAAGAACTGCCGGCCGCGATCGACCGGGTGCTGTCGCGCCTGGACACCGCGCCGGTGGCCAGCGTGGCCTGGAACGACTTCGGCGAGATCTACCTGTGCGACAGCGACGAAGAAGCCCTGGAAGTCGCCGAGCGCCTGTGTTCCGAACACGTGCAGGTCATGACCACCGACCCTGCCTGGTACCACGATCGCATGACCCGCTACGGCGCCCTGTTCCTGGGCCACCGCACCAATGTCAGCTATGGCGACAAGGTCATCGGCACCAACCACACGCTGCCGACCATGGGCGCTGGGCGCTACACCGGCGGGCTGTGGGTCGGCAAGTTCATCAAGACCCACACCTACCAGCGCGTACTGACCGATCAGGCCAGCGTGATGATTGGCGAGTACTGCTCCCGGCTGTGCGGCTACGAGCATATGTCCGGCCACAAGGAGCAGGCGGATATCCGCGTGCGCCGTTTCAAGCAGGAGGCCTGAAGCATGGGCAAGCCCGTACCGCATGCACGTGACGACTACCGCTACCTGCGCGACATCACCACCCGCTGGATGGACAACGACGTCTACGGTCACGTCAACAACGTCATCTACTACAGCTGGTTCGACACCGTGGTCAACGGCTGGCTGCTGGAGCAGCAGTTGCTCGACTTCGAGCAGTGCCCCACGGTCGGCCTGGTGGTCGACACCCATTGCAGCTACTTCTCCTCCATCGCCTTCCCCGACCTGGTGCGCGCCGGCCTGCGCGTGGCGTCACTGGGCACCTCAAGCGTGCGCTACGAGGTCGGGCTGTTCGCCAACGACAACAACCAGGCCTCGGCCCAGGGCCACTTCGTGCATGTCTACGTCGACCGCGAGACCCGCCGCCCGGTGCCGCTGCCCGCGCAACTGCGCCGTGCGCTGGAACACCTTGAGGTAGCACCATGAACGACTTCAACGGCCGCGTGGCCGTGATCACCGGCGCCGCCTCCGGCCTGGGCAAGGCCTTTGCCGAAAAGGCTGCCGCGCTGGGCATGAAACTGGTGCTGGCCGACATCCAGGCCGAGGCGCTTGATGCCGTTGTCGCCGAGCTGCGAGCCCGCGGTGCTTCGGTGACAGGCCTGCGCACCGACGTTTCGCAGTCCGCCCAGGTGCAGGCCCTGGCCGACGCGGCACTGGCGCAGTTCGGTGCCGTACACCTGCTGTTCAACAATGCCGGGGTACTCGCCGGCGGCCTGGTGTGGGAGAACAGCGAAAAGGACTGGGACTGGCTGCTGGGTGTGAACGTGCGCAGCGTAATCCATGGCGTACGCATCTTCACCCCGCTGATGCTGGCCGCCGCTGCGCAGGACCCGGACTACGAAGGGCATATCATCAACACCGCCTCCATGGCCGGGTTGCTCAACGCACCGACCCTGGGCGCCTACAACCTCACCAAACAGGCGGTGGTGTCGCTCAGCGAGACGCTCTACCACGACCTCACCCTGGTGACCGCGCAGGTGCATTGTTCGGTGTTGTGCCCGTTCTTCGTGCCGACCGGCATCAGCCTAAGCGCCCGCAACCGTCCCAGTGAGTTGGCCAACAGCGACGCACCGACACGTTCCCAGGCAGTGGCCCAGGCGCAGAACCAGGAGGCCACCGGCGCGGCCAAGGTCAGCAGCGAGCAGATCGCCGAGCTGACCTTCGCGGCGATCAGTCAGCGCCGCTTCTACATCTATTCGCACCCCCACGCCATGTCGTCTGTGCGCGAGCGTTTCGACGCGATTGTCGAGCAACGCAACCCACCCGACCCCTATGCGAGCAAACCCGCGTTGCGGGCTCAGTTGGTCGAGCGTTTACGCGCCTGACGCCCCTGGCCCGGCATTCACATTCAAGATGAGGAGACCGTTCATGATCGAGTGCATCAAGCGACTGGCCCTGGCTGGCATGGCCGTCGCCGCGCTGGCCGCACCGCTGGCACAGGCCCAGCCGGCCAAACCCAATATCCTGGTGATCTGGGGCGACGACATCGGCTGGCAGAACGTGAGTGCCTATGGCATGGGCACCATGGGCTACACCACGCCCAACATCGACCAGATCGGCATGCAAGGCATCCGCTTTACCGATCACTACGGGCAACCGTCCTGCACGGCCGGCCGCGCGGCGTTCATTACCGGGCAGTACCCGATTCGCTCCGGGCTGACCACCGTGGGCCTGCCGGGCGACAAGCTCGGCTTGCAGGCCGCCTCGCCGAGCCTGGCCGAGGTGTTGAAACAGGCCGGTTACCGCACCGGCCAGTTTGGCAAGAACCACCTGGGCGACAACAACCCCAACCTGCCGACGGTGCACGGCTTCGATGAATTCTTCGGCAACCTGTACCACCTCAACACCGAGGAGCAGAGTGAGTACACCGATTACCAGAACTTCGCCAAACAGTACCCCGGCGGCCCCAAGGCCTACGCCGAGAAATTCGCCACCCGGGGTGTGCTGCACAGCTTTGCCAGCGAAAGGGACGATCCAACGGTCGACCCACGTTTCGGCGTGGTCGGCAAGCAGACCATCAAGGACAGCGGCCCGCTGACCACCCAGCGGATGGAAGATTTCGACGGCGCGGAGGTGATCCCCCATGCGCTGGACTTCATGCGCAGGGCAAAAAGCGCCGACAAGCCGTTCTTCGTCTGGCTCAACACCAGCCGCATGCACCTGTACACCCATCTCAACGAAAAATGGCAACACGCCGCCGCCCAGTACACCCACGAGGACGACACCCAGGGCAGCGGCATGATGCAGCACGACCACGACATCGGTCAGGTGCTCGATTTCCTCAAGGCGAACGGCCTGGATGAAAACACCATCGTCTGGTACTCCACCGACAATGGTCCGGAGCACTCCTCCTGGCCGCACGGTGCGACGACACCGTTTCGCGGCGAGAAGATGACCACCTACGAAGGTGGCGTGCGCGTGCCGTCCCTGTTGCGCTGGCCCGGCACCGTCAAGCCTGGCCAGATCAAGAACGGCATCCAGGCGCACCAGGACATGTTCACCACCCTGGCCGCGGCGGCGGGCGTGCCGGATGTGGTCGAGCGCATGAAAGTGGAAAAAAAGCAGTACATCGACGGCATCAACAACCTCGACTACTGGACCGGCAAGGCCCCGCAAAGCGCGCGGACCAGCCTGCTCTACTACATAGAGAGCAAACTGACCGCCGTACGCATGGGCCCCTGGAAGCTGCACTTCTCGACCAAGGAAGACTACTACGCCCCGATCAAGCCGCTGTTCGCGCCGCTGATGTTCAACCTGCGCAGCGACCCGTTCGAGAGCTATGACAGCAACGATTCCTACGGCCACATGATCCAGAAATCGTCGTGGATCTCCGCGCCGATGAGCGAACTGATCGCGGCGCACCTCAAATCCCTGGCCCAGTACCCGCCGGTGCAGACGGCCAAGTCGTTCGACCGCTCGAACCTGGTGCAGGACTTTCTCAAGAGCCAGCAAAAACCGGCCCCCTGAGTACAGAAGCGGGCTCGATCTGTAGGAGCGGGCTCGGTGGGAGCGGGCTTGCCCCGCGATGAGTGTCCTGAGCCATGCACATCCAGGCGCAACAGCGAAGCGGGATTACTGGCTGGCATGGGTCTTTCGGCAAGATTCAAGATCCATCGCGGGGCAAGCCCGCTCCTACATTTCGAGCTCGGTGGGAGCGGGCTTGCCCCGCGATGAGTGCCCTGAGTCATGCACATCCAGGCGCAACAGCGAAGCGGGATCACCGGCAGGCATGGGTCTTTCGGCACGATTCAAGATCCATCGCGGGGCAAGCCCGCTCCTACATTTCGAGCTCGGTGGGAGCGGGCTTGCCCCGCGATGAGGCCCTGAGTCATGCATATCCAGGCGCAACCGCGAAGCGGGATCACCGGCAGGCATGGGTCTTTCGGCAAGATTCAAGATCCATCGCGGGGCAAGCCCGCTCCCACATTTCGGGCTCGGTGGGAGCGGGCTTGCCCCGCGACGAGGCCCTGAGTCATGCACATCCAGGCGCAACAGCAAAGCGGGATCACCGGCAGGCATGGGTCTTTCGGCAAGATTCAAGATCCATCGCGGGGCAAGCCCGCTCCTACAGATTGGGCTCGGAAGGGGCCGGCGGCCTCACCACATCAAATGGATAAGCCCACAACACCAACCCAACCCAACCCAACCCAACCAAAAATCATCACCCCCGAAATTCCCAGAAGAACCTTTCCCAAACAGGGCCAAATCTTCCAGCAACCAGGAGCACCACCATGAAAGAAGCCGTCATCCTTTCCACCGCCCGTACACCCATCGGCAAAGCCTTTCGCGGCGCCTTCAACATCACCACCGCACCGACCCTGGCCAGCTTCGCGATACGCGCCGCAGTCGAACGCGCCGGCATCGAAGCCAGTGAAATCGACGACCTGGTGATGGGCACCGGCATGCCGGCAGGCACCGCCGGCTGGAACCTGGGCCGCATGAGCGCCCTGGCCTCCGGCCTGCCGCTGAGCGTCAGCGGCCAGACCCTCGACCGCCAATGCGCGTCAGGGCTGATGGCCATCGCCACCGCCGCCAAGCAAATCATGGTCGACGGCATGCACGTGACCCTGGGCGCGGGCCAGGAACACATCAGCCTGGTACAGAACCGCCACATGGAATGGGTCGGCAGCCAGCACGACGACAGCGTCCTGCGCAATGTGCCGCAGGCCTACATGCCAATGCTGCACACAGCGGAACTGGTCGCCAAACGCTACGGCATCAGCCGCGAAGCCCAGGACCTCTACAGCCTGCAATCGCAACAGCGCACCGCTGCTGCCCAGCAGGCAGGTGTGTTCAGCCATGAAATCGTCCCGGTCAGCGTGACCCGGCAGGTGGTCGACAAGGCCAGTGGCGCGGTCAGCCATGAACAGGTCAGCCTGAGTCTCGACGAAGGCAACCGCCCACAGACCCAGCTTGAAGACCTGAGCAAACTCAAACCGGTGATCGAAGGTGGCTGCATCACCGCAGGCAATGCCAGCCAGCTATCGGATGGCGCCAGCGCCTGCGTATTGATGGACGCGCGCCTGGCCGAACAGCGCAATCTGCAACCGCTGGGCCTGTACCGGGGCATCGCGGTGGCGGGCCTGGCGCCGGAAGAAATGGGCATTGGCCCAGTACTGGCCGTACCAAAGCTGCTGAAGCAGCATGGCTTGAAGGTCGACGATATCGGCCTCTGGGAGCTCAACGAAGCCTTTGCCTGCCAGGTGCTTTACTGCCGGGACACACTGGGCATCGACAACGACCGGCTCAATGTCAACGGCGGCGCGATTTCAATCGGTCACCCGTACGGCATGAGCGGTGCGCGCATGGTCGGGCATGCCTTGCTGGAAGGTAAACGCCGTGGCGTGAAGTACGTGGTGGTGACCATGTGCGTCGGCGGTGGCATGGGTGCGGCCGGTTTGTTCGAGGTGTTTTGAGGGTCGCTCCGAGCAGCCGGCCCGGTGCGTCCACCGGGCCGGTGCGCAATCACTGGTTGGCCAGCACGCGGTCTACCACGGCGAGCACTTCGCCCCCGCGCAGTTGCTCGGTTACCGCGACGATATCGGGGTAGAACGCGCGGTCTTCATCGGCCACCGGCACGCGGCTGCGCACCAGGTCATACAGCGCACGGGTGGCGCTGGAGGCCTTGCCCACCTCATGGAAATCCAGGGCCTGGCAGCCGACCAGGATTTCGATGGCCAGCACCGACTCCAGCTTGCGCGACACCTGGTACGCCTTGATCGCCGCGTTGAAGGCAAAACTCACCGGGTCTTCCTGGTTGCCGCAGGTGGAGACACTGTCGATGGTGGACGGGTGCGACAGCACCTTCATCTCCCCCAGCAGCCCGGCGGCGGTGTACTGGATGATCATGTAGCCATTGTTGAGCCCGGGATTGCGTACCAGGAAGGCGGGCATTTCGCTGAAATGCGAATTGACCATGCGGTCGGTACGCCGCTCGGAGATCTTCGCCAGGTTGGTCATCGCGTTGCAGAGCGTGTCGGCCGCCATGCCGATGTAGGAACCATCGAAGTTCGCCCCGGAGATGGCAATACCGTCATCGTCGCTGAGCGGGTAGATCACCGGGTTGTCGCCCGAGGAGCCGATCTCGTTGTCGATGCAGGCCTGGGCGTAGGCGATGAACTGCTTGGAGGCACCGTGCACTTGGGGGATGGCGCGCAGGCTGTAGGTGTCTTGCAGGCGGTAGTCGATGTGCTCCTCGATCATCTGGCTGTCGCCCAGCAACTGCTTGATGTAGCGAGCGGTCTGCGCCTGTGCGGCGTGAGCCTTGACGGAGTGGTAGCGCGGGTCGAAGGCGCGAATGGTGCCCTTGAGTGCCTGCAGGGAAATGGCCGCCGCCACGTCCGCCACCTGGGCGGCCTGGTTGGCGTTGTACTGCGCCAGGGTGGCGATGGCGGTGACCGAGGTGGTGCCGTTGAGCATCGCCAGGCCTTCCTTGCACTGCAGCGCGATCGGTTGCATGCCCACCTGACGCAATGCACTCGCACCGTCCACCCACTCGCCACCGGCGACGCTGGCCTTGCCTTCGCCGATCAGCACCAGCGCCAGGTGCCCTTCGGGGCCGAGGTAACCCACCGAACCTTCGCTGGGGGCAAACGGCACCACGTCGTTGTTGAGCAGCCCGGCGATCTGTTCAAGCAGCGCCATGCGTACGCCAGAGAAGCCCTTGCCCAGGCTGACCAGAATCATCAACTGCACGGCGCGCACCTGCTCGCGGTTCAGTGGCTCGCCCACCGACACGGCGTGGGAACGCACGATGTTCACTTGCAGGGTTTGCGCGTCCTCAGGCGAGATCACATGCCGGACGTTGTCGCCAAAGCCTGTGGTCACGCCATACACCAGGCGGTTTTCGTCGAGGAAGCGTTCGATCAGCCGACGCGAACGTGCAACGCGGGCACGGTATGCATCGGAGAAACTCACCTTTGCGCCATAACGGGCGACGGCAATGAATGCCTCGATGGAGGGCTTGGCATCGTCCAGTACAACGTTGGCGATATCTTGGGGTTGAATGCGCATTGCTGTGCTCTCTCTGCTCAGTGGCTTTTTTCAGGGCGTAGAACGCCTGTCCCGTCATGAAACAGGCGAAAAAATACGTGTGGTTTTTCGGGGTATCAGGCGTGGCTGAGAATGAACCGGCTGAAGCGCTCGCAGTGTTGTTCGTTGAACATCTCCTGCGGGGTGCCCTGGGCTTCGATCAGCCCCTGATTCATGAACACCACGCGGTTGGAAACGTTGCGGGCAAAGCCCATTTCATGGGTGACCACCAGCATGGTCCGGCCCTCCTCGGCGAGCGAACGCATCACCTTGAGCACCTCGCCAACCAGCTCCGGGTCGAGTGCCGAGGTCGGTTCATCGAACAGGATGACCCGCGGGCGCATCGCCAGGGTGCGGGCAATGGCCACCCGCTGTTGCTGGCCCCCGGAGAGGAACGCCGGGTAGTGGTCGCGCTTGTCGGCCATGCCCACTTTCTCCAGCAGTGCCTCGGCTTCGTCGATGCACTCGGCGCGCGGACGCTTCTGTACATGCACCGGGCCTTCGATGACATTCTGCAGCACCGTCATGTGCGACCACAGGCCGAAGCTCTGGAACACCATGCCCAACTCCGGGCGCATGCGATCGACCTGGCGCCGGTTGGCGGGCACCATCAGCTGATGGCGGCCACGCTTGAACGCCACCTGCTCGCCGGCGACATGGATCTCGCCGGCATCGGGAACTTCGAGCAGGTTGATGCAGCGCAGGAAGGTGCTCTTGCCCGAGCCGCTGGCACCGAGTATCGACACCACGTCGCCCTCGTGGGCATCCAGCGAGATGCCCTTGAGCACCTCCAGGTTGCCGAAGGATTTGCGGATGTGTTTTACCTGCAACACTGGATCTGTAGTCATGCCACTTACCCCCTACGTACGCTGAGTGCGTACTTTTTTGTTGTTGGACTCGCGGTGACGGGCTGCCGGGGTGACAACCGCTGTTCGACCCACGCCAGCGTGCGGACAATCAGGAAATTCAGCACCAGGTAGATCAACGCGGCACACAGGAACACCTCAAGCGTGCGGTAGGTTTCAGCGATGATCCGCTGCGCCACGCCGGACACTTCGTAGACCGTGACCAGGCTCGCCAGCGAGGTCGCCTTCATCATCAGGATGATCTCCGTCGAATAGGCCGGCAGGCAGCTGCGCAGGGCGATGGGAATGATGATCCGACGCGCCAGCAACCCGCCCGACATGCCCGCGGCCCGCGCCGCTTCGATTTGCTGGGGCGGCACGGCCAGCAAGCCGCCACGGAAGATCTCCGCCATGTAGCCCGCCGTACACAGCGCCAGGGCAATCACCGCACAACTGAGCGGATCACGCAGCACCGGCCAGAACGGGCTCTGGCGTACCTCTGGAAACTGGCTCAGCCCGTAATAGAGCAAGAACATCTGGATCAGCAGCGGCGAGCCGCGAAACAGGAAGATGTAGCTGCGCGCCAGGTGACGCAGCACCGCGACCTCGCACACCCGCATCCACACCAGCAGCAATGCCAGCAGCGTACCGATGGCGACCGAGGCGGCGAACAGCAGCAGCGTGGTCGGCAGCGCCCGCAGCAGTTGCAGCAGGGTGTCACCGACAAAAGCGATATCTACAGACATGGTTGGCTCCCTTCAGCTGCGAAAGGTTCTGCCCACGCGCAGTTCAGCGCGGGAGAACACCAGGTTGGAAATCCCCGTCAACACCAGGTAGAGCGCGCAGCCGGTCATGAAGAACAACACGAATTGCCCGGTGGAGGCCGCCGCCACGCGGCTGGCGCGCATCAGCTCCACCAGCCCGGTGACCGAGATCAGCGCCGAATCCTTCAGGGTGATCTGCCAGACGCCACCGATGCCCGGCAAGGCAAAACGCAGGATCTGGGGCGCAACGACCCGGCGAAAGCGCAGCATCAGCGGCATGCCGATGGCCTTGGCCGCCTCCAGTTCGCTGCGCGAAACCGCCTGGAACGCCCCGCGATACACCTCGGCCTGATAGGCCCCGGACACCACCCCGACCGCCAGTGCGCCCACCAGGAACGCCGGCATGCTGATAAAACCCTCGGCACCGAACAGCCCGCCCACGCTGCTCACCAAGGCCGAGCCGCCATAGAAAAACAGGTAGATCACCAACAGCTCCGGAATGCCCCGGAATACCGTGGTGTAGCCATCGCCCAGCGCCCGCAGCAGCCCGCTGGGGTGCAGCTTGGCGGCCGCGACGAGTGCGCCGAGCACCGCCCCCACCAGCAACGCCGCCAACGTCACCAGTACCGTCATGAGCGCGGCCATGAGCAGCACGCTGCCCCAGCCTTTTGCGCCGAATCCAATCAAGTCGATCACCGTAGTCCACCTATAACCGTGTCAAAGAGGCGCCGGCCCGCGCGGCTGCGCGAGCGGCCTGTCGGTGCCCGGCGCCGCTGGGACGCCGGGCGACCCGGGGTTATTGGCTGGGGGGTGTGAAGTCGTGCTTGAACCATTTGCGGCTGAGCTGGCTGATCGTCCCGTCTGCAATCAGCGAGTCGATCGCCGCGTCCAGCTTGGCCTTGAGCGCCGCTTCCCCCGGACGAATGCCAAAGGCCTCCCCTTCGCCCCAGATCGGCCCATTGATGGCCGGGCCGACCAGCACCAGCCCGCTGTCGCTGCCGCGTTGCAGTTCCCCGGAGAGAAAGCCGAGGTCCTCGAACACCACGTCGACACGGCCGTTCTTCAGGTCCATCAGCGGCTCGGGCGGGGTCTTGTATTCACGGATGGTCGCCACCTGGCCGAACTGGTCGCGGATGAACTTGCTGTACACGGTGCCGGTGACGATGCCGATCAGCTTGCCCTTGAGGCGCTCGCGCAGCGCCTCCACCGCCGGTGTATCGCGCTCGGGGTTACCCTGCAGTTGCAACGTACCGCTGCCCAGGTCGATGGCGCTGGACTGCAGCGCAATGAACGTGGCCGGGGCCTTGGTGTAGGGGCGGGAGAAGTCGATCACCTTGCGCCGCTCCGGGCTGATCGCCAGGGCATCCATCACCACATCGAACTTGCCGGCCTTGAGCCCCGGGATCAGGCCGTCCCAATCCTGGGCAACGATGGTGCAGCGGGCGTTCATGCGCTCGCACAAGACCTTGGCCATCTCCGGCTCGAAGCCATCGAAAGAGCCATCGGGCAAGGTGCGGTTCCAGGGTTCGTAGACGCCCTCGGTGGCGATCTGGATGCTGTCCCACTCCTTGGCGTGGGTGATCAGCGAGACACTGGTCATCAACAACATCAGCGAGCAGGCGGCGAATCGAGTTTTATTGTTGTTCATCTTTTAATTCTCCGATGCGAAGCACGGTAAGGGGCACGCGAAGCAAGGCGAGTCAGGGTTCGGGCATCAGTCGATAGGCGTCAGGTCTCTGGCGGGTTCATTTTCTGGCCGCGCGGTGCGGGCCACTCTCAATTGTTCAGCGCCAACACCACCGGGGAGGTCGGCCGCGCACAACACAACAACACCTGGCCAGGTTCGGGGGTGATCAGCGGCGCCTCGCTGTACTCGACGCTGCCGCTGAGCAGTGGCGTCAGGCAGCTGTTGCACAGCCCGGCGCGACAACTGAAGGGCGGCGCGAGCCCGGCCTGCTCGGCACAGTCGAGCAGCGAGGGATAGGCGCTATCCCAGGCCACGGACAACCCCGAGGGCTCGAAGCGCACGCTAAGGTCACCGCCGACCGCAGGCACCGGGGCCGCCACAGGGGGCGCAGCCGGGGCTTCGTCTTCATCGAGGATCGTCGCCGGGCCGAAGAACTCGTAGCGAATGCGTGCGCTGTCGATCCCCAGGCCGCGCAGCAGCCGCCAGTTCGCCTGCATGAACGGACGGGGCCCGCACAGGTAGGCGTCGTAGTCGTCGAGGGGCAGCATCGCCTGCAGCGTTTCCCGACTGACCAGCCCGCTGCTGTGGTGGTCAGCACGGCGCACGTCGTCATCGGTCGGCGTCCGGTAGCAGAAGTGCACCACGATCCCGGCGCGCCGGGCGGCCAACGCCAGCACCTCTTCACGCAGGGCATGCACGGCGCCGTTCTCGCAGGCATGGATGAAGTACACCGGCCGCGTGGTACAGGCCAGCCGATGCAGCATGCTCACCATGGGGGTCAGGCCCACCCCGCCGCTGAACAGCAGCACCGGCCGTTCGCTGCTTTCGTCCAGCACGAAGGTGCCCGACGGGCCGGCGATTTCCAGCTGCTCGCCCACCTCCACCGATTGATGCAAGAAGCTCGAGCCCACACCGGCCGGCAGGTCGGGCAAATGCGCCGGCGGCAACTCGTGCTTCACCGAGATACGCAGTTGCGAGGGGTCGCCCGGGTCGCTCGACAGGCTATAGGCACGCAGCACCTGCGGGCCCTCGGCCTGGGGTATGCGAACCACGATGAACTGGCCCGGGCGAAACGCCACACGGCCATCGTCTGCGGCAGGTTCGAGCACGAACGAGGTGATCGACGCGCTTTCTCGCACCTTCCTGGTCACCTGGAAGCGCGCGAAGCCCTTCACGGCGGGAATGGTGTCAAGCATGAGCCTGGACCTCGCGGGTTGCGATCAGGTTGCCGGCGCCTGCCTGTTCTTCGCGTATCAGGCGCTCCATGGCCCGGCGAAAACGCAGCGGGCCGGAGTCGATGGCCAGGTCGATGTTGGCGCTCTGGCGGTTTTTCATGCCGGCGTGCACGGCGGCGAGGATCACCCGGTCCTCCTCGAAGGCCTTGCGCACATCGACGGCGAACTGGCGCGAGACGCTCTCGCTGTCGGCATCGAAGTTGCGCAACTGGAACCAGTAGTAACGGGTGCGGTTTTCGTCGACCGGTGTCATGAAGTTGTAGGAGTCCATCAGGAACGCTTGTTCGTGCACCGGGGCATCGTCGCCACCATGGCCGGCCGGGGTATGGACCCCCTTGATGATGGCGTGCGCCGGGAACCGTACCTCGTAGTACTGCAGGCGATCGCAACGCCCCTCGAACTTCAGGTGCTGCTGATAGAAAGGCGCAACCTCGATGTCGTACAGCCACCGTGACACCACCACGCCATCGCCCTGCTCCACGGTCTGCAACGGCTGGGATTCGCAGGCCGAGGTACCGAAGGAGCTCTGGTGCACCCAGGCGACGTGGGAGGGGTCGAGCAGGTTGTCGGTCATGTACAGGTAGTTACAGTCGATGGTCATCGAGTCGCCACGGTTCACGCCCCAGTTCGGGTCATCCCACTCGGCAATCTCAAGCAGCTTGGCAGGGTCGGCCAGCGCCGCATCGCCCATCCACAGCCAGACCAGGCCGTAGCGCTCCTCTACCGGGTAGCTGCGGACCTTCGCCGCCAGGGGAATGCGCGACACGCACGCGGCCTTCACGCAGGCGCCGGCGCCGTCGAACGTCAGCCCGTGGTAGCCGCACTCGACCACGTCACCCAGCAGGCGCCCCATCGACAGCGGCAATTTGCGGTGCGGGCACGCATCCTCCAGGGCAACCACGGCGCCATCGGTCTTGCGATACAGCACGATGGACTCGCCAAGGAGGGTGGTCGCATGCAGGGCCTGCTTCACTTCGGTATCCCAGGCGGCGGCGTACCAGGCGTTTCTCAAGAACATGGCGTGTAGCTCCTCTTGTTGTTATGCGAAGCGTCGGCTTCTTGAGAAAAAGCCTAAGCGCGAGGCGAACAAAAGAATAGATGTGCTTTTCTGTTGATTAGTTAAGGATTTCTAAACTACAAAGGCACACCTTCCCTCCCTTCGAGAGCACTCATGAGCCACCTGCCCCCGTTACGCGCACTGGAAGTTTTTGAAGCCGTGGGTTTGTGCGGCGGTATCACCCAGGCAGCAAAGCGCCTGGGCATTTCCGCCGGCGCAGTCAGCCAGCAAATGAAGCTTCTGGAAGAGGCCGTGGGCCTTAGCCTGACCGCCAAGGAAGGCCAGCGCCTGCGCCTGAACGCGGCCGGCCAGCGCTTTCATGAAGGGTGCAGCCAGGCCTTCGAGCGCCTGCGCGCGGCCTATGCGGAGCTGGAACGCTCCAAGAATGCGAACAACCTCTACATCAGCGCCCTGCCCTCACTGCTGTCCAAGTGGCTGGCGCCCCGGGTGGCCGACTGGCAGCTGGAGCATCCACAACTGAGCGTCTACCTCGACGGCACCCACACCGAACCTTCGGAGGCGCAGGCCAACGGCGTGGATTTTCGTCTCAGTTACGGAGAAGGCATGCACGATGACCAGCACACCATCGAGCTGTTTCGCGATTGCGTGGTGCCCGCCTGCAGCCCGGCGCTACTGGCGGGCACGGTGGAGCCCCGCGAGTTGCTGGCCCACCCGCTGATCACCATCGACTGGCGACCGAAGTTCGACTCACCGCCGTCCTGGGAGCAGTGGTTTGCCGATGCAGGTGTCGGCGAGGTGACCATCCGCAACTACCGGATCTATTCCCTCTCCTCCATGGCCATACAGGCGGCGATCGAGGAGCAAGGCATCGTCCTGGCGCAGTATTCGATGATCCGCAGGGACCTGGATAGCGGCCGCCTGGTCATTCCGTGCCTGCGTGCGCTGCCCATGCCGGCGGCGTATTACCTGACCTGGAATCAGAACAGTTTTCACCGTAGCCAGTGCCGGACTTTTCAACGCTGGCTGATCAATCAGGGGCGGGATCAGCAAGACGTGACCGACCAACTCCTGAAGCGAAATCAGTGAGCGCGTGGCGCATGCAGAATCATTGCAGGCGCCCCGCTCCGTGTCCTAAAGAACCGTCAGCACACCGCCCACCACCATCAACTGCAGCGTCAAGGCGGCGGCCAGCACCAGCGGTTTGAGCCCTGCCTTGCGCAGGTCGACCAGGCGCGTACTGAAGCCCAGTGCCGCCATGGCCGTGGCCAGCAGCAGATCGTCGAAGCTGATCAACGCTTGATGCAGGCGCTGATCCAGTTCCAGGCACGAGTTGATCAGCATGCAGGCGATAAACCCCAGTACAAACAGCGGCACCTTTACCGCGGCAGCACCGTGCCCGCTGCCGGCCTTGCGGCTCAGCCAGAGGCCCAGGCCCAGCAGAAACGGCGCCAGCAGCAGCACCCGGATCAACTTGGTCACCACGGCGGCCTCGGCGGCTTGCGGGTCCATGGCCTGGGCTGCGGCAACCACCTGAGCCACCTCATGCAGGGTTGCGCCGGTAAAAATGCCGAAGCCATGGCTATCGCCGAACAGGGTCGGCATCACGCTGAACAGCCAGGGGTAGAGCAACATGCCCAGGGTGCCGAACAGCACCACGCAGGCAATCGCAATGGCCACCTGGTCGTTGCGCGCCTTGACCACGCCGGCGCTCGCCAGAATCGCCGCAGCGCCGCAAATGGCGTGGCCGGCGCCGATCAGTACGGCAGTGCCACGCTCCATGCCCAGCACGCGAGTGCCCAGCCAGATGGCCAGGCTGATGGTCGAGAGAATCAGCAACGCATCGGTGATGAACGCCTGGACGCCCAGGGCCTGCACCTGTTGCACGGTCAGGCGAAAGCCATACAGCGCCACGCCCACGCGCAGTACCGGTTGCTTGCACAGCTGAACACCGGCGGCGGCCAGGCGGTGAACGTTGCCAGGCACCAGGTTGCCGACGGTCAGTCCCAGCAGCATTGCCAGGGTCAGGATGCCGATACCGCTGCCGTGCAATACTGGCGAGACGGACAGCCACATGGCCAGTGCTGCCAGGGCCAGGCTGCCGGTGATGCCGGTAAGCAGGCCGAAGGGAAGCTGAGTACGACTGAGAACAAGCATAACGACACCTCGTTTGTGGTGAGGCCAGCTTGCAATCTCTTATAACCTATATGAAGCTATATATTCTTATTGGTCATATCAGGAAAGCTGATATGCAGTGCCGAATTACCCTCAAACAACTGGCTACCTTTGTTGCCGTCGCCGATCTTGGCAGCGTCACGCGAGCCAGCAAGGACCTGAGCCTGAGCCAGGCAGCCGCGAGCATGTCGCTTCAGGACCTCGAGCATCAGCTCGGCACCCGGCTGTTCGATCGCCATGGCAAGCGCCTGGTCCTCAACGAACACGGTCGACGTTTCTACCCCCACGCCAAGTCGACGCTCGAAGGTGCCCAGGAGGCCGAAACGCTGTTCCAGCAACAGCTGACCTGCCACCTGCGCATCGGCGCCAGCACGACCATTGGCGCCTACCTGCTGCCGGAACTGCTGGCCAGCTTCCTGGCTGCCGAGCCGCAGAGTCGCCTGGAACTCAAGGTCGAGAACACCGAGCGCATCGTCGAGTCGCTGTGCAACTTCACCATTGATGTCGGCTTCGTCGAAGGCCCGGTACAACACCCGGATATTGACGTGCGTCCCTGGCGCGAAGACGATCTGGTGCTGATTGCCGCGCCCGGCCATCCACTGACCCGCCTGCCCCGCCCCGATGCCCAGGCGTTGGCCAGCGCGCGCTGGATCACCCGCGAGCAAGGGTCAGGGACACGCAACATGCTCGAGCACCTGATCGGCCCGTGGCTGGGCAGCCCGCAGCAGTTGCTGGAGGTGTCCAATGGTGAAGCCATCAAGCGCTGCGTGATCGCCGGAGCCGGCATTGCCTGTGTTTCACGGGTAATGGTGGGCGGCGAACTTGCCCTGGGCCAGTTGTGCACCCTGCCCTGCCCCAGCGGCCCGCTCAAGCGCACCCTGTACCGGGTGATCCACAAGGACAAGCAGCCGACCCGCGGCCTGGCGCGTTTTCTAGAATTCTGCCAAAGCCCGGTGGCATAACCCGTAGGAGCGGGCTTGCCCCGCGATGCGATGTGACTGACAGATCGCGATCGCGGGGCAAGCCCGCTCCTACCGAATCACACAGCAGTCGCCTCCAAGGTAGTACGACCGCTGCGCGGCCGATCGCAGGCTGTCGCCAGCGGCTACAAGCGCCGACCGGCAACCGTAGCCGCTGCCGAGGAACGAGGCTGCGATCGACTGCACAGCAGTCGCCTCCAAGGTAGTACGACCGCTGCGCGGCCGATCGCAGGCTGTCGCCAGCGGCTACAAGCGCCGGCCGGCAACCGTAGCCGCTGCCGAGGAACAAGGCTGCGATCGACTGCACAGCAGTCGCCTCCAAGGTAGTACGACCGCTTCGCGGCCGATCGCAGGCCGTCGCCAGCGGCTACAAGCGCCGACCGGCAACCGTAGCCGCTGCCGAGGAACGAGGCTGCGATCGACTGCACAGCAGTCGCCTCCAAGGTAGTACGACCGCTGCGCGGCCGATCGCAGGCTGTCGCCAGCGGCTACAAGCGCCGACCGACAACCGTAGCCGCTGCCGAGGAACGAGGCTGCGATCGACTGCACAGCAGTCGCCTCCAAGGTAGTACGACCGCTTCGCGGCCGATCGCAGGCTGTCGCCAGCGACTACGGGGCCAGCCAACCTGGATAGGCTTCAATGTGGCACCCACCACACAAAAAAAAACCGCTGCATCAGCAGCGGTTGGGCAACTCGGACCCTCAAGGTGCGTCGACACGCATTCGATCTATCGCTTATTTGCCGTAGCGCCGCAGTGCCGCCGGGCTGTAGTCCTCTTTTTTCGCCAGGGCGTTGAAGAGCATTTTCTGCGGGTATTCATTGGTCATGAAGTTGGTGGTGTAGCGCCCGGAAATCAGGTCATAGGTGGCATCCATGGCCGGGAACGGCACCTCGATATCGGCCAGTTGCATCGGGTAGTTTTCGTACATGCGCCACAGCTCGCCACGGCTGTCGTACATTTCGGCACTTGCGATCTGCCAGGTGTCTTCGTCGATGTAGAAGCGGCGCTTGCCGTAGACGTGGCGGTTGCCTGGCTTGAGTGTCGCCTCCACCACCCAGACGCGGTGTTTCTCATAGCGCACCAGCTGTGGATCGATGCTGTTGGGCTTGAGGATGTCAGTGTACTTGAGCGACTTGCTGGCCAGTTTGTAGCTGTTGTAGGGGATCAAGCGCTCCTGCTTGCCGAGCAACTTCCACTCATAGCGATCCGGGGCACCGTTGAAGCCGCCGACGCCGTCGCTGGTCAGTTGCCCATAGCTGTAGCGCGCACTGGTGTCGTAGGCCACGGTCGGCGCCCGACGCACACGGCGCTGGCCAGGGATGTACTGCCAGGCGCTGCGGGGCTCCAGAACCTGGTTGAGCGGTTCATGGACCATGGTGATTTCCCCGGCTACCCGCGACGGGCTCAGGGCGCGGATCACGCTGTAGTACAGGGCGTTTTCCTGCTCCGGCAGGTCGCTGACCGCCGAGCGCCAGTGCACCGACTGCTGATACGTGACCAGGGTCGCGCTGCCGTTGGCTTCCACCGTTGCCGAGGCCATCTCGCGTTGCACCGAGTGGCCGACGTATCGCGCCAGGTGGTTCCACATCACCTCCAGCGGTTCGCTCGGCAGCGGGAACGGGATGCCGTCCTGATAACCGACCAGGCCATACCCCGACTCGGCCAGGCTGACCTTGGCGACGTTGTCACGGGTCGCGGCCGTCACCGCGGTCGGCATATGGGCGCTGCGTTCGCTCGGGTAGACGTTGAGCTGGTAGCCGGGAAAGCGCTTGAGCATCGCCTGCTGACCCGGGGTCAACAGGTCCTGGTACTGCCCGGCATTGCTTGCGCTGATCACCATCAGCGGCTTTTGCGCGGCAAACGGGTCGGCATAGTCACCGTTGCTGGCGGCCGCCAGGCTGCCGGGTTTGAGGCCCCCGGACCAGGCGGGAATGCTACCGTCGGCGTTGGCCGCACGCTCACCGCCCATGGGGTTGAGGCGGCTGTCGAGCTGGCCGGCATCGGTGCCTTTGGCATAGGCCGGTGTTTGCAGGCAGGCCGCGAGCAAGGCAAGCGCCAGGGGCAGTTTTTTCAGGGTCATAGTCATCAGAAGCTCACCTTTAAGTTGACTGAGGCGAAGTCGCGATCGTCGAGGGTGGTGAAATCGTTCGAGCCGAAGAAGTCGTTGTAGGCGAACTCCAGCGAGTAGTCGTTGCGGTACTCGAACATCAGCGAAAGGCCGACGGCCTTTTGTCCTTCCTGGAAGTTGGGGCCATAGCCGTCCACGTCATGGCGAAAGTTGACGCTCGGGGTGATCACGGTGGACGGCAGCACGCCCTCATAACTCAGCGCACCGCGCAGGCGATAACCCCAGGACCAGTCGGTGAAGAAGCCGCGATTGGCATTGCAGTTGTCGCTGTTGAGGTTGGCGATCTGCCCGGCATCCAGGTTGGCGGTGCCCGGCGAAACGCAGAAGCTGGCCGGGTTGGCCGGGTTGTAGGCGCCGGTGCTCAGCTCGCTGCGACCGTAGGCGCCACCGCGACCAAAGCGCTCATCGCCCAGGTCGCCGATATGGTTGACCGCCGCCTCCGCCGCCAGGGCCAGGCGGTTGGCGCCGAGCACGTTGGCGACGGTGTCGGTGGCCCCGAGGGAGAACTGGCTGACCGGCTTGCGCTCATACCCCTCGATCGGTGCCCCCAGCGCGGGTGCCACGCCCGGTGCCGTGAACGGCGTATTGGGGCTGCGCAGCAGGTACTGCACGGTATCGTTGCCGTTGAAACCCAACGGCTGGTTGGGGCGAAAACTCAACTCACCGAATACCGCCGTGCCACCGACCACGCCGCTCAGGCTGATGCCGAACAGGCGGATATCCTCGGGGTACACCGAGTTGTAGCTGGCGGTCTTGAAATTGCTCAGGCCGGGCGCCGCGACGGCCGTGCCGTTGAACGAGGCAAAACGGCTGTGGTAGTTGGCGTAGTACAGCCCAAGCTCGGCATCGTCCAGGCTCTCCAGCACCTTGCGCACAGCCAGGCCGTACTGGCCGCCGTCATGGGGATAGTCACTCGGCCCCCGCGCAATGAAGGTACCGCTCGCCAGGGCATTGGCCGTGGTGCGATCGCCACTGACGGCGGCAATGATCGGCCCGCAGCCTTCAGGGGCAAAATCGGCGGCCTGGAAAAACGTGCCACAGCCGTCGAGCACGGAGGGACGAAAGTTGTACTGGTAGAAGCCCTCCAGGCTCAGGGTATCGCTCAGGCCAAGGTTGAACGACAGCATCTCGACCGGCAGCTGGCCCTCCTTGAGCTCGACCCCGGGGCGGTTGAACGCCGACACGTCCAGCGGGTTGATGGCATTGATACCGTTCTGGAAGAACAGTGCCTCACCCCAGCTCAGCACCTGCTTGCCGAACTTGACGTTCAGTGCCTTGCCGGCGACATCGAAGTCTTTCCAGACATAGGCATCCAGGGTCTGAAAACCCTGGAACTTGGCCAGGTCCGGGTAGCTGGAGTCGTCGAACTTCTTGAAGTCGCCATCGCCGGTTTCCAGGGCATGGTCATACCAGTACTTGAAGCGGATGAAGGCGCCCTGGCTACCGTCATTGAGGTCGAAATCGGTCAGCCCCTTGAACACCTGCGAGATCGGGTCGTGCTTCTTGAAGTTCAGCCGGCCATCGTCGCCGTTGGTATCGATGCCCTCCCCGTGCTTGCCGATGCTGGCCGCATCCGGCGCGTACAACAGGCCGGGGGCGGCGTTGCGCAGGGCCCAGCTCGAACCCAGAGTCAGCGTGGTGTTGGTGGTCAGTGACCAATCGTCATTGACCTCAAAGGTCGTGCCCCAGGCCTCGGAGCACGCCGACAGTGCCAACGCCACACTCCCTGCCAGCAGGCAGCGCGGATAAGGGGCAAGGCGCAACAACGTGTTTTTCATGCAGATATCACCTTTTCTTGTTGTTTTAAGGTCAAGCGCTCCCCGTGCCGGTGCAAAAAGGCACCGGCATTGTCAGGAGAGTGGAGCTAGGGAGAGATCAGCTACGGTGTACGCGCAGCAACCTGGCCGGGATACCCAGCAGCAGGATCAGTGAACCCAGTACCAGCAGCCCGGCGATCACATCGAAGGCGATGTACAGGCTGCCGGTACTGGCCTTGATGCTGCCCACCAGCACCGGGCTGACCATCGCCGCGATACCGCCCAGGCTGCTGATCAGCGCGATCCCGGCAGCGGCGCCGGCACTGGACAGGTAGGACGGCGGAATGGTCCAGAACAGCGGAACCGCGGACAGGCAGGCGCCCGCCCCCAGGCTCATGAACAGCACCGAGAGCATCAGGTTGCCCTGGAATACACCCAGCAGCACGAAGCATCCAGCGCCCACCAGCATGGTCGAGGCCAGGTGCCAGCGCCGCTCCAGGTGGCGGTCGGAGCTGCGCCCCAGCAGGTACATGGCCACCAGCGCGACGATGTACGGCAGGCTGCTGATCAGGCCGATGTGGCGAATGTCGCTCAGGCCAAAGCCCTGGATCAGCGTGGGCATCCAGTACGCCACCGTGTTGGTGCCCGAGTAGATGCAGAAGAACACCATGCCCGCCATCAGCACCCGTGGATCACGCAGCAGCTGGCGGAACGAGCCGTGGCGCGCCGCCGTATCGACCTGCTCGGCGGCCAGTTGTGCGGCGACGATGGCCTTTTCCCGGTCGCTCAGCCACTTCACCTGCTGCGGCTTGTCGTCCAGCCAGAACCAGGCGAACAGGCCCAGCAGCACCGCCGGGATGCCCTCGAAGACAAACAGGGCCTGCCAGTCACGCAGCCCGTACCAGCCGTGAAAGTGGGTCATGATCCAGCCGGCCAGCGGGCCGCTGACGATCCCGGCGAAAATCCCGGCCATGATGAAGATCGAGGTGATCCGCCCCCGCCGCGCGGCCGGAAACCAGTAGGTCAGGTACAGAATCACCCCGGGGAAGAACCCGGCTTCGGCCACCCCGAGAAAGAACCGCGCGGCGTACAGCTGGTGCGGGCTGCTGACCAGGCTGGTGGCCATGGTCACCAGCCCCCACAGGATCATGATCCGGGTGATGGTGCGGCGCGCACCGACGCGCTGCATGTACAGGTTGCTCGGCACCTCGAACAGCAGGTAACCGACAAAGAACGCTGCCGCACCCAGGCCGTAGGCCGCATCGCTGAGCAGCAGGTCTTCGCTCATGCGCAGCTTGGCGAAGGAGATGTTGATGCGGTCGATCGAGTTGATCACATAGGCAAGAAACAGAAACGGCAGCAGGCGCCAGATGATCTTGCGATAGGTCGTCTTCAGCGCCTGGGCTGCCGTATCGCCGGCAAGCGCCGGGTTGTGTTCGGCCACACTGGTCATGTCTCGCTACTCCTGCTTTGGCACGGGGTGCTCATCGTTATTCTCCAGGCTGCACGTCAAGCGTCACTTGGCAAGGCTGTGCAACGCCTCGTCCAGCATCGGCACACCCAGCTCGCAGGCTTCGATGCCTTGCAGGCTGACGATTTTCAGCACCTGCAGGATCTGCTCGCGGGTGGCGCCCAGCTGCAGCGCCGCCTCGATGTGCCGGCGGGTGCCGTGGCCGTACATATGGGTCACCGTGGCATCGCCGGCGATGCACAGGAACTCGATCCACAACGGCGGCAGGATACCGTCCTGCCAGAGCCCCAGGCCCATGCCGAGAAACTTCTCCAGGTACTGTGGATCCCAGCGATACAGGGTTTCCCACAAGGGGTTGAACATGCCGTTGGCACGTACCTGGTCGCACACCGGCGTAGCACCGGGCGAAACCGTGTCATCTTCCATGCCCGCCGCCGCCAGCGCCTCTTCAAGAATCGGTACGCCCAGCGCACAGGCATGGATACCGACGACGCTGGCGAGTTTGAACACTTCCAGAATCTCTGCCCGGCTGGCGCCCAGGCGCAAGGCATTGCGTACATGGCGGCGCACACCCGGCGCGTACAGATGGGTGGCGGTCACGTCGATGTTCAGGCGAATCAAGGCCACGAGCTTTGGCTCGAGCACCTCGTTGGTGTGGCCGTCCTCGACCAGGTCCATGTACTGCTCGGTCCACTGCGGCGCCCACTGCGCCAGGCTGTCCAGCGACGCGTCGAAGACACCGGCGGCGCGCAGGGCATTGTATTTCGGGGTATCGGTCATTGTTATTGTTCTCGTAGAACGTGGCTCAGATTACCGAGCCACCGTTGGGGCTGATCACCTGGCCGACCAGGTAGTGTTCGCCCGCCAGGTACAGCACGGTGCTGGCGTATTCCTCGACCGTGCCGAAGCGGCCCAGCGGGCAGCCTTGCCAGAGGCGGTTGCGGGCCTCCTCGCCGACGTCGTCCAGGTAGGCGTTGAACGCCGGGGTGGCGACGCCGCCCGGGGCCATGGCGTTGACGAAGATGTTGGCGCCGGCCACCTCGTAGGCCACCGATTTGGTAAAGGCGATCACTGCCCCTTTGGTGGCGCAGTAGTGCGGGCTGTGCACGCTTTTGGTCGACAGGCCGGCAATGGAGGCGATGTTGACAATCCGCCCTTCGCGCTGGGGCTCCATCAGCTTGAGCGCTTCACGGGTGCAATAGAACACGCCATGGACGTTCACGCCCCAGTAGCGATGCCACTCGTCGTCGCTGATGCTGCGGGTGAAACCCAGCGAGCGACGCGGTTCGGGGGTGGAAATGTAGCGATAGAAGGCATTGCGCCGCTCGGTATCGACCGGGCGATTGGGGGTCAATGCGGCATTGTTGACCAACACGTGAAGGGTGCCGAACCGGGCTTTGAGCTGCTCGAACATCCCGGCGACCTCAGCGCTGGACGACACATCGCAACGCAACGCCAGGCATTCGGCGCCGTGCGCGGTGACCGCTTCACAGGCCTGGGCCAGGGCGAGCTGATTCACGTCGCAAATCACCAGCTTCGCACCGGCCTTGGCGAACGCCTCGGCACAGGCTCTGCCGAGCCCCGGGCCAACGCCGGTGACCAATACCACTTTGTCTTTGAACTGACTGCTCTGAATCGCCATCACACACCTCAAGGCGGGGCTAAGGAAGAAGACTGGCGGCAGCGCCGCCAGTCATGCGCCTGATCAGGCCAGGCCGGGCACGGTGAAACCGCGCTGACCGGGTTTGCGATTCGGCGCCATGCCCAGCCGGGCAATGGTTTCGTCGGCACTGGCGTAGTGCTCGCCAATCTTGTAGATCGCCCGCGCTTCCTTGCCGGTGGCAATTTCGCGGCCCAGCTCGCGGGACAGGCGCACGGTCTGTTCGATCTGCTGCACCGAGGTCATGCGCTCGCCTTTGCGTCCCCACAGGGTATCTTCGATACCGACCCGCACATGCAGGCCCAGGGCAATGGCCATGGCGTTCATCGGCAGCACGGCGCGCATGGCGCTTTCCATGGTCAGGATCGAGCCTGGCGGGGTGCGCTTGACGAACTCGATCATGTCGGACGGGTCCAGGCCCGCCGCACCGCCGCCGATGGCGACATAGTTGAGAATCAGCGGGCCGGTATACAGGCCTTTGCGGATCAGGCGCTCGACGGTTTCCAGCTGGTGAACATGGCCGAGCATGAAGTGCGGCTGGATGCCGGCGGCCTGCAGGCGCTTGAGGTGTTCGATGAAGAAGGACGGGCGCGCATCGGAGACCATCTCCTGATAGGCGTTGAAGTAGCCCGGCTGTTCAAGGATGGTGCCCTTGACGTCGTCCTCGGTCAGCAGCTCGCAGATGTTCATCTGGCTGGTGTTGATGGCGATGGTGACCTGGTCGGGCTTGGGGTCGAGGTCGGCCAGCATGTGCCGGGTGTCGTAGTCCAGCCACTGGGCCGCTTCACCTTCGCTTTCCGGGGCGAAGGAGATCGAACCGCCCACCTGCAAGACCATCTCGGGCACGGCTTCGCGCAGCAGGCCGAGCATCTCGTTGAACTTGCTCAGGCGCTTGGAGCCTTTGCCGGTTTCTTCCCGGACATGCACATGCAGCACCGTGGCGCCCGCGTTGTAGCAGTCGATGGCCTTCTGGATCTGGTCATCCATGCTCACCGGAATATCGTCGGAGTCGGCCGGGGTCCATTGCGGACCGTAGGGGGCCACCTGAATCACCAGTTTTTCCTGGTTTTCCGGGAACAGACTGTCGTCAAGAAAATGCATGTACTTCTCCGTCCTGATTTATCGTTATTGAAGGAAACGAGCGCGCGGTGCGGCTCTGGAGTACGGAAGAAGTTACCTGTCGCCGGTACCCGGCTTTTATCATCCTGGCACCGCTTTTTATCATTTCGGCACTTTGCCCCGGTGGCGAGCCTGGGTGGCTCAGAGGCGTTTTGCAGTGCGCAACACCGGCAGCCCGGCACCCTTGCGCCAGTCGCGCGGGGTACAGGCGTACCAGCGTTTGAACGCGCGGGTGAAGTTGCCTTGGGTCTCGTAACCCAGGCGGCTGGCGACCTCGGCCACCGGCAGGCTGGGGTCACCGAGCAACTTGGCGGCGAGGGTCTTGCGCGTCTGTTCCAGCAACACCTCGAAGCTGGTCTGCTGTTCGCTCAGGTGGCGATAGAGGGTGAAGCGGTGAACGGCGAAGAATTCGGCGACCTTCTCGGCACTGCATTCACCATGCAGCAGCAGCCCCTCGATGACCTGGATGACCTGGGCCACCAGGTCCGAACTTTCCCGGGCCTTGAGCTCACTGAGGTGGCTGCGCAGAAAGTCGTCGAGTTGGCGGTCATGGCCTTCACGGCGCATGTCCAGCAACGACTGGGCGAACAGCACCTCATGCTGCGACTGGCCGAACCACACCGGGCAGCGGAAGAAGCGTTCGTACAATCCCGCCGATGCCGGCTTGCGGTAAGCGATGCGCACCAGCGCCGGGCGCCAGCTACGCCCGACAATCAGTTCCATGATGGTGACGATGGCGGCCAGGTAGGCGGTGAGCAGTTGCTCGGCGCCGGGGACATTGCCGTCGATGGACAAACGCAAGCCTGCGTAGCCTTGCTCCTGCGCCAGGCCCAGGTGCAGGCCGCGGTACCACAAACCGCAATAGCGGATCAGCGATTCGGTGGCATCGCGTACCGTCGGTGCGTTGAGCACCAGAAAGCGCAAGGGCCCGGCGTTCTGCAGATTGGCCCGCTGACCCAGCAACAGGCCCAGGTGATCACAGCCGCTCAACTGCACGGCGGCTTCCAGGACCCGTCCGTGGGTCAGCACCGGCAGTGGCAGCATCGGTTGCTCGAAGGACTGGCGCCCGATCCCGAAACGCGCCAGCAGCGGCCAGGGGTCATGGCCCTGCTCCTGCAGGACCACCGGCAATGAGGCGAGCGCACCCAGTGGAATGGATTTCTCCGCCACATCATTCGCTCGCTTCATGACGACCTCAGTTGACTGCAACCTCAGAACTGCTCGGGGTCGAAGGCGCTCAATACCTGGGCCCCGGCCCGGACTCGCTGTAAGTGTATCGCTGTCTGCGGGAGAATTCGCTCGAAGAAAAACCGCGCAGTCAGGCCCTTGGCGCGATAGAACCCGCTGCCATCCTCGCTCCGGGCCAGGTGCCGGTCGGCGATCAGGGCCATCTTCGCCCATTGCAGACCGAAGGCGACCAGGGCGGTCAGGTGCAGGTAGTCCACCGCCGCGCCGCCGCTGGTGCGCGGGTCGTCACGCTCAAGCAGGTGGCCGGTGGCCTGTTGCAAATCACCCAGTGCCTGTGCCAGCGGCCCGGTGCAGTCACCCAGTTGCTCGTGGTGCGCCTGGCAGAAATCCTCGACCAGCGCCATGAAGCGGTTCACCGCCCTGCCCTCATTGAGCCTGAGCTTGCGCGCCACCAGGTCCATGGCCTGCACGCCATTGGTGCCTTCATACAATGGCGTGATACAGGCATCGCGCAGGAACTGCTCGATACCCCATTCGCGAATGTAGCCATGGCCGCCAAAGCACTGCATCGCCAGGCTGATGCTTTGCACCCCCTGGTCGGTGCAGTAGGCCTTGATCATCGGCGTCAGCAGGCCCAGCAGATCGTTGGCCGACTCGCGCACCTGCGGATCGGGATGCTTGTGCGCAAGATCGACCTGCAACCCGGCCCAGTACGCCAGCGCCCGCGCACCCTCGACAAAGGCGCGCTGGGTCAGGAGCATGCGCTGCACATCAGGGTGCGCGACGATAGGGTCGGCCGCCCGCTGCGGCGCAACCGCGCCCCCCGGCGCCCGCCCCTGCAAACGGTCACGGGCATAGCTGGCGGCATTCTGGTAGGCCACCGAAGCCAGGCTCAAACCCTGCACACCGACGGCCAGCCGGGCGCTGTTCATCATCACGAACATCACCTTCAGGCCCTGGTGCGCCTCGCCCAGCAGGTACCCGGTGGCGTCGTCGTAGTTCATCACACAGGTGGGGTTGCCGTGGATGCCCATCTTCTCTTCCAGCGAGCCGCACTGCACGCCGTTGCGCGCGCCCAGCGAGCCGTCGGGGTTGACCAGGAACTTGGGGACAATGAACAGGCTGATGCCCTTGACCCCGGCCGGTGCATCCGGCAAGCGCGCCAGCACCAGGTGGATGATGTTCTCCGCCAGGTCATGCTCACCGGCGGAGATAAAGATCTTGGTGCCGCTGATCCGGTAGCTGCCGTCACCCTGCGCCTGGGCGCGGCTGCGCAGCAGGCCGAGGTCGGTGCCGCAATGGGGTTCGGTGAGGTTCATGGTGCCGGTCCAGCGCCCGGCGATCATCGGCGGCAGGAACAAAGCCTTCTGCTCGGCGCTGCCGCCATTGGCGATGGCATTGGCGGCGCCGTGGCTCAGGCCTGCGACCATGGAAAAGGCCAGGTTGGCGCTGGTCATGATCTCGCGCACCGCGATACCCAGTACGTGAGGCAAGCCCTGGCCGCCGTAGTCGGGTGACGCCGTAAGCCCGGTCCAGCCGCCCTCGGCGTACAGGCGATAAGCCTCGCGAAAGCCCGGTGCGGTGCTGACCTGGGCGTTTTCCAGGCGGCAGCCCAGGTGATCGCCTACCGCATTGAGCGGCGCCAGCACATCACCGGCCAGGCGCCCGGCCTCTTCGAGAATCGCGGTGCTGACATCCTTGGGCGCATCGGCAAAGCCTTCAAGGTCAGCGAAGTGTTCCAGCTCCAGCAGTTCATCGAGGACGAACTGCATGTCACGCAGTGGTGCGGTGTAGGTTGCCATGGCAATTGCCCTCTCAGATTCGTTCGATGACCACAGCCAGCCCCTGGCCGACGCCAATGCACAGGCTGACCACCGCATAACGGCCGCCCCTGCGCTCCAGCTCGCGCAGTGCGGTCAATACCAGACGGGCACCGGAGGCGCCCAGCGGATGGCCCAGGGCAATCGCCCCGCCATTGGGGTTGATACGCGGATCGTCGGCGCGCAGGTCCAGCAACTTCAGGCACCCCAGTACCTGGGCGGCGAAGGCTTCGTTGATTTCGATCAGGTCCATGTCGGCGAGTGTCAGCCCGGCGCGCTCCAGGGCCTTGGGAATGGCAAAGGCCGGGCCAATGCCCATCACCCGTGGCGCGACGCCTGCCGCGGCGCCACTGAGAATCCGCCCCCGTGGCCTGGCGCCAACGCGCTCACCCAGTGCGCGGCTGCCGATCAGCAAGGCAGCAGCGCCGTCGTTGATACCCGACGCATTGCCGGCGGTGACCACACCGCCCTGGAACAGCGGATTCAGGCGCGCCAGTGCCTGGGCATCGGCCTGCGGCCGTGGGTGTTCGTCACAGGCAACGCTCACGCTGCCCTTGCGCCCGGCCGGCACCTGCACCGGCATGATCTCGGCGTCGAAAAAGCCCTCCTCCAGGGCCCGGGCATAGCGCTGTTGCGAGGCCAGGGCAAAGGCATCGGCGTCTTCGCGGCTGATGCCGTAGTCACGCGCGACGTTATCGGCGGTTTGCGGCATGGTTTCATTGCCATGGGCCGCGCTCACCTTCAGGTTGGGAAAACGTGCGCCGATGGTGGTATCGAACAGCCCGGCTTCGCGGCTGTAGGCCGACTCGGACTTGCCCAGCACGAAGGGTGCGCGGCTCATGCTCTCGACACCACCGGCCAGGTACAGCTCGCCTTCGCCACAGCTCACCGCGCGGGCGGCATCGAGCACCGCGGCCAGGCCGCTGGCACACAGGCGATTGACCGTCTGCCCGGCCACCGTGACCGGCAGGCCTGCGGCAAGCCAGGCATTGCGCGCGACGTTGCGGCTGTCTTCGCCGGCCTGGTTGGTGCAGCCGAGGATCACGTCCTCGACCTGCTCGGCGGCAAACGGCGAGCGCTCCACCAGGGCCTTGATCACCTGGGCGGCAAGGTCGTCCGGGCGCAGGGGGGCAAGGCCGCCGGCGTGACGACCGAAGGCACTGCGCAGACCGTCATAGATGTAAGCATCAAGCATGGTGAATCCTCAATTGGCGCGGCATCAGTTATCAGCAGTGAGCAATGACAGGCCCAGGCCTGCCCGGCGCATCAGCCAGGGGCTTGGGCGATAACGGGGATCGCGGTAGTAGCGGTGCAGTTGGTCGAGCACCTCAAGCACCGTCTCGGCGCCCAGGGCGTCGCCCCAGCTCAACGGCCCGTGGGGGTAGCCCAGGCCGAGGCGGATGGCGTTGTCGATGTCCGCGGGGCTGGCCACCCGCTGCTGGGCCATGTCGCAGGCAATATTGATGATCTGCGCCAACACCCGCTGGGAGACGAAACCGGCACTGTCGCGAATGACACTGACGGCCACGCCATCGGCGGCCAACAGCGCCCGGGCGGCCTCGCGCCATTGAGCGGTGGTGGCCACGGTGGTCATCAGTACCCGGCGACGCGCCAGCGGCAGCAAGGTATCCAGCGCCAGGGTGCGGCAGGGGTCGAGCTGCTCGGCGTGGGCGCAGAGGCTGGCATCGAGGCCCAGTGGCAATACCAGGCACAACGCCTGCGCGCTGGGCCGCACACCCGGCTCGACCGTCACGCCCAGGGCCGTCAGCAGGCTGACGACCCGCTCCCGCGCGGCAGGCCGGGCATGGCTCACCCACACCGGCACATCGGGCGCCGGCCCCGGCGGCACTTCGGCGCTCACCTGTTGCTGGCCGTCGATGTAGCGATAGAAACCCTCGCCGCTCTTGCGCCCGAGCAGCCCGGCATCCAGCCGTTGGCGGGTGATCACCGTGGGCCGGTAGCGCGGCTCCTCAAAGTACTGCTGGTAGATGGACTCGGTGACCGGGTGGGAAACATCCAGCCCGGTCAGGTCGAACAGCTCGCACGGCCCCATGCGAAAGCCGGCCTGCTCGCGCAGGATGCGGTCGAGGTCGACCGGGTCAGTCACCGCTTCGCCCAGTACGCGCATGGCTTCGGTGCCATAGCCTCGCCCGCCGTGATTGACGATGAACCCGGGCGTGTCCTGGGCGCGTACTGCCAGATGGCCAAAACGCGTGCCCAGGTTCAACAGGGTCGGCCCGACCCAGGGGGCGCTCTGCAGGCCATCGACTACTTCGACGATTTTCATCAGCGGCACCGGGTTGAAGAAATGAAAGCCGCCGACCCGTGCCGGCAGACGGCATTGCGCGGCAATGGCGGTGACCGACAGCGACGAGGTGTTGCTGGCCAGCAGGCAGTCATCGCTGACGATGGCTTCCAGCTCGGCGAACAAGGCGCGCTTGGCCGCCAGGTCCTCGATGATCGCCTCGACCACCAACTGACACTCGGCCAATTGATGGATGTCGTTGATGGGCAGCAAGCGCTGCGCTGCGGCCAACACCTGATCGGCATTCAACTTGCCTTTGCCGGCCAGCGTCTCCAGGGTGCGCTGGATGTTTTGACGCGCCGTTTGCGCGGCGCCCTCACGCTTGTCGAACAAGTACACCGTGACCCCGGCCAATGCCGCGATCTGGGCGATACCGGCGCCCATGACCCCGGCGCCGACCACCGCCATGCAACTGATATCCCGTGGCTGCATGCTTCAGCTCCCCGAATAGACTGGTTTGCGTTTATCGAGGAAGGCCTGCATGCCCTCTTTCTGGTCGGCCGAATCGAACAGCAACTGGAACGCCTTGCGCTCGAGCATCAGCGCCGCGTCCAGCGACGCGTCCTGGCCGGCCAGGAGCACCTCCTTGATCTGCATGACGGCCAGGGGCGGCATGGCCGCGATCAGGCTTGCCAGTTCCAGCGCCCGTGCCTGGGCATCGTCCACCACCTCACTGGCCAGGCCCATGGCCAACGCCTCGTCGGCGCTGACCGCGAGCCCGGTCAGCAGCATGCGCATGGCCTGGAACTTGCCGACCGCCCGGGTCAGGCGCTGCGTGCCGCCCGCACCGGGCATGACGCCGACGCGCACTTCCGGCTGGGCGAAGCTGGCGGTGCGCCCGGCGATGATCAGGTCGGCGTGCATAGCCAGTTCACAGCCACCGCCCAGGGCGAAGCCGTCGACCGCAGCGATCACCGGTTTCGGGCACTGGGCAATCGCCGCCCACAGGCGCTGGGTCTGGCGCAGCAGCATGTCGATGGCGCCCCGCTCGGCCATGTCGCGGATGTCGGCGCCGGCGGCAAACACCGTGTCACCACCGGTCAGGACGATGCAGCGCACGGCAGGATCACTGCCCAGTTGCTGGAAATGCCCGGCCAGCTGTTCGCGCACCGCCTGGTTCAGGGCATTGCGTGCTTCGGGCCGGTTCAGGCGCACCAGCGCCACCCCTGGCAAGGGGTGCTCTACGAGCGTTTCAGTCATGTTTTTTATCCTTGTTGTGTTTCGCATAGCGGAACTATATTTCGCGATACAAACCAGACTACGCAAAATCATCGGGCGTTGTAAATCGCTGTCATCGCTTGCAAGCGGGGTAAAATGACGAAACCTGTCTGAAATGCAGGTTTCTGGCCTGTTCGACGAAAAAGTCTGCTGGATTGATGAATTTCGCTGTGCGAAACTTGATTTTGATTTCTTGACTCACCGATTTTTCCTGTGCCAGCATCCGGCCGGCGATCGGTGCCCCCTACCCGATCCACGAGGAATACCCATGGACAAGCGCAAACGCATCGACACCGAAATCGACCTTCAGGCCCTGGAGCCGGACCGCCAGTTCGTCACGGCCCTGGCCCGTGGCCTGGAGCTGCTGCGCTGCTTCCGGCCCGGCGAGCGCCACCTGGGCAACCAGGAGCTGGCGGCCCGCAGCGGCCTGCCCAAGGCCACGGTGTCGCGCCTGACCTACACCCTCACCCGCCTCGGTTACCTGCAGTACCTGGACAACCTGGGCAAGTACGCCATCGACACCGGCGTGCTGGCCCTGGGTTATGCCCACCTGAGCGGCCTGGACGTGCGCCGCCAGGCACGCCCGCTGATGCAGGAACTGGCCGATCTGAGCCAAAGCTCGGTGTCGCTGGGCGCCCGCGACCGATTGAGCATGGTCTACGTGGAGAACTGCCAGGGCCCCGGCCCGCTGACCCTGCGCCTGGACATCGGCTCGCGCATTCCGATGGCCAGCACCGCCATGGGCCGTGCCTACCTGGCCGCGCTGCCCGACCCGGAGCGCGACCTGCTGCTCGATCAACTGCGCGCCCGCGACAGCGACAACTGGCCCGCCCTGCGCACGCAACTGGACAAAGCCTTTCGTCAATATCAGGACCACGGCTACTGCCTGGCGGTCGGCGAATGGCAGAAAGACATCAACGCCGTCGGCGTGCCCCTGATCCATCCGGACGGTTCCGGTGTCGTGGCCTTCAGCTGTGGAGGACCGGCCTTCGTGCTGCGCCAGCACATGCTCGAAGACGACCTGGGACCGCGTCTCGCGCACCTGGTGCGCACTGTCGAAGCCACACTGGGCCGACAATAACTCCAAGAGGTCTTGCATGATCAACGATCAGGAAACACTTAACCTGCTGCTCGACAGCCTCTCGCGTTTCGTGCGCGAAAGGCTGGTGCCTGCCGAACATGACGTGGCGGAAAACGACCGGATTCCACCGTCCATCATTGACGAAATGCGCGCGCTGGGCTTGTTCGGCCTGTGCATTCCCCAGGATTACGACGGCCTGGGCCTGAGCATGGAAGAGGAAGTCCTGGTGGCCTTCGAGCTGGGCAAGACCTCGCCCGCGTTCCGCTCCCTGATCGGCACCAACAACGGCATCGGCTCCCAAGGCCTGATCATCGACGGTACCGAGGCGCAGAAGCGCCACTACCTGCCGCGCATGGCCTCGGGCGAGTTGATCGGCGCGTTCGCCTTGACTGAACCCGGCGCCGGTTCCGATGCGGCGGCGCTGCGTACCCGCGCAGAGCGCGACGGTGACAGCTACGTGCTCAACGGCACCAAGCGTTTCATCACCAACGCGCCGCACGCCGGCATCTTCACCGTCATGGCCCGCACCAACCCGCACATCAAGGGCGCAGGCGGCATCTCGGCCTTCATCGTCGAGGCCGGCACCCCCGGCCTGTCGCTGGGCAAGATCGACCAGAAAATGGGCCAGAAAGGCGCCCACACCTGCGACGTCATCTTTGAAAACTGCCGCATTCCGGCGGCCAACCTGATTGGCGGTGTCGAAGGTGTCGGCTTCAAGACCGCCATGAAGGTGCTCGACAAGGGCCGCCTGCACATTGCCGCGATCTGCGTAGGCGCCGCCGAACGCATGCTCGCCGATGCCCTGGCCTACGCCCTGGAGCGCCAGCAGTTCGGCCAGTCGCTGGCCGAGTTCCAGCTGATCCAGGCCATGCTCGCCGACAGCCAGGCAGAGCTCTATGCGGCCCGCTGCATGGTCCTGGACGCCGCGCGCAAGCGTGACCTCAAGCACGACGTCTCCATGGAAGCGTCGTGCTGCAAGATGTTCGCTTCGGAAATGTGCGGCCGTGTGGCTGACCGCGCCGTACAGATCTTTGGCGGCGCCGGCTACGTGGCCGAGTACGGCATCGAGCGCTTCTACCGTGATGTGCGCCTGTTCCGCATCTACGAAGGCACCACGCAGATCCAGCAACTGGTGATCGCCCGCCACCTGATCCGTCGCGCGGAGAGCCGCTGATGCACGAGCGCGAAGCCATCCTTGCCGAACTGCCCGAACGCCTGCACCTGCTGCTGGACCGCCACGGCCGCGAACACGCCGCCAGCCCTGCGCTGCACGAGGGCGATATCACCCTGAGCTACGGCGAACTGCGCCTGGCCGTGGACCTGCTGCAGGCGCAACTGGTCCACGATGGTGTGCGCGCTGGCGACCGGGTCATGCTGGTGGCGGAGAACTGCCGCCTGCTGGTCGCCGCCTTGCTCGCCCTGAGCCGCCTGGATGCCTGGGCGGTGGTCGTCAACGCGCGGCTGTCGGCCAGCGAGCTGGACACCCTTGAACGCCATTGCACCCCGCGCCGGGTCCTGTTCGCCAGCGCGGCGTCCGGCAGTGCCGCGCGCCATGCCGAGCGGGTCGGCGCACAGCCGCGGGAGTCGGCCCACCTGGGCAGCTTCCATATCGGCGCGCTCAGCAGCACCTGCCAGGTCGAGCCGGTGGAGCACGACCCTGCCGCCCAGGTCGCCGCGATGATCTACACCACCGGCACCACCGGTGAACCCAAGGGCGTGATGCTGACCCATCGCAACTTGCTGTACATCGCCTGCACCGCCAGCCGACTGCGACAGCTGCGGCGCGATGACCGGGTCTACGCGGTGCTGCCGATTTCCCATGTGTTCGGCCTTACCGCCGTATGCCTGGCCAGCCTCTACAGCGGCGCCGCCCTGCAACTGCAGGCGCGCTTTGATCCTGCGCAACTGGCCCGTGCCCTGGCCGAAGACGGCATCACCCTGATGCAGGGGGTGCCGGCCATGTTTGCCCGCCTGCTGGAGTATGCCGACAGTGATGGCATCACCTTGCACGCGCCGCAGTTGCGCTTCATGTATGCCGGCGGCTCGCCCCTGGACATGAGCTTGAAGCACGCCGTCGAACAACGCTTCGGGGTGCCCTTGCACAACGGCTACGGCCTGACGGAAAGCTCGCCCACCATCAGCCAGACCCGCATCGAAGCGCCGCGTGGCGACACCTCGGTGGGCCGTCCGATTCCGGGCCTGGAGATTCTTCTGCTCGACAGCACGCGGCAACACCCGGTACCCCGCGGCGACGTCGGCGAATTGTGGGTACGCGGCCCGAATGTGATGAAAGGCTACTACCGCGCCGCCCAACAGACCGCCCAGGTACTGACCGCCGACGGCTGGCTGAACACCGGGGACCTCGCCCGCGAGGATGACCAGGGCGCACTGTTTATCGTCGGGCGCAGCAAGGAGCTGATCATCCGTTCGGGCTTCAACGTCTACCCGCCGGAAGTCGAAGCGGTGCTCAACGCGTTTCCCGGGGTTGTGCTCTCGGCGGTGGTCGGGCGTTCGGTTCCGGGCAACGAAGAGGTGGTGGCGTTCATCCAGGTGGCGGATGCCGAGCAGTTCGACCTGGCCGCGCTCAAGGCCCACCTGGCCGAGCATTTGTCGCCGTACAAGCGTCCCGGCCATGTTCAAGTCCTGACTGCACTGCCCTGCGCCGCGACCGGCAAAGTGCTCAAGCACCAGCTCAAAGCCATGGCCGTGGCGTTGTGACAGCCCTGTAGGAGCGGGCTTGGGTGGGAGCGGGCTTGCCCCGCGAGAGGCCCTCAGCATCCAGGCACCTGGTTGCCTGCAATGCCCATCGCGGGGCAAGCCCGCTCCTACCCCGGATCATTCGGCGAGTTGACAGCCGCCTTCAAGGCTCGAAAAGCGCGGCCCCTCCCCCAAAGGGGGGCGCGGCGTACCCTCGACCCGTTTCTAGAATGCGATTTCCAACAGCCATAACAACAAACGGAGACCGCAATGAAAATGAACTTTTCCCGCGTCATGGCGCAGGTAGCGCAACGCTATGCCGGTCAGGAAGCGCTGGTGAACGTCGAGCGCGATCGTCGCTATCGCTTCGATGAACTGCACCGGCTCACCAATCGCATCGCCAACACCCTGCGCAACCGCTTGCACTTGCAGCGCGGCGACACGGCGCTGTGCATCCTGGAGAATGACAACCTCTCGTTGCTGCATGCCTGGACGGCCTTCAAGGGCGAAGCGGCGATTACCCACACCAATTACCGCGACTCCCTCGAAGAACACCGCTGGCAGGTGGAGTTCATCGCACCCAAGGTCATTTTCATTGAGGTCGCGCTGCTGCAACGCTACCGCGAAATGCTCTGCGCCAGCGGCGCCGTGGTGGTCTGCATGGACGAGCCGCCGGCCGATTGCGCCTTCGCCCTGCACTTCTGGTCTCTGCTCGAGGGCATGTCGGACGAAGAACCTGACGTCGAATCCGATATCTACCAGGACCACCTGATCTACCGCTTCACCGGCGGTACCACTGGCAAGAGCAAGTGTGCCCGCTACACCATCGACAACTGGCTGGCGGCACGGGACTCGATGTACGCCGACAGCGAGCAGAGCCAGGCCCTCAACGACCGCACCCGCTACCTGCATATCGCGCCCATCAGCCATGGTTCGGGGCTGTCGCTGTTGCCCACGCTGTTCCGCGGCGGTTGCACCGTTACCCAGAATGCTGCCGACCTCAAGGCCTGGTGCCGCAATGTCGAGGCCGAGCGGATCACCACGGCGCTGATGGTGCCGACGCTGGTGGGCTTTTTGCTGGAACTGTCGGAGGCGTCGCACTACGACCTCTCCAGTTTGCAGACCCTCTACTACGGCGCCGCGCCGATGAGCCCGGTCAAGCTGGAGCAGTCCCAGGCGCGTTTCGGCAATATTTTTTTCCAGTTGTACGGCGCCACCGAATGCGCCCAGGCGGTCTGTACCCTGACCAAGGCCGACCACCTGGACGCGGTGCAAACGGGTCGTCTGGCGTCCGCCGGCCGCCCTGCCACCGGTATCGAGCTGAAAATCGTCGATGAGGCGGGCAATCGGGTTGCCCACGGCACCACCGGCGAAATCTGGCTGCGCGGGCGCGGCACCATCAGCGGCTACCACAACAATCCCCAGGGCACAGCCGCCGAGTTCAGCGAGGGTTTCTGGAAGTCTGGCGACCTGGGCTATGTCGATGAGGCTGGTTATGTGTTTATCGTCGACCGCAAGAAAGACGTGATCATCACGGGCGGTTTCAATGTTTATGCCGTGGAGGTGGAAGCCACGCTCAATAGCCACCCGGCGGTGTCGATGTCCGCGGTGGTGGGCATTCCCGATGACAAGTGGGGTGAGGCGGTACACGCCGAGGTGGTGCTCAAGGCGGGCATGGTGGTCGACGAGCAAACGCTGATTGCGTTGGTCAAGGAGCGGCTGGGCGGGTTCAAGGCGCCCAAAACGGTGAAGCTGGTTGATGCCTTGCCCTTGAGTGCGGTGGGCAAGGTGTTGCGTCGGCAGGTGCGTGAGGGCTATTGGCAGCACCAGTCACGGCGGGTTTCCTGAGGCCTGCGTTGGTTTGGTGCTGGTGCTGGTGCTGGTGCTGGTTTTGTAAGCTTATCCATTTCATGTGGCGACGCTGCCGGCCCCTTCCGCCCTTACGGCGGCCTACTTTTCTCTTGGGAAAAGTAGGCAAAACCGCTCGCTCCTGCATCCGGCCCTACGCTGCGCTCCGGGTTCCCTCGCTACGGTGTCCTCCACTCGGCCTCCTGAAGTCGCAAAGTTACGGGCGGCGCCTGGGAGGACGCATCTTCGAGATCAACGTCCACTGCCAACAGCCAGGTAGGAGCGGGCTCGGTGGGAGCGGGCTTGCACCCGCGATAGTCCCCTGAGCCGTGCACATCCAGGTGCAACGCCGAAGCGGGATCACCAGCAGGCATGGATCTATCGGCAAAATTCAAAATCCATCGCGGGGCAAGCCCGCTCCTACCGGCGGGTGATGCCCACAGCCTGGTATTTTGTCGATCTCGGGGTAGGAGCGGGCTTGCCCCGCGATTAAGCCCCTGAGCCGTGCACATTCAGCTACAACTGTGAAGCGGGATCACCGGCAGACATGGATCTATCGGCAAAATTCAAAATCCATCGCGGGGCAAGCCCGCTCCCACTGGCGGGTGATGCCCACGGTCTGGCCCTGCTCTTGATCTTCATGCACGAACGTTCAGGCGCCGCAGAATGCGACTTCAGGAGGCCGAGTGGAGGTGCCTGTAGGGGCAGTGCGCAGCACCTTCGGCGCAGCCGAAGACGCGAGACGTAGACTTGGCGAAGCAAGTCGTAGGCCGCGTGGCCCCGGAGGGTGCCGGAGCGAGGGGACCCGGAGCGCAGCGTAGGGCCGTATGCAGGAGCAAGCGGTTTTGGTTCCTTTTGCCAAGACAAAAGGGACCCGCCGTAAAGGCGGAAGGGGCCGGCGGCCTCGCCACAACAAATGGATAAACACGCAACACGCAACACACAGCACACAGCACACAGCACACAAGACCAAACCAAAAAAGCGGAACCGACCCAGTCGGCCCCGCCTCACCCACAGAACATACCCGGAGCCGCTAGCGAACCCCCGCCCCCGCCAGGCTGTCCGACGTCCAGCCATTATCCGCACTGAGCTTGTCCATAACCTGCACACCAGCCTTGCCTGGCCAAACGTTGATGTAATACGTACCGCCAATCAGGTCATAGTGCCCAGCAGTACTGTTCACAGCATCAGCGTCATACATCTGATGGACATAACTGAAGCCTGGACGCCATAGCTGACCGCGGCCGTCATACTGGTCCACCGCCAACGCAGTCCAGCTGTCTTCGTCGATATAGAAAGTACGCTTGGAGTAGATATGGCGCATCCCCGGCTTGAGGGTCGCCTCAACCACCCAGACACGGTGCCGCTCCCAGCGCACCAGGTCCGGATTGATGAACTTCTCACCAAACACCTGCTCAGGATCCTCGGCATAGGCAAAGCGGTAGGCGTTGTACGGAACGTACATCTCCTTCTTGCCGATCAGCTTCCAGTCGTAACGGTCCATCCGGCCGTTGAACAGGTTGATGTCGTCGATGGTAGACATACCCGAGGTACTGGCGTTCGGCGTGTCGTAGGCCAGGTCAGGCGCCAGGCGCACGCGGCGTTGTCCAGGCAGGTACTGATAGGCCTTGCGCCCCCGCTCGGTGGCGGTGTAGTCGAAGGTCATCACCGCTTCGCCGGCACGGCGCGCAGGGCCGCTGTAGTTGGCACGGGCACGGGTCAGCAGGGTGTCGTCGCTATTTTTCGCCGTGTTGTAGTAAGGCGTCTCGTAGGTCCAGCGGCCCAGTGTGGAGGTGACCAGCTTGCCCGCCGCGTCAACGTTGTAGGCGCCGTACTTGGGCGCGATCCAGGCCACGCCCTGGTAGCGTGCCAAGTGGTTGAACATCACTTCGTTGCCGCTCTTGGGAATCGGGAACGGTACACCGGCGTGGGCGCCTTGCAGCGTCTCGTTGTTGTTGGTCAACGTGGCGCTGGTGGCATTCTTCAGGGTGTTGTCCAGCACCGACTGCGGGAAGCCTACCGTGCGATGGGTCGGGTAAACGTCGATGCGAAAGCCCGGCAGTTTCTTGATCAGTGCCTTGGTGCCTTCGGTGAGCTTGTCGCCGTAGGTGTCCACGTTGCTGGCGTTGATCGAGAATTGCGGTTTCTCGTTGGCGAAGGGATCGGGGCGAACACCCTTGGCCTTGTCGAAACCGGCAGGCGCGGTCTTCAGCCCGCCGGTGTACGCCGGAATGGTGCCATCGGCATTGCCGGCCATTTCCGCGCCAACCGGGGTCAATGTCGTCCCCAGTTGTTTGGCTTCCTGTTCTGTCACTGCTGCATGGAGCACGCCTGCATGCGCGGCCAGCAGGCCGGCCGCGATCAGGGTTCTTGTCAGTTTAATCATGTCTCCAACCTCTAGGATGGTGGTTTGAGCGTCTTCTTGAGCACGCCCTGCACTTCAGGGAACTGCAAACTGGCGTCCCGTCCCGGCAGTGTTTTTTTAACCAACACCCCCCTCCCTTCGCCCCCCCCTTATTGGCGCACTAAGGGGGGGACGGCCTGCCTGGGGGCCGAAAACACAAACGCCACGCAACCTCAGCAGGCGCGTGGCGTTGGTCGAAGCGGTGGTGCCGGGCTCAGCGGTCAGGCAAATACCCGAAGGATGGTCTGCGCGACGCAGGCCGGTTTGCTGGCGCCCTCGATCTCGACCGTCATCTCGTAGGTCACCTGAGCTCCGTTGCCGTCCAACGGCTCGAAGGCCAGCACCTTGAAATGCCCGCGCAGCCGGCTGTCCACCGGCACAGGCTGGACGAAGCGCACTTTGTTCATGCCGTAGTTCACGCCCATCTTCACATTGCGCAGCTCGAACGCGTCGGTCATGAAAGTGGGCAGCAGGCTCAGGGTCAGAAAGCCGTGGGCGATGGTCTTGCCGAAGGGGCCGTCGGCAGCGCGCCCGGGGTCGGTGTGGATCCACTGGTGATCGCCGGTGGCCTCGGCAAAGGTGTCGATGCGTTGTTGGTCGATGGTCACCCAGTCGCTGCTGCCTACGACTTCGCCGACAAGGCCCTGCAGTTCGGCCAGGGTTTCATAGCTTTTCATTGTTGTTGTACTCCCGATGGTCTGTTCCAAGGCGGCTCAGGCGCGCAGTTGCGCCTGCAGCAGGGCCGCGCAGGCGGCTTCGTGGCTGTCGCTGCTACCCAGCAGCAGGTCGGCGACAATGGCCCGTTTGTAGTAGTGGCCGACCAGGTATTCCTCGGTCATGCCGATCCCGCCGTGCAACTGGATGCCCTGGCCGCAGACGAATTTCGCCGCCCGGCAGATGAGCATCTTGCAGCCCGAAACGGTCTTGTCGCGGGTGATGTCGTCATCGTTGGCCAGCGATGCCAGGGCCACGTGCAGGCTCGATCGCGCCAGCTCCAGTTCCGCCGCCATGTCGGCCATGCGGTGCTGCAGTGCCTGGAAGGTGCCGATGGGGACGCCGAACTGCTGGCGTACCTTGAGGTAGTCGGCGGTGACTTCGATGGTTTTTTCCATGCCGCCGATCAGCTCTGCGCACAACGCGACAATGCCATGGGCCAGGCCCTGGCGCAGCGCCGGCAAGCCCTGCCCCGCCTCACCCAGCAACGCCTGGGCATCGACCTCGACACCGTCGAAATGCAGCGACTGCACCCAGGTGCCGTCGTGCAACGGCAGGGTCTGGCATTTCAGGCCCGGGCGATCGGCTTCGACCAGCAACAGGCTGATGCCCGGCTCTTGGGGTATCTGCGCCGAGACGATGAACGCCTTGGCCCCCACCGCGCCCAGCACCAGGCTCTTGTGCCCGGACAAACGAAACCCGCCCGCGTGTCGCTCGGCCCGCAAGGTGACCGGCAACGGCATGCCCCGGGAACCGGCCTCGCTGAAAGCCAGCGCAAGACGGTAGGTACCGTCGGCCAGCTGCGGCAGCAACCGCGCTTTCTGCGCCTCGGTGCCTGCCGCCAGCAGGGTCTGCGCCGCCAGCACGGCACACCCCATGAACGGCTCCAGCACCAACCCGCGCCCCAGTTCCTGAGCGATGATCACTGTGTCTACCAGCGAGCCGCCAAGCCCGCCGTAGGCTTCCGGCAATGCGGCCATCAGCCAGCCATTGGCGGCGAACAGCGCCCAGTTGTCGGCGCCGCCCTCGGTGCCCGCATTGAGCTGGGCGGTACGCGCCTCGAAACTGTAGGCCTTGTCCACGTAGCGTCGCAGGCTGTCCTGCAACAGTTGTTGTTCCGAAGTGAATTCGAAATCCATACCGGTTTCCTGAGATCAGAGTTGGAACAGCATCTTGGCGATAATGCCGCGCTGCACTTCGCTGGTGCCGCCGTATATGGTCGAGGCACGGCGCAGGAACATGTCCTGGCTGATGCCCCGCGCCAGCGCCTGCTGCGGGAAGGGTTGCTGCGGGCTTGCCTCGTGGGGATGCGGATAGGCAATCGCGCCGAAGTCGCCCAGTGCCTCGATCTGCGCCTCGGTGATGCGTTGCTGCAGCTCGGTCGCGCGGATCTTGAGGATCGAGCCCAAGGTGTGCGAAGCCGGGTTGTGCTGTTGCTCCAGGCGCGCCACCCGCTGCACGAGCATTTCGATGGCCTGCAGCTCGGCGTCCAGGCGCGCCAGCTTCAGGGCGAACTCCGGGCGTTCAAACAGCGCCTGGTCGCCACACTGCAGCGTCGTGCCAATCAACCGCAGCTCGCGCATGTAGCGCTTGAGTTCTGGCAGGTCGGCGGTGGTCGCATGTTCGTTGTTGAGCAGGAACTTGGTGATGCTCCAGCCCTGCCCTTCGCCACCGATCAGGTTGGTCACCGGCACGCGCACGTTGTCGAAGAAGGTTTCATTCAAGTGGTGGGCATCGTCGATGCTGCGGATCGGGCGCACGCTGATGCCGGGGGTACGCATGTCCACCAGTAAAAAGCTGATCCCCGCCTGCTTCTTCACATCCGGGTTGGTGCGCACCAGCAGGAAGATCCAGTCGGCATGGTGGGCGTAGCTGGTCCAGATTTTCTGGCCGTTCACCACGTAGCAGTCACCGTCGCGCACGGCACGGGTGCGCAACGAGGCCAGGTCGGAACCGGCGCCCGGCTCCGAGAACCCCTGGCACCACAGGCGCTCGCCGCTGAACACTGCCGGCAAGTGCTCGGCCTTTTGCTCCGGCGTGGCAAACGCGTTGAGCACCGGGCCCAGCATCTTGTGCACGAAGCCATCCTGGGTGGGCGTGCCGGCGGCGCTGCACTCGTCATCGAACACCAGGATCTGCGGCACCGACCAACCCGTGCCACCGTGCTCCTTGGGCCAGTACGGCGCCCCCCAGCCGCGCTCGGTGAGCAGCTGCTGCCAGCGCATGATCTGCTCGGGCGGCGAACGGGTGCAGCGCTGTTGGCCTTTCAGGTCCCCGGGGACCTGGTCGCGAAGAAAGGTCCGCACTTCTTCCCGGAACGCTTCAAGGCTGGCATCAGGTTGAAAATCCATTGCAGTTCCCCTGTCAGTCTTTGCGATACAGGGTGACGACACAGGCGCCACCGATGCCGATGTTGTGTTGCAAGGCGATGCGTGCGCCCTCGACCTGGCGCTGCTCGGCGCGGCCGCGCAGTTGCTGGACCAGCTCGGTGCACTGCGCCAGGCCCGTCGCGCCGATCGGATGACCCTTGGACAGCAGGCCGCCGGACGGGTTGACCACGTACTGGCCGCCATAGGTATTGTCGCCATCGTCGACAAACCGCTGCGCGCCGCCTTCAGGGCACAAGCCCAGGGACTCGTAGGTCAGCAGCTCGTTCTGGGCGAAGCAGTCATGCAGCTCCACCACCTGCACGTCCTCGGCACCGATACCGGCCATTTCATAGGCCTTGCGGGCTGCCGCGCGGGACATCGAATAGCCGGCCACGTCACGCATGTCGCCCGAGGTGAAGGTTTCCGCGCCATCGGTGGTCAGTGCCTGGCCGGCAATCGACACACTGCGATCCAGGCCATGCTTGCGCGCATACGCCTCGCTGCACAGCACAACCGCGGCTGCGCCGCAGGTCGGTGGGCAGGCCATCAGGCGGGTCATGACGCCCGGCCACATGACCTGGTCGGCCATGACCTCTTCGGTGGTGACCACCTTGCGGAACACCGCCTTGGGGTTGTTGGCGGCATGACGACTGGCCTTGGCGCGAATCTTGGCGAAGGTTTCCAGCGGGGTGCCGAAGCGCTTCATGTGCTCGACCCCGGCGCTGCCGAAGATCCGCAGGGCCGCCGGAATCTGCGCAGCACCGGGCACCGCCTCGTCGCACTGGTCCAGGAACAGCTCCAGCGGGCTCGGACGGTCCGGGAACGCGCTGCCGATAGCGCCGGGAATCATCTGCTCGAAACCAAAGGCCAGGACGATGTCCACCATGCCGCTGGCGATGGCCTGGTTGGCCAGGAACAACGCCGATGAACCACTGGCGCAGTTGTTGTTCACGTTCAGCACGGCGATACCGGTCATGCCGACGTTGTAGAGCACGCGCTGGCCGCAGGTGGAGTCACCGAAGACATAGCTGGCGTAGGCCTGCTGGATGGATTCGTAACCAACGCCGGCATCCGCCAGGGCCAGGCGTACGGCCTGCTCGCCCATGACCGCATAGGTCTCGCTCTGGCCAGGTTTTACGAAGGGGATCATACCTACACCCGCGACGACGACTTTCTGCATCATGTCTTGCTCCTAAACAGTGGGAATCCTGCCGGCGCCTGGGCGTCTGCGGCACGTCGTGCCGGTGGCAGGTCTTGAGTCTCAAGGATAGGCAGCGTCACAGCCCTGCTGCCCCTCTCCATTTGGGTGTTCATGGCTGTGGCAGCTTGGCGCCCGGGTAGGGCAAGCCTTCCTTGCCGAGAAAGCGTCGTACCGCTTCGGCATGGTAACGGCTGGCGCCGCACAGCGATTGCGCGCAGGCCTCGAACTGGGTCATGGCCTGGCGGTCGGTCTCGAACGAGCGATTGAGCAGGGTCTTGGCCAATCCTAGCGCATCGGGCGGTGCGTCATCGAACTGGCGGGCGAACTGCAGGGCGCTGTCGAGCAGCTGCTCCGGCGCGACGACAACCTGGGCCAGGCCCAGCGCCAGCGCCTGTTGCGCATCAACTGCACGGGCGCAAAAGATCAGCTCCTTGGCCTTGGCCAGGCCGACCAGGCGCGGCAGTACGTAGAGCATCGACAGGTCCGGCACCAGGCCCAGGCTCAGGAAGGTCGGCAACAGCCGCACCCGTGGCGTCACAAACATGAAGTCCGCCGCCAGGGCCAGGGAAAAGCCGGCCCCCACGGCTGCACCGTCGACCGCAGCGATCACCGGCTTTTGCAGGTCCACCAGGCCGGCAAACCATTCATGAAAACCCAGCACCAGCTTGCGCCCTGCGAACGTGCCGTCCTCGCCCTCCTCCAGGCTGCCCAGGTCGAAACCGGAGCAGAAGGTGCCGCCGGCACCGGTCAGCACGATGGAGCGAACCCCAGGATCATCCCGTGCCGTCATCAGCGCAGCCGGCAACGCCTGGTTGATGGCCGCCTCGAATGCGTTGCGCTTGTGCGGCCGGTTCAAGGTGATCAGCGCGGTCTTGCCGATCGTTTCATAAAGCACTGCACTGTCAGTCACGTCCATTTCCTCCTGGTGCGGCAACGGTCGGGGTGATGCCCGGCCGTGCCCACGGCTCGGTTGTCCAGAAGCTTGAGCGCCGCCCGGTCACAGGTTGCGGGCAATGATCACTTTCTGGATGTGGCTGGTGCCTTCGTAGATCTTGGTCACCCGCACGTCGCGGCAATAGCGTTCCACCGGGAAGTCGCTCAGGTAGCCATAGCCACCATGGATCTGCAGCGCCTCGGAGCAGACCTTCTCGGCCATTTCGCTGGCGAACAGTTTGGCGATGGACGCTTCCTTGGCGCAGGGCACGCCGGCGTAGTGCAGGCGAGCGGCGTGCAGCATGTAGTTCTGGGCCACTTCATACTGGGTAGCCATGTCGGCCAGGTCGAACGCCACGCCCTGCAACTTGATGATCGGCGCACCGTAGGCCTCGCGCTCATGGGCGTACTTCACCGCCGCTTCCAGCGCGGCCCGGGCAGCGCCTACCGCCACGGCGGCGATACCGATGCGGCCTTCGGACAGGGTAGCCATCAGGCGCTTGTAGGCGTTGCCTTCCTCTGCCAGCAAGTTATGCGCCGGGACCTTGCAGTTTTCCAGCTGGATCGCGGCGACATGGGCTGAACGCTGCCCCATCTTGCTTTCGACGCGCGCCACGATGTAGCCCGGCTCCCGTGGATCAATGATGAACATGCTCGGGCCTTTGCGGCCTTCGGGCGTGTCAGTGACGGCGGCAATGGCAAAGGCGATCCCGGCTTCGTTGCCGTTGGAGATGAATTGCTTGCTGCCATTGAGCAGGTAATGATCCCCTTCGCGGCGCGCCGTGGTGCGGAACGCGGCGGTATCGGAACCGGCCTGGGGCTCGGTGAGCAGGCCGGCGGCGATCAGTTCGCCGGAAATCATGCCCGCCAGGTACTGCGCCTTCTGCGCCTCGGTGCCGAAGCGATAGAGCATGTCGGCCATGCCGTTGTGCACGTGGAGGATGGTCGCAAAGCCGGCATCGGCCGCGGCGAACTCCTGGATACACAGGCAATACTCCGGGAACGACATGCCCGAACCGCCGTACGCTTCGGGGATGTGCATGCCCAGGAAGCCCAGTTCGGCCACCGCCTTGAGTTCCGCATGGGGCCAGGCGCCTGTGCGGTCGCGTTCGGCTGCCGTAGCGGCGACGATATCCTGGGCCACCTTGCGGGCGGCATCGCGAATCATGATTTCCTGCTCGCTCAGGAATGCTGCAGATGTATCGCTCATGGTCTTCCTCTTTATCCGGACGAAAATACGACGCTGACCTGAGGATGCAGGCCGGCCTCGCCCCCGCGCGCCTCCCGTCTCGGGAGGGGGCGGGATCGCGGTCAACGTCCAGTCACTTGAGCATTCCTTGCTGGCGAGCGAGGGTGATTGCCGAATAGCGGCTCGACACACCCAATTTGGCGAGGATGTTCTTGACGTTCCACTTCACCGTGCCAAAGGTGATGTTGAGCGTCAGGGCGATGCGCTTGTTCGACATGGCCTGGGCCACCAACCCGAGGATCTCCAGCTCGCGGGGCGTGAGGCTGGGCTTGGGGCCCTCGCTCATGCCCCGGGGCGCGGGCACCGCTGGCGCTGGCGGTGCGGGGGGCGTTTCGCGGCGCAGCAGCAGATCGAAATAGTCGGCGAGCGGGCCTTGGCCGGCGATTTCGTCTTGCCACTGGGTCAACAACGCGAGCAGCGCCGGGCCTTCGTCAAGCAGGGTGCGCACCAGCCCCATCCGCGCGGCGGCCTCCACGGCCTGTTGCAGGCAGGCGCGAACCTGCTCCGCTTGATCGAGCATGGCGTGCGCCTGTGCCTCCAGCAGCCGTGCCCGCACCAGCGAACGCCCGCGCGCCGTCTGCTCGGCATAGCTGACCACGGTCTGCAGGTGCTCCAGGACACCGAGCGGATCACGCAGCGCCAGCGCCAGGCGCGCCTTGGAAAAGGCGGTCTGGCAGGTGATTTCTTCAAGGGCTTCCGCGTGCGGGCGCTGGGACGCCAGTAGCGCCGAAAGGCGTGTCACCAGTTCGCTGGCACGGCGGTTTTCGCCTTGCAACACCAGCACCCGTACTTGCTCGGCCAGCATCTGTGCCAACAGCCGGTCCAGGCCCAGGACATGAAAATGCACGCTCTGGGTCTCGAGGAAGTTCAACGCCGCCTGGGGCGACTCGCGCTGCAGGGTGATGCGCGCACGGCAGATCGAGGCACGGCCCATCACATCGGGCATGGATGAGCGCAGGATGCCGCTGCGGTTGGCCAGCACTTGCAGCGCATCATCGAGCTGGTCCAGCTCGTAATAGGCATCGCAGAGCGTGGCGGCGCACAGATTGGCCGACACCGAGCCACGGCCATACGCCTGCTCGGCGCGTGCGGTTACGCTGGTCCCGATGCGTTGGGCCTGTTGCGCATTGCCCTCCCTGAGCCGGGTCAGCGCGCGGGTACTCTCGAACACCAGTGCCATGTCGTTGTCGCTGTGCTCAAGGACAATGGGGTGCTCCTCATGAAGCTTTCGCGCATCGTCCGGGCGCCCCACCGACAGGTACGCGGTGGCCAGGGCGGACAGGCTGATATAGCGCAAGGAGTGGTTTTCCAGCGGCGTCTGCAAGGTCGGCTCCAGCAGCCCGATGACCCGGCGCGGTTCATCCCGTTGCAGGGCGATGGCCGCATCGGTCAGCACCAGCTTCGAGGAGATCGCCGGAACACGCGACGCCTCGCTGCGGCGTATCTGCTCCAGCCAGCGCTGGGCCTTTTCCGGCCTGGCGGTGAAGGCATAGGTCAGGCAGCCCATGATGAACAGCTGCGGATGGGCGAACAGGATGTCCTGCGGCAGGCGTTCGAGCAGGTGCAGCATCGGGCTGGTGTAGGCCATGCTCCAGGTCGTCGACGCGGCTTGTTCCATGGCCTTGACGGCGTCATCGCGATCACCGCCCAGGTTGGCGTGACGCACCGCTTCCACCAGATAGTCATGCTCGGCGAACCATTGGCTGGCCAGGCGATGCAGCGCCTGCACGGCCGCCTCGCCGCGGGTGGCCAGGCGCTGGGTAAGAAACTCGCCGAACAGCGGGTGAAACCGGTACCAGGGCGTACTGTCATCGGACTCGATGCGATGAATCAGCAGGTTCTCGTCTTCGGCGCGCTTGATCATGTCGCGGGCATGGGGGCTGCCGCTGACGAACTCGCACACTTCGACGTTGAAGCGGCGCAGGATCGAGACTTTCTCCATGAACTCCAGCAACGGCGATGGCAGGCAGGCCACCACGTCTTCGGTCAGGAACGCCTGCAGGTCTGCCGAATTGCGCAGGATCGAGCGCAGCTGCGTACGCCGGGTCGGGCGGACCCGCAACATGGTGGCGATGGGTTGCAGGCTGGCGGGCCAGCCATTGGTCAGGTCATGGATCAGCCGCTCCTCGTCGGCCGTCAACGCCAGGGGCATGAGGTTCTGTTTGAAGAAGTCCTGTGTCTCGTTCAGGTCGAAAGGCAGTTCGACGGTGTCGATCTCGGCCACATAGCCCTGCATGCGCAGGCGCCCCAGGCTCAGGGACGGTGTTGTGCGCGAGGCGATGGCGATGTGCAGGTTGGCCGGGCAATGGTCCAGCAGCTTCTGCATCAGGCGGTGCGCGGCCGGCGACTCCACATGGTGGAAGTCATCGAGCAGCAGGTGCAGTTCCCGCTCGATGTGCTCAGCGGCATGGGTGAGCACCGCGATCAGGGCATTGATCGACTGCTCGCTGCCGTCACTGTTGAGCCAGTCCTGTTCGACGGCAATGCCCAGGCGCTGGAAGGCGGCCAGCAGGTAGGACAGGAAACTGGCGAACTGTCGGTCGTCGAGACTGAACGACACCCAGGCCACATCCAGCCCGGCTTTCATCAATTCCAGGCGCCACTGGGCGAGCAGAATGGTTTTGCCGAAGCCGGCGCCTCCGGTAATCAGGGTGGTACTGCAGGGCTGCGACTCGCGCAAGCGCCCCAGCAACTGGGTGCGCGGAATGTGCCGGGCGTTCAGGCGCGGTGGCGAAAACTTGGTGGCGACCAACAGATCGCCGGCGTTGATGACATTTGTCTGCATTATTGGATCTCCGCCGTAGGCATGTGCTGCCCATCCTGCAACAGACGAAGTGACCGGCGCCCCGTCCGCAAGGGGGGGGGAGCGCTTCGAGGGCGCTGGCGTAATTTCCAATCCAGACAGAAACGTCAATTGCATCTGATCGAGGATTGGAGATGAGCGAGTCCGTATCGATTGAACTCAAGGGCCAGGTGGGCTGGATCACCCTGACCCGCCCGAAAGCCATGAATGCCCTTAACCGTGAAATGCTGGAGGCCATGACCGCCCGCCTGAACGCCTGGGAAAACGACGATCAGGTCCGCGTGGTGGTGCTGACCGCCACCGGCCCTGCGTTCTGCGCCGGTGCCGACCTCAAGGCTGGTGGCACGCCGCTGCCGGGCGAGAAGGACCTGCTGGACACCATCGTCACCTTCTTCGATGCGCTGCGGGCCTTCCCCAAGCCGGTCATAGCCGCCGTCAACGGCCTGGCCCTGGCCGGCGGTCTGGAAACCGTATTGTGCTGCGACCTGGTGATCGCCGCGCAAAGTGCCCGTTTCGGCGATGCACACTCCAACTTCGGCGTCTTTCCAGGTGGCGGTGGCGCCGCCGTGCTGCCGCGCAAGATCCCGGAAAATATCGCCAAGTACATGCTGTTCACCGGCGATTCCCTGCCCGCCCAGGACATGAAGCACTACGGCCTGGTCAGTGAAGTGGTCGCCGATGGGCAGCTGGTCGAACACGTCCAGGCCCTGGGCGACAAGCTGGCGCAGAAGAGCCCGCTGGTGCTGCGCAAGATGAAGAAAGTGGCCGACCAGGCCGGCGACAAGCCGCGCGCCGATGCGCTGCGCCAGGAGCTGCTGGAGCTGCGTGACCACCAGCGCTCCTACGACATGGCCGAGGGCGTGCGTGCCTTCGCCGAAAAACGCAAGCCGGACTTCAAAGGCTACTGATCCGGGCGCCCTGCCCCTTTTTCTGAAAGATTCGAGGCAACGATGGAAAACGTATACATCGTCGGCGTCGGCATGACCGCCTTCGGCCGTCACATCGACAAGACCATCAAACAACTCACCGCCTGGGCGGTGGAAGATGCCCTCAAGGACGCCGGTTGCGATCGCAAGTGGATTCAGGTCGGCTTTTTCGGCAACTGCACCCAGGGCCACTTCGATGGCCAGCACATGATCCGCGGCCAGGTGGCCCTGTTGCCGCTGGGCCTGGACAGCATCCCGATCTTCAACATCGAGGGTGCCTGCGCCTCGTCCAGCCATGCCTTCAACCTCGCCGTGACCCAGTTGCAGGCCGGTGCAGCCGACGTCGCACTGGCGGTGGGCGCCGAGAAGATGTTCTACAGCGACAAGGCGAAGATGTTCTCGGCGTTCGAGTCCGCCTGGGACATCGAAACCTTTGAAGAAAACAAGAATTACCTCGCCAGCATGGGCAAAGGCATCGTGCCGCCTGCCGGTTCGCAATCGGAGAAGCCCTACAGCCCGTTCATGGACGTCTACGCAGCCCTGGGCCGCGGCGGCCTGATGGAGCGCTACGGCATCACCCAGCGCCAACTGGCCGCCGTGTCCTCCAAGAACCACGGCCACTCGGTACACAACGAACGCTCCCAGTACCGAAACGCCATGAGCATCGAGGAAATCCTCGCCGCGCCGCCGATCACCTACCCGATCACCCTGCCCATGTGCTCGCCGATTTCCGATGGCGCCGCGGCGGCGATCCTGTGCACCGAGTCGGCACTGAAGAAGTACGGCTTCGACAAGCGCCGGGCGATCAAGGTGCTGGCCAGCGTCGTGCGCTCGGCCTCGGCGCGTGCCGCTGAAGACTTCGACAAAGGCTGCACCCACCTTGCCGGCAAGGCGGCGTTCGAGCAGGCCGGCATTTCTGCGCAAGACGTCGATGTGGCCGAAGTGCATGACGCCACCGCCATCGGCGAATTGCTGGCGATCGAAGCCCTGGGGCTGTGCGAGCCGGGCATGAGCGGCGTGATGGCCGAACGCGGCGACAGCGCCCTGGGTGGCCGGTTGCCGGTCAACCCGTCCGGGGGTCTTGAGTCCAAGGGGCATCCGATCGGCGCCACCGGCATCGGGCAGATCTTCGAGCTGGTCGAGCAACTGCGCGGCAACTGTGGCCCGCGCCAGGTCGAAGGCGCCCGCATCGCCCTGCAAGGCAACGGCGGCGGCCTCTGGCGCGTCGAGGAGTCCACCGAGCACGTGGGCATTTTCAGCCGCGCCTGATGTTTATGGAGAACGGCGACCCGGGGAAACCACGCATTTCCTCCGCCGCTCTCCGCCAACTACTATTTCACTGGAGGAACCCATTCATGACCATTCGTTTCGATGACCGCGTCGCTATCGTCACCGGCGCCGGCAACGGCCTGGGCCGCGTCCACGCCCTGAACCTCGCCGCCCGCGGTGCCAAGGTCGTGATCAACGACTTCGGCGGCAGCCGCGACGGCTCCGGCAGCTCCACCGATGCCGCCCTGGCGGTGGTCGAGGAAATCCGCCAGGCCGGTGGCGTCGCCATCGCCAATGGCGCCAACGTGGCCGACTACGAGCAAGTCCAGGCCATGGTCAAGCAAGCGGTCGAGGCCTTCGGCCGCGTCGACATCCTGATCAACAACGCCGGAATCCTGCGTGACAAGTCGTTCGCCAAGATGGAAATGAGCGACATCCAGGCGGTGATCAATGTCCACCTGATGGGCTCGATCAACTGCAGCAAAGCGGTGTGGGAGCTGATGCGCGAACAAAACTATGGCCGCATCCTGATGACCACCTCCGCGGCCGGCCTGTTCGGCAACTTCGGCCAGGCCAACTACGGTGCGGCGAAGATGGCGGTGGTGGGCCTGATGAACATGCTCGCCATCGAAGGGCGCAAGAACAACATCCTGGTCAACACCCTGGCGCCCATGGCCGCCACCCGCATGACCGAAGACGTGATGCCGGCCGAACTGCTAGCCGCCAGCCGCCCTGAGCAGGTCACCCCGGGCGCGCTGTTCCTGGTCAGCGAGCAGGCACCGACCAAGCTGATTCTCGGTGCCGGCGCCGGCGTCTTCTCGGCCGTGCGCATGGAAGAGACAACCCCGGTGTACCTGGGCAACGAGGACCTGACGCCGGAAATCATCTTGGCTCACCTTGCGCAGATCACCGACTGGAGCAGCGCCGTCGAACGCCAGGACGCCAACCAGCAGGTCAAGGTGTTCATTGACACCGCACTGGCCGCTATCAAGGCCCAACAGGCCTGAGTATTCCCGGGCCCGGGCCCGGGTTAAACTCGCGACGATGATCGCAACGGGCGTGCAGCCACACGCCCGGACGGAGAATAACCATGACAATAATGAACTTCGCACACACGGTCGGTAACCTGGCCGTGCGCTTTGGCGACCGGGAAGCCCTGGTCAACATCGAGCGCAATCGCCGCTACAACTTCCGCGAGCTCCACCTACTGACCAACCGCATCGTCAACATGCTGCGCGGGCGCCTTGGACTTCGCCGCGGGGATGTCTACCTGTGCATCCTGGAAAACGATAACATCTCGCTGTTCCATGCCTGGACAGCGCTCAAGGGTGACGCCGCCGCGGCCTATACCAACTACCGCGACGCCTTCGAGGAGCACCGCTGGCAGGTGGAGTTTCTCGGCCCCAAAGTGGTGTTCATCGAGAACGCGTTGATCGACCGCTACTTCGACCTGCTTCACGGCCAGGGCATCACCGTGGTGTGCATGGACCGGCCGGACACCCCGCGCGAGGGGCTGCTGTATTTCTGGGACCTGCTCGAGGGCGTGCCGGATCACAATCCCGGGGTCGACAACGACACGCAGAAGGACGCCCTGGTCTACCGCTTCACCGGTGGCACCACCGGTCAGAGCAAGTGCGCCGCCTACACCATCGACAATTGGATGGCACTGCGCGACTCGATGTACCTGGAGGCCGAGCAACCCTACCAGCCCGACACCCGCTTCCTGCACATGGCGCCCATCAGCCACGGCTCGGGGCTGGGCCTGTTGCCGACGCTGTTTCGCGGCGGCTGCACCCTGACCCAGAACATCCCGGACCTGGCGCGCCTGTGCCGCAACATCGAAGCAGAGAAGGTCACCATGACCCTGCTCGTGCCCACCATGATCTATCGCCTGCTGGAAATGCCCGAAGCACGGGACTACGACCTGACCTCGTTGCAGACCATGGCCTATGGGGCGGCGCCGATGAGCCCGGCAAAACTGCGCCAGGCCCAGCAACGCTTCGGCAATATCTTCATGCAGATCTACGGCGCGACCGAAAGCCTGCACGCCGTGGCCTTGATGAGCAAGGCCGATCACCTGACCGAAAACGAAAAACAGCTGTCTTCGGCCGGCCGCATTGCCGTGGGTGCGGAGATCCTGATCGTCGATGACAAGGGTCAGGAAGTGCCCCTGGGCACGACCGGGGAACTGTGGGTACGTTCCCGGGGCACCATTGCCGGCTACTACAAGAATCCCGAGGGCACGGCGCAGGAGTTCCAGAACGGTTACTGGAAATCCGGCGACCTGGGTTATATCGATCAGGACGGTTTCCTGTTCCTGGTCGACCGCAAGAAAGACATGATCATCACCGGTGGTTTCAACGTGTACGCCATCGAGGTGGAGGCGGCGCTCAATGCGCACCCTGCGGTGCTGAACTCGGCGGTCGTTGGTATTCCTCATGAGGAATGGGGTGAGGCGGTGCATGCCGAGGTGATGCTCAAGGACGGCCAGAGCGTGACGGTCGATGCCCTGATCGAGCATGTCAAAAGTCGCCTGGGGCGCTTCAAGGCACCCAAGTCCATTCTGTTTGTCGAGGCGTTGCCGCTCAGTGTGGTGGGCAAGGTGCTGCGCCGTCAGGTGCGTGAGAAGTACTGGAAAGACAAGGTGCGTTGCGTGTCCTGACCTGTTTCGCGAGCTGAATTTCTACTGTTTCGACTTTCGCCCTGATGTCCTTAAGCGCCCTTGGTCAGGCTGAGGTGTCAGGGCTTTTTTATGGGTGGTGTTGTGGGCTTATCCATTTGTTGTGGCGAGGCTGCCGGCCCCTTCCGCCCTTACGGCGGCCTACTTTTCTCATGGGAAAAGTAGGCAAAACCGCTCGCTCCTGCATACGGCCTCCTGAAGTCGCACTCTGCGGCGCTTGAACGTTCGTGCATGAAGATCAAGATCAAGATCAAGAGCGGGCTCCCGCCAGTGGGAACGGGCCCAATCTGTGGGAGCTTGCCCCGCGATCGATTTTGAATTTTGCCGATAGATTCATGCCTGCCGGTGATCCCACTTCGCCGTTGCAGCTGGATGTGCACGGCTCACGGGCCAATCGCGGGGCAAGCCCGCTCCTACCGAATGCCTGCCGTGGGAGCGGGCTTGACCCGCGATGGATTTTGAATTTTGCCGACAGATTCATGCCTGCCGCTGATCCCGCTTCAGCGTTGCAGCTGGATGTGCATGGCTCAGGGGCCTATCGCGGGGCAAGCCCGCTCCTACAGAATGCCTGCCGTGGGAGCGAGCTTGCCCCGCGATCGGTTTTGAATTTTGCCGATAGATTCATGCCTGCCGGTGATCCCGCTTCAGCGTTGCAGCTGGATGTGCACGGCTCAGGGGCCTATCGCGGGGCAAGCCCGCTCCCACCGAGCCCGCTCCTACCTGGTTGTTGGCAGTGGACGTTGATCTCGAAGATGCGTCCTCCCAGGCGCCGCCCGTAACTTCGCGACTTCAGGAGGCCGAGTGGAGGTGTCTGGAGGGGGCAGGTGCGCAGCACCCTTCGGCGTAGCCGAAGTCGCGAGCCGTAGACTTGGCGCAGCAAGTTGTAGGCCGCGAGGCCCCTGGAGGACACCGGAGGGAGGGAACCCGGAGCGCAGCGTAGGGCCGTATGTAGGAGCGAGCGGTTTTGGTTCCTTTTGCCAAGACAAAAGGGACCCGCCGTAAGGGCGGAAGGGGCCGTCAGCCTCACCGCATGAAATGGATAAGCCCCCAGCCCCCAGCCGCAAGACCAACACAAGAATCACAATCCCCAGGACTCCCTGAGGCCCCTTCATTACCCAATCACAAAATCGGCTCCGCCTTTGGCAACTGCCAGCTACCTTCAAGGATCGAAGGCTCCGGCAAGTAATAGCGAACCATATAGTTCCAGCCATCCATGATCGGCAGGCAATTGTCGCTACTGTCAGTACACCCACCAAACTGCACCGAAACCCGGCCACCCTCACCTTTCCTGGCAGTCAGGCTGTTGAGCGTATAAGCCTCGCGCGCGTTCGGTCGAAACCGCCCCTCGGCATCGTAGACACTGATCGACCAGAAAGCACTCACCGGCACCTGGCCCACCACCAACCGATAAGGGGTCTGGCCATCGTTACGATCCGGCGTGACGGTCTGGTAAAACGCGTCCTGCTGCGGATTACCTCCCCATGCGATCGCGCTGCCGATCAAATGACGCATCGGGTCGACCTCACCGGGCTTGCCGAACATATCCCGCGAGTCAGCAAGCGACTGCCCAAGCACCGTCAACGCACCGCGTATCCTGGCCTGGCTCGCCTCGTCCCAGTGCGGCATGTCGAAGCGTCCCGGCCCATTGGCCTGGCTCACACTGATCGCGTCCTGCAGGGCGTGGACCTGGCCCGGGTCCGACGGCTTGGTCGGGTCGAACAGAATCCGCACACCCAACATGACATAGCGCGTGCCCGCCTGGTCCCTGCTGACGCTGTACTGCCCGGCGCGATACTGCACATCGACGACGTGGTGATCCTCGTTGATCACGGCCAACGAGATATAACGCTCGCCGGCATCGGGCAAGGTGATGCTCACGGGACCGGCATCCAGATCGAAGACCGCGGTCGAATACAGGGTGTCACGGTTGGGACGCACGACCGTCTGGGCACCTGCCGGCACCAGTTCGCGCCAGTGGAAGAAACGCCCCACCCCTGCCCGCTTGATGGTCATGGCGAAATACCGGTCCGTCTCGGCACGGGCGAAGTTGTCGACCGTTACCGGCACCTTCACGCCCGGCAACGGCTGGCTGTGCGCCGAGGGAAGCCAGGTCACCAGCAGCGCGCAGGACGCCAGCAGCATTTTCAATTCATTCATGGGTCTGTCCTTGCCAATCATGGATAAGTGCCTCATAGCCGCACCAGTGCCGGTGGGAAGTATTCACCGCTGGCGACCGCGCCCTTGGCGCCGTAATACCGCAGCATCAGCCGGAACGGCTCGCCCGCCACCGTCGGCAACCAATTGCTTTCGGCGCTGCCCTGGGGCTGTTGCGGTCCGAAATAGAGCGTCAGGGAGCCATCGGCGTTGTACTGCAGGGGCGACTGATTGTTCAGCAGAAACCGGTCGAGCCGGTTGGGCAGCACACGGAAGGTTTTGCTGTTGGTGGCCGTGACGGACCAGAAGTAGCGGGCAAAGCCGGAAGGCAATTGCTCACGCGGGAAGGTCAGCGCATAGCTCTGCCCGCCATCCAGCACCTGGCCCTCGGCATCCCGCGCGCCACGGTAGTAATTGACCTCTGCGCTGGTGTTGGCCCAGATGCCGCCAAGGTCGACCAGCGTGCGCGTCAGATAGTCATGGCCGTAGGCCCCGGAAACCGCTGGCCGCACCCAGCCGTTGCGCTGTGTGCCGGGGCCGATGGTGGGCGCTGCGCTGGCAAGGGCCGCGAAGGCATGCGTCTGGATTTGCTGGTCGATGCGCGTACGTTCGCCGGGCTGTTTGATCCGCTCGGCAATCCCGCGCACGTGGGTTTGCAGCGTCTGCATGCCGGGATTGAGGTCAGGCTCCTCGAGCGCCACCGACGCGGCATCGAACGCATGCACCGCTGGCAGTTTGTACAGCTCGAACATCGGCGTTTTCGGTACCGCTGGCAACTGCGGCGAACCCGTAGGGCGCATGCTGAACTGGTGCTGCAGCTGCTCGGCAACCTTCCAGTCTGCCCCCAGCTCCACCCGCGACAGCACCCGTGCCGTGCGAACCGGCAGGTCGATGCGCCGGGTGTTGGCCGGCAGCTCCACCTTCGCCCCCTTGAGGCACACGGCGAATTCACCATAAGGATGGTCGGCGAACGCCCGCTCGTTGATGTTGGCCAGGGTTTCGCCCCAGCCATTGAGAAACTGCACGGTGTAATAGCGGTCGGTGATCTTCGGCACGCTCACCTGGGTGCAACTTTGCTCATCGACGGCCACCCAGGCTTCCGAGTAGGCAACGTCGAGGTTGGGGTTGGGCCAGTCGACAGCGCCGGGTTTGCGGTGTACCAGCTGGTTCCAGGTCATGCCTTGCTGGAAGTCCAGTTGCTGCTGGCGCATGACGAGCAAGCGGCCGAGCAGGTAGATGTAGGCGTCGCTGACGTGTTGATCGGTGTAGGCCGGTTGGGGTGACACGGGTGTTTCGGCGGCGCAGGCATTGGCGGATTGGATCGCCCATGCAAGCAAGGATGCGGTTAAGACGCCACTGCAACGCGCCAGACGTGATGTAACGGTCATTATTGTTCTCCGTCGTGGTTCATTCCATGATTGGACTTTTATGCCTTTGCTCGCGGCCTGGCGCCCCTCTCGTTAAGGAGGGTTTTGGGTTTATTTTGGTGTTGGTGTTGGTGTTGGTGTTGCGGCTGGGGGCTGGGGGCTTATCCATTTCATGGGGTGACGCTGACGGCCCCTTCCGCCCTTACGGCGGGTCCCTTTTGTCTTGGCAAAAGGAACCAAAACCGCTCGCTCCTGCATCCGGCCCTACGCTGCGCTCCGGGTTCCCTCACTCCGGTGCCCTCCAGGGGCCTCGCGGCCTACGACTTGCTTCGCCAAGTCTACGGCTCGCGACTTCGGCTACGCCGAAGGGTGCTGCGCACCTGCCCCCTCCAGACACCTCCACTCGGCCTCCTGAAGTCGCGAAGTTACGGGCGGCGCCTGTACTGGCGCATCTTCGAGATCAACGTCCACTGCCAACAAGCAGGTAGGAGCGGGCTCGGTGGGAGCAACTGTCTTCACCATGCCATTCATCATCGCATTGGCGACTGCTACACAGTCGATCGCAGCCTGTCGGCAGCGGCTACGGGCGGTGTAGCCGCTGCCGAGGTACGAGGCTGCCATCGGCCGCGCAGCGAGCGTAGAGCGTTTCCCGGACTGATCGCTGTGTGCGGGCTTGCCCCGCGAGAGGCCTGTACAGCCAGCCGAACGGGTGTTGCCTGAACGATTGATCGCGGGGCAAGCCCGCTCCTACCGGGCCAGCAGGCGGGAGCGAACCACCTTTGGGACTGACAATGCCTAGGTCAATCGGCCGACCGGGTTGCGACTGCTGTGCAGTCGATCGCAGCCTCGTTCCTCGGCAGCGGCTACGGCGTGCGGGCCAGGCTTGGTACTGGGTGGGAGCGGGCTTGCCCCGCGAGAGGCCCCTGAGCCCTGCACATCCAGCTGCAACGCTGAAGCGCGATCACCGGCAGGCATGAATCTATCGGCAAAATTCAAAATCCATCGCGGGCAAGCCCGCTCCCACAGATTGGGCGAGTTCCCACTGGCGGGAACCCGCTCTTGATCTTCATGCACGAACGTTCAGACGCCGGAGCGAGGGGACCCGGAGCGCAGCGTAGGGCCGTATGCAGGAGCAAGCGGTTTTTCCTACTTTTCCCAAGACAAAAGTAGGCCGCCGTAATGGCGGAAGGGGCCGTCAGCATCACCACATGAAATGGATAAACCCACAACCGCAACACCAACTCAAGAACACCCCCAGAGAACCTAAAGACCGTGTTCCAGCTCTGGCGCAGTCAACAACGCATGCAACATACGCGTCAGCAAACGAACAGTTTCATCCTCGAGCAAGTAATGAGGTTTCTCGATCATCAGCGCACGAGGTAACGCAGTAACGGCCTGATAGGCAAGAAACCCGGCTTTCTCCCGGTCCCCCACCACCTGATCGGAAAAACGCTGCACCAGCGCCGGAATGACCGCCGAGATCCAGAAGCGCTCCGGCTTGACGATGTCCAGCCGCACCAGCTCACCGTAATAAGCGCTCTGAATGCTCAGTTGCGAATCAATCTGCAACCAGCGATGCAAAGCCCCAAGCCCGGTACGCAAGATCACCTCGATACCGTCGTAAAGCGTCGCCGACGCGGGTAAAGCGTGGATGCTGGCGATCACCTGCCGACGGGCGTCAGCCCGATAGTCCTCGAAAATCGCAGCGACCAGCGAGTCGATCGTCGGGAAGTACTCGTAGATCGAACTGATGGCGACCCCCGAGTGGTCGGACAATCGGTAAATCGACAGGGCCTCCCGCCCCTGCCCCTCAAGAATCTCGCGGCCAGCCGTTTTCAGCGCCTCGACCAGCGCGACCGAACGCGCCTGCCGGGGTTGCTTGCGCGGTCGGGCGGGCAGCTCCAGGAGAATACTGTCGTGGCTGCCCTGACTGCGAGAGGACGCCTGCGTCCCCTCGTTGTCCGGCACCATGGGGCCCCGGCGAGTCATGGATCAGGGTTCACGACGTTGATGGCCGGCTGCCGGGCACTGATCCCGGTGAGCACCTCGGCGATCGACAGTTTTTGCGCATCGGACACGCCGTGGGGCACCGGCAATACAATCGACTCACGCACCAGCCGCTCAAGGTCCAGCGCCGCGCCCAAAGCCTTGCCACCGGGCAGTTGCAGCGCTTCCTGGCAAGCCTTGAGGGCCATTTCGCTGGCCAGCCAGCGCGCCATGCTCACCTGAACCTGACAACCGCTGCCGGCATCGACCAGCGAGTAGGCGCGCAAGCACATGAGCCTGGCCGCGTCGAGCCGGGTTGCCATCTCCGCAATCCTGAGCGCCACCCACGGCTGCGATGCGCCCGGCCGCCCCGACGCGTCGGCGCATCGCGCGCCGACAATGCAACCCTCCAGTACCGCCCGCATCAGGCCGACCGAGAGCAAGGCCGTGTCGGCATTGAATTTCTCCAGCAACCTGGCACGAAGCTCTGCCCCCTCCTGCTCCTGCCAGATCAACTGGCTGGCGGGCAGGCGCACGTTGTGAAACGACAGGCCGGTATTGAAGGTGCCGGTCAAGGTGGGGGTGTCGAAGATTCGCGAGGTGTTGCCATGTTGCTCGCGCTCCACCAGCACATGACACACCCCGCCACCTTCGGTGCGCACGCCGGTGATCACGAAGTCGCAGATCCGGCCGTTACCCACCCACGGCTGGGCACCGTCGAGCACCCAGCCGTCCGCCGTCGACCAGGCGCTGATACCACCCTCGTTCACGGTGGCCAGCGCATCGGCCCCGTGCAGGTAAAAGCCCGCGAAGCTGCGACCGGCGAGCACGCCTGGCAAGTGACGGTCGCGCAACCTGCGCTGCGGCTCGGGCAGCTCCGCCAGTAAACGGGCAACGAGCATGTTGACGATGACGCACTGGGCGATTTCGCAGGAAACCACACACAGCTCCTCAAGCAGCATCGCTTCGGTTTGCACCGACAGGCCCATGCCGCCCGACGCATGCGCGATACTCGCACCGGGCAGGCCGAAGTCGGCGATGCCCTGGGTGAGTTCGCGCAGGCGTTCTCGGGGAATGGGCCTGCCTCGCAAGGCGCGGACCACCGGTGTCACCTCCGTTGCAAGGAAGGTACGGAAGCTGTCCACTGCAAGTCGCTGTGCATCGGTCGTTGCTTGCATCTTCATACGCGGGTTCCCTGCCAATCGTCGCCCATCCGCCAAGCCCTTTGAGCGGGCTGCGAAAAACAGGGTATGCCTGACGGTTGCCTGACTACCCCCTCCCCATGGAGGGGGCAGGTCCGGGTGTCAGGCCAGGCTGCGGGCGATGATCAGCTTCTGGATGTGGCTGGTGCCTTCGTAGATCTTGGTCACCCGCACATCGCGGCAATAGCGCTCTACCGGGAAATCGTTGAGATAGCCGTAGCCGCCGTGGATCTGCAGCGCGTCGGAGCACACCTTCTCGGCCATTTCGCTGGCGAACAGCTTGGCCATCGAGGCTTCCTTGGCGCAGGCCACGCCCGCCTCGCACAATCGCGCGGCGTGCACCATGTAGTGGTGCGCGACGTCGACTTGCGCAGCCATGTCAGCCAGGTCGAAGGCCACCCCTTGCAGGTTGAAGATCGGTGCGCCATAGGCCTCACGCTCTTTGGCGTAACCCACCGCTGCCTCCAGGGCTGCGCGCGCGGTGCCGGTGGCGACGGCGGCAATGGCCACCCGCCCTTCCGACAACGAGCTCATCACGCTGCGATAGCCTGCCCCCTCCTCGCCCAGCAGGTTCGCCGCCGGTACCGCGCAGTGTTCCAGCTGGATCTGCGCGACATGGGCCGAGCGCTGGCCCATCTTGTGCTCGACGCGCGCCACGACGTAGCCGGGGCTGTCTTGCGGGTCGACCATCAACAGGCTGCTGCCGTGCTTGCCGGCGTTCTTGTCGGTGACCGCCAGCACCAGGCCCAGGCCGGCTTCGTTGCCATTGGAGATAAATTGCTTGCTGCCATTGAGGATGTAGTGCTCGCCTTCTCGCCGCGCCTGGGTGCGGAACGCAGCCGTATCGGAGCCGGCGTGAGGCTCGCTGAGCAGAAACGCACCGATGCGCTTGCCACTGGCCAGGTCCGGCAGGTACTTGCGCTTCTGTTCTTCGTTGCCCAGCCGTGCCACCGCCAGGCCGACCGAGTTGTGGACATGAATCAGGGTGGCGAATCCGGTGTCGGCGGCAGCGAACTCCTCGATGGCCAGGCAGTACTCGACGAAGCTGGCACCGGCCCCGCCGTAGGCTTCGGGGATCAGCATGCCGAGAAAGCCCAGCTCGCCAACGGCCTGCAGCTCACTGCGCGGCCAGGCACCACTGCGGTCACGTTCGGCGGCGGTGGGGGCAACCACTTCGGCAGCCACCTTGCGCGCCGAATCGCGGATCATGACTTGCTGTTCATCGAGAAACGCTGCGGATGTATCGCTCATGGTGATTCCTTATGAATGCGTGGGTTCAGACAAGGTTCGGATCGGCCTGGACGCGCGGCACCGCCCGGGAACCGGGGACGCTGGCAACCGATGCCTGCTCGGCATGCGCCACGGCCACCGGCGCCCCGCTAACGCGCACATCCTTGAGCAGGAAGTGCGACAGCGCCGGGATCAGGGCCAGGGCGCCGAGCATGTTCCAGACGAACATGAAGGTCAGCAGGATGCCCATGTCGGCCTGGAACTTGATGGGCGAGAAGGCCCAGGTGATTACACCCGCCGCCAGCGTCACGCCCACCAGGGCCACGACTTTGCCGGTGAAGCGCAAGGCATGCCGGTAGGCCTGGGCCAGGGTGTCGCCGGCCCGCTGGCGGGCCAGCTGGATGCTCAGCAGGTACAGCGCGTAGTCGACGCCGATGCCCACGCCCAGCGCAATCACCGGCAAGGTCGCCACCTTGACACCCCTGCCCAGCACCACCATCAGCGCCTCGCAGAGAATCGAGGTAATCACCAGTGGCACCACCGCGACCACCACCGCGCGCCAGCTACGGAAGGTGATGAAGCACAGCACGATGACCGCCGCGTACACGTACATCAGCATGGTCAGGTTGGCTTTCTTGACCACAATATTGGTGGCCGCTTCGATCCCGGCGCTGCCGGCGGCCAGCAGGAACTGGCGCTCCGGTGTGCTGTGTTCGGTGGCGAAGGCCTGTGCGGCCTGCACGACCTGATCCAGGGTCTGTGCCTTGTGGTCAGTGAGGTAGGCCACCACCGGCATCACCGAGCAGTCGTTGTTGAACAGCTCGGGATTACTGGTGCTCGCGGTCCGCGCAGCGTAGTTGAGCACGTCCTGGTTGGGCGAGATCGACATCCATTTCGGGCTGCCCTCGTAGGAGCCCGCGGTGATCTTGCGTACCGCATCGGCCAGCGACACCGTGCTCTGCACCCCCGGCACCTGCTGCAGGGCCCAGCCCAGGCGGTCGGCGTCGACCAGGGTCTGGTACTCCAGGCAGCCTTCGGCCTTGGTCTTGACGATCACCGCGAACTGGTCCGACGACAGCGAGTACTTGCTGTTGATGTAGGCGTTGTCCAGGTTGTAGCGCGAGTTGGGCCGCAGCTCCGAAGCCCCGGCATCCAGGTCGCCGATCTTCAGGTGCGTGCTGACCACGAAGCCGCCCACCGTGAGGATTGCCGACACCACCAGCAACGCCGTGGCCCAGCGCCGCTCGGTGAAGCGCTCCAGCAGCAGCCAGATGCCAGCGGCCGGCTGTTGTTCCTTGCGCAGGCTGCGCGCGGCGGCCTTCGGACTGACGCCGGTATAGGACAACATGACCGGGAGCAGGATCAGGTTGGTGAACACCAGCAGGGCAACGCCGATGGAGGCGGTGACGGCCAGGTCCTGGATGACCGGGATGTCGATCAGCATCAGCACCCCGAAGCCCACGGCATCGGCCACCAGCGCCGTGACCCCGGCCAGGAACAGGCGGCGGAAGGTGTAGCGGGCAGCGACCAGGCGATGGGTGCCACGGGCCACGTCCTGCATGATCCCGTTCATCTTCTGCGCGCCATGGGAGACGCCGATGGCGAACACCAGGAACGGCACCAGAATCGAATAGGGGTCGAGCTCATAGCCCAACCGGGCAATCAGGCCCAATTGCCAGAGCACCGCAATGCAGGAGCAGCCAAGCACCAGCACGGTGCTGCGCAGGCAGCGGGTCCAGGAAAAAATGATCAGCGCTGCGATCACCGCGGCCACGGCGAAGTAAAGGATCATCTGCTGCAAACCATCCAGCAGATCGCCCACCACCTTGGAGAAACCGACAATACGGATATCCAGGTCGGCACTGCCCTGAACGCCGGAGTGCTGCGCACGGATGCTCTCCAGGCGCTTGGACAGTTCCCAGTAGTCCAGCGGCTGTCCGGTATTACTGTCCTTGTCCAGCAGCGGCACGAAAATCATGCTGGAGCGGAAATCGGTCCCCACCAGGTTGCCCAGTAGCTGTGCCCGGCTGATGTTCTGGCGCAGCGCGTCGATGCTGGCTTGCGAGCCGGTGTAGTTGTCCGGCATCACCGGACCGCCGGCGAAGCCCTCTTCGGTGACCTCGTTCCAGCGCACCACCGGCATCCACAACGACTTGACGTTGGCCCGATCGACACCCGGGGTCAGAAACAGCTCGTCGTTGATCTGTTTGAGGGCTTGCAGGTAGGCAGGATCGAAAATATCCCCCGAGCGGTTTTCCACTACCACACGCACGGCATTGCCCAGGCCTTTGAGCTCGTCGCGGTGTTCGAGGAAATTGCGGATATACGGCTGGTTCAGCGGAATGGTTTTCTCGAAAGCGGCATTGAGAGTCAGGCGCGAGGAGTCCCAGCCCAGTATCAGCGTGGCGATGCTGCACAGCAGGATCACCAGCAGGCGATGGTTGAAGATCAACTGCTCAAGGCGGCTGCCTGACTTGTGGTTGAAATCTTCGATATTGCTGATGGACTGCAAGTTATCGCTGGCGTTGTGGGTACCCATCACGGCTCTCCGGCTTTCGTGTTCTGTTGCAGGCTTTGCACGCGTACACCGCCAAGCCCGGCCAGGGCGACGGCCCCGTCGGCAGCCGGTGCGAGGGCAAAGTTGGGCGCCACGCGGTCCACCGGGATGCGACGGAAGGTCGCCCCCCGGTCGTTGGAGCGCAGCAACTGACCGGTCTGGCTGGCCAGCAGGATGGAACCGTCATCGGCGATCAGGCCGCTGGTAATGCCTTCCGAGATACCGGTGTCGACCGTGCTCCAGCTCGCGCCACCGTCCAGGCTGCGCAAGGCATTGCCGCGCAGGCCGTAGACCAGCACCAGGCGGTCATCGCCGAGCAGGCCGAACAAGGTGCCCTCGTAGGGCAACTCGACTTTGACGAAGCGCTGGCTGTCCGCGTCCAGTTTCAGCACCAGCCCCTGCTCGGCGACCATGAACAGCGTGCCGGCCGCCGGGCGCAGGCCATACAGGTGCATGCTGCGCGGGTTTTCGACACGGTCCTGCCAGGCGGTCCAGGTCTGGCCGCCATCCTCGGTGCGCAGAATCAGGTTGAAGGCGCCGGTGACGAACCCCGTGCGCGCATCGGCGAACCACACGTCCAGCAAGGGCTTGTCGGCGCCCTGGGTGGCAAACAGTTCGGCGTCCTGCTTCAAGCGCTGCGCCTCGGGGTCATCCGGGTTGGCGGGGTTGCCGAACTGCTTGAGCAGGATCGTCGCGATCTGCCGGCCATCCAGCTGTTTGGTCCAGGTCTGTCCCGCATCGTTGCTGTGCAGCACAACGCCTTCGTGGCCGACCGCCCAGCCTTGGGTGGCGCTGGGAAATGCCAGCGCCGTCAGGTCGGAGCTCACCGGCACCTGGGCCTGGCGCCAGGTGGTGGCGTCATCGGAATAAAGAATATGGCCGCGCTGCCCGGCAGCAATCAGCCGCCCGCCGGCCTTGGCCAATGCATTGATGGGCGCCTGGATCGCCTTGGCGCTGTGCAGCGAAGGCGTGTCCAGAGGCGAGACGAAAGTGGCCTGGGCGAACGCCGGCATGGCCAGCATCGCGGCCAGGATCACCAAGGGGGGCCGTAAGAATGGTTTGAACACGTGTCACCTCACATCAGTTGCGCGCAAGCGCCTTGCACCCGCGAGGGCCGCAACGGGCCTTCGCGGGTGGAGTTGCACTGGGGGCTCAGAGCGTGGTCTTGAAGGTGAAGTACACCGCGCCACGATCTTCGAGCAACGCCTGGCTGCCGCTTGGGGTCAGCGCCGCGCCGGTCACCGGGTTGGTCGAGTAGTCACCGAAGTAATCCACGTACTTCAGATCGAAGCGGTAGCGGCTGTAGAGGTCGAGCGCCAGGCCCACCGCGTAGCTGCCGGCATCCTTGTTGCCGCCGGAGGCGACCGCCGAGTTGCCCGACAGCCCTTGGGAGTAACTGACGGGCAGCGACAGATCGCCACCGGGGAAGACCTGGTACCAGTTCGGCGTGAAGTTCACGGCGATGCCATAGGCGTCGCGGGACACCTCGTCGATGTTGCTGGGCACCGCCTTGTAGGCGGACGATCCCTTGAACAGGTTCAGAGGGTCGTCGTTGACCGAGACCCAGCGGCTCCAGGTCAGCTCTGTCGACCAGCTGGCGCCGTCGAAGAAGGCGGTCGGCCTGATGGTGCCGATCGCGTTGAGCACGCCGTGCAGGGTGTCGCCACGGGCGCCGAGAATGTCGCCGTCGTCCGGCAACTGGGCGGTCGAGGTGACGCGCGCCGCCGAACTCACCAGCGGCATGTTGTGTCGGTAGTTGAGGTCGGCGCCGACACTGATGCCGCCGATTTCCTTCGACAGGCTGATGCCATACATGTCGATCTTGTCGGCATAGTTGAGGTAGTACTGCGGCTGCGCGTTAGCCAGCAGAATCACCTGCGGCAGGGTGTCGGAGAACTGGCGGACATAGAAGCCCAGCGTGCCGTCCAGCCACTGCGGGCTCCAGCGCGTCATGACGCCCCAGTCACCGGAGTTGCGCGGCTCGATGTCATCGCCATGGATGGCACGCAGGGTGGGGCTGAGGATGAACGACTCGCCGCCTTGCTGGTAGATATCGGCAAAGCCCAGGTAGCTGCCCGATTCCGGCACGCGCGAGGGGCGCCATTCAAAGAAGTACTGCGCCGCAAACGACCACTCGGGGTTGACCTGCAACTGCGCCGAAATCTGGTTGCGCGGCAGGTACAGCTCCTTGGCCTCGATCCCTGGCAGGGCCAGTGCCTTGCCCTGGTCCAGGGGGGCCTGGCCGTAGGCGATGCCGTGGATGGCGCCGGCCCCGAGCAACGACTCGCCCCAGTTGATGGTGTGACGGCCCAGGCGGGCCTTGAGTGGCATGTCGCCCAGGTCGTACTGGCCGAACACGAAGGCATCCATCCATTCGGCGGACGGGCCCTCATAGTAGCGGTTGGTATAGCGACTCAGCCCGGTGGCCGGGGTGCCGCTGGAGCCCAGGTGGTTGGAGGTGGCGACGCTGTCGTTGTCCAGGTCGCCCGAATAGGCGGCGTCGTACCAGAGTGCGGCACTGACCCGAGCACCGTACTTGCGTTTGTAGATGATGTCCGACTCGCTGAGGATATCCAGGCGGTTGTTCACCAGCCGGTGCTTGTCGAAGTTGCGGTCGCCGTCATCGTTGTTCGGGTTCGCCAGGATCGCCTTGTCCTGCCCTTCGGTACGCATGCCCAAGTTGTAGCGCAGGGTGTTGTCCCAGCGCAGTTGAAGGTCGTCGTTGCCGGTATCGATCTCGACCGCAGCGGCGCTGCCGCAGGCGATGGCGCACATGGCCACGACCGTTGCCCGCACGGCATGAGAACTGGTGGGATGACGTTGATTCGATTTGTTTTTGTTATTCATCTGGGTCTCTCCTCCCCTGGGTTGAACCTGGACATCCAGGTTCGCAAGCCACTCAATCAGTGATCGAGTGGCCGAAGGGTGCCAGCGTCAGGCCGCAGTCCTCCCCCCCCTTTCTGAAAGGGGGGGGCACCCCTACCCCCTCTCCGTTAACGTCTGCCCCACGAACTGCCTGCACACCTGCACCGGGTGTGTCGGCGATGAGCACAGACGGGAGAACACCATGACGGATGACACATCGGCCGGCGCAGGCGGGCGCATCAGCTACCCCTTCGCCACGCTGCCGACACCGGGCGTACCCGAGCAGATAGCCCCGGGCGTGCACTGGCTGCGGCTGCCGCTGCCGGTCTCGCTGGCCGCCATCAACGTCTGGCTGCTGGCCGACGGCGCAGGCACCGCACTGGTCGATACCGGTATCTACGACGAGCAGACCGTCGCCCTCTGGCGCACCGTGCTTGAAGGGACGTTGAACGAGGCGCCGCTGACGCGTGTCATCGCCACTCATCTGCATCCCGACCATGTCGGCATGGCGGGCTGGCTCACCCGCAAGGCAGGCTGCCGACTGTGGATGACGCGCCTGGAATACCTGCACTGTCGAATGCTGGAAAGCGACAGCGCACGCCCGGCACCGGCAGAAACACTGGCGTTCTACCGGCGCGCCGGCTGGGACGAGCCGACCCTGGAGCGCTTTGGCCAACGCTTCGGCGGTTTTGGCCGGATGATTGCGCCCCTGCCCGACAGTTATCGGCGCATTCGCGACGGCGAGCGCCTGCACATTGGCGAACATGCCTGGGAGGTGGTGGTGGGCGCCGGCCATTCGCCGGAACACGCCTGCCTGTACGATGCCGACCGCAAGCTGCTGATCTCCGGCGACCAGGTGTTGCCGCGCATCTCGTCCAACGTCTCGGTGCAGCCAACCGAGCCCGACGCCGATCCGATGAGCGACTGGCTGGCATCCCTGGCCATGCTGCGCCGCAGCGTGCCCGACGATGTACTGGTACTGCCGTCGCACAACAAACCGTTTCGGGGCCTGCATGCGCGAATCGAGCAGTTGCAGGCCGATGCACTGGACGCCCTGGATCGCCTGCGCCACGGCCTGAAGCAGCCCAAGCGCGTCGTTGACCTGTTTGACTTGCTGTTCAGCGCCGCCGTACGCAGCGACGACACCACCCGGTTCACCCTGGCGACCGGCGAAGCACTGGCCGGCCTCAATCATCTGATCGTGCGCGGCGAGGTTAGCGTCGACCTCGATGAACAGGGTGTGGCCTGGTACCGACGCCAGCCGCATGCGGATTGATCGAGCCCTGCGGGCAAGGCTCGATGCAGGGAACGCTCAGTGCGCCGTCAGCTCAACGAGTACCGCAATGGATATCCAGGGTCAGCGCGTTCAGGTAGGCATTTTCCACCACATGCTGAACCAGCGCGGCGAACTCCTGCGTATGGCCCATGCGCCGGGGGAACAACAGCCCCTCGACGATGGTTTCGCTGACCTTGGCCGGCATGCCGGCAGACATCCCCGACTCGAACAGGCCCGGAGCCAGGCTCACCACGCGAATGCCGTAGCTGGCCAGGTCGCGGGCGATCGGCAGCGTCATGCCGATGACCCCGGCCTTGCTGGCACTGTAGGCCGCCCGCCCCATCTGCCCCTCACGTGCCGCGCCGGAGGCGGTATTGATGATCACGCCGCGCTCGCCGGTTTCCTGGGGGGTGTTCGTCGACATGGCCTGGGCCGCGTAGCGGATCATGTTGAACGTACCGGTGAGGTTGACCCCCAACACCCTGTTCCACAGCTCGGTCGGAAACAGCTGGCCCTTGGAGAGGGTCTTGCACGGCCCCAGGACGCCGGCGCAGTTCACCACCACATGCACTTCGCCAAAGCGTTGCACCACGGCCTCGATGCCCGCCTTGACACTGGCTTCATCGGAAACGTCGACGGCGATGCCGAGCATGCCATCCAGTGCGGCATCGAGTCGCTGTTGATCGAGGTCGAACCCCACCACCTTGGCCCCGGCGGCGGCCAGCGCGTTGCAGGTGGCCAGGCCAAGTCCCGATGCCGCGCCGGTGACGACGGCTACTTTATTATCCAGTTTCATCGTGATTCCTTCGTAGGTGCCCAAAGCGGCAACCCGGAGGATCTTAGAAAACAACACCGTCCCCTCGTCCCCCCCTTTGCGGATGGACTGCCTCGGAACCGGCGGCCGGCGTGCGGCACAGGATCGGGCGCGGTGGGCGCATGATAAAATCTTGACCTGCATCGGTGGGTTGGCTAGTTTCGCCCGACGCGCAAACCGCCCTGCGGCACAGGCATCACCCGCGATTACGTCTAATAATTATTCCCGGCTGTGGCGCAAGCAGACCGCGGAGCGAGGATAAAACGTTGCCGGATATACCCGCCAGACATCTGGTCTCGACCAAGTTTTCGCCCCCGCGCATCGGTACGCGCCATGTGCCCCGCACCGCCCTGCTCGCCCGGCTCAAAAGCATGCAGCACTGCAAACTGGCGCTGGTCACCGGTGCGGCCGGCTATGGCAAGACGACCTTGCTGGCGCAGTGGCGCCAGGACCGGCTCATGGCCGGCGCCGAGGTTGCCTGGATTTCGCTGACGATTGATGACAAGGGCTACACCGCCTTTTGTGGCGCACTGTTCGAGGGGTTGCGCCGCCTGGGTATCGAGGTGGACATCGACCCCTTGCGCGAAGACAGCACGGTGCCGGCGATGGAGGCCTGCGTCGCGATCATCGTCGAAGCGGCCACCCAGCTCAGCAAGGAGCTCTACCTGATCGTCGACGACTACCACCACGTCGAAGTCCCCGCAGCGCACAAACTGATTCAAAAGCTGCTCGAGCAGAGCCCGGGCAACCTGCACCTGGTGCTCGCTGCACGGGTCAATCCGCCGCTGAGCCTGACTCGACTGCGGGTCATGGACCAAGTCGTCGAAATTGAAAGCGCCGAGCTGCCGTTCGACCTGGCCGAGACCCGCACCTTCGTCGAAGAGAACCTGGGCACCGACAGGATCAACGTCGATGAGTTGAGCCTGATCAATGACCTGACCAGCGGCTGGCCCTCGTGCCTGCAACTGATCGTCATCATGCTCAAGAACCGCCCTTCCACGCGCTCGATCCTCAATGACCTGGTCTGGCGCTCCAGCGACCTGCAAAGCTACCTGAGCGAAGAAGTGGTCGCGCACCTGCCAGACGAACTGGTCGAAGTTGCCGAAGCGTTGTCACTCTTTCGCCGATTCAATGCCGCCATGGCCGTGGCCGTGACCGGCAATGCGCAAGCCGGTGAACTGCTGCAGCGCATGGAAGACGAGAACCTGCTGATCTACCGGGTCGACTCTGAAGACCGCATGACCTGGTATCGCTTTCAGCCGCTGTTCGGCGAGTTCCTCAGTGCACGCCTGGAGCGTCGCAAGTCGGACATCCACGCCTTGCACCGCCTCGGTGCGCAGTGGTTCGCCGCGCACAACTGCCTGACCGAGGCGGTGCGACACGCCAACCTGGGTGAGGACACCGAGTTTGCCATCCGGGTGATCGAGCAATCCGCGCCGGCGACCTGGAGCCTGGAATACCTCGCCCCGACCCTGCGCTTGCTCGAGCGTTTGCCCGAGGACGTGCTGTTTTCCCACCAACGCCTGCTGTTCCTGGCCTGCATCACGGTTTCCCTGACGTCGCGTCCGGGGCGGGCGAAAGCCTGGCTCGAGCGTCTACAGGCCAGCGATCTGAGCGAATACCCTGAGCTGGCCAGCGGCCTGCCGCTGATCCAGGCGGCCATCGCCGTCCAGGAAGACGACATCGAGCGGTCCATCGACCTGCTTGAGCCGGTGCTCGACGCGCCGATGGAAAACCCGTTCTTGCGCTATATGCTGCTGGCCGCGCTGACCGTGGCCTACTACACCGCCGGACGCTATGCCGATGCCCGGCGCCTGTTCGACATTCACCCGATCCCCCCGCAGGATCGCGGCAACGACATGGCCCTGGTGGCCGAATCGGCGCGCCTGACCACCTACATCATCGCCGGCGAGATCGGCGAAGCCGAACCGCTGATCTGCGAACTGCTGGAGCGCTCCACCCGCGAAGGCGGACACCGTTCGATCTGCACCAACCTGTGTGCCAGCCTGCTGGCCGATGCATTCTACGAGCTCGACCGCATCGACGACGCCCGCGAACTGATCGCCAACCGCCTGGGCCTGCTGCACTCCTCTGTGCCCGATGTCATCGTGCGCACCAACATCAGCCGCAGCCGCCTGGACTTGCTGCAAAAAGGCCCGGATGCCGCCCTGCCGTTTCTGCGCCAGCAAATTGCCCACCTGCGCTGCCTGGGACAGATCCGCCCGGTGGCCCAATTGCTCGGCGAACAGATCCGCGTGAGCCTGATCAAGGGCCAGCGCAATCAAGCGGTGGAACTGCTGCAATCGCTCGACGACTTTGTCCGCGACCACAGTAGCGAACAGGGCGGCCGTGCAGAGCTGCCCGCCATTGCCGCGCTGGCGCGGGCGCGGATACTGCGCAGCGAGGATTCCCAGGCGGCCCTGCGCGCGTTGAACAAGGTGCAAGACTATGCCGAGCGCTTCAATCGCGCCCGCCTTGGAGTGCTTGTCGACCTGCTGTCGGCCGATGCCCTGGAGGATCTCGGTCGCTCGGAAGAATCCCTCGAACGTCTCTATCGGGCGGTGGAGAATGGCCGGCGCCTGGGGTTGGTCCGCACCTTGCTGGACGAAGGTGCATTGAGCGAGAAACTGCTGACACGCCTGTCCCAATGCCCCCTTGAAGATCAGCTGCGGGAATACCTGGACGAGCTGCTCGGAAAACTCGCCGCCCCCTCTGCGCCGAGTCTTGCAGCCCCGCGTTCACGGCGCACGACAACAACCGGGCAGACGCCGCAACTGACGCCACGGGAACGCGAGATTCTCAGCCTGGTTGCCCAGGCCATGTCGAGCAAACGCATCGCCCACACGCTGGACATCACCCTGGACACCGTGAAGTGGAACCTGCGCAACATCTACGCCAAGCTCGGCGTCTCCAGCCGCTACGACGCCATGGTCTGGGCGCGTAACCATCAACTAATCGACTGAGCCCTGACCAGATCAGGAGCGGGCGTGGGTGGGTGGGAGCAACTGTCTTCACCCTGCCATTCATCACCGCATTGGCGACTGCTACACAGTCGATCGCAGCCTGTCGGCAGCGGCTACGGCGATGTAGCCGCTGCCGAGGTACGAGGCTGCGATCGGCCGCGCAGCGGGCGTAGAGCGTTTCCCGGACTGATCGCAGTGGGAGCGGGCTTGCCCCGCGAGGGGCCCTCAGCCTTCAGACACCTGATTGCCTGCAATGCCCATCGCGGGGCAAGCCCGCTCCTACCCGGGATCTTCAGGCCCGTTCGCCACCGCGCGGATCAAACCAGCCGTTCAAGCTCCGGCACGGCCTCGAACAGATCCGCCACCAGGCCATAGTCGGCCACCTGAAAAATAGGCGCTTCGTCGTCCTTGTTGATCGCCACGATCACCTTGGAGTCCTTCATGCCGGCCAGATGCTGGATCGCCCCGGAGATGCCCACCGCAATGTACAGCTGCGGCGCGACAATCTTGCCGGTCTGGCCGACCTGCATGTCGTTGGCGACAAACCCTGCGTCGACCGCCGCGCGGGAAGCGCCGACACCGGCACCGAGCTTGTCGGCCACGGCATACAGGTGCTTGAAGTTGTCGCCGTTCTGCATCCCGCGACCACCGGAAACGATGATCTTGGCGGCGGTCAGCTCAGGACGGTCGGACTTGGCCAGCACTTCGCCGACGAAGCTGGAGATGCCTGCATCGCAGTGGATACCAACGCTTTCAACCGCGGCCGACCCGCCATGATCGGCAACCGGATCGAAGCCAGTGGCGCGCACGGTGATCACCTTGACCGAAGCGCTCGACTGCACGGTGGCAATGGCATTGCCGGCGTAGATCGGGCGCTTGAAGGTGTCGGCGCTCTGCACGGCGATGATTTCGGAGATCTGGTCAACGTCCAGCCGCGCAGCCACCTGCGGCAGGATGTTTTTCCCGTTGGAGGTGGCCGCCGCCAGCACGTGGTTGTAGATCGAATGTTGTTCGATCACCAGGCTGGCCACCAGCGGTGCCACGTTTTCCGGCAGTTGGTGCGCATAGGCGGCGTTGTCGGCCACCAGCACCTTGGCCACGCCCGCGATGTTCGCAGCGGCTTCAACCACGGCGCCGACACCCAGGCCTGCCACCAGCAAGTGAATATCGTCACCGATCTGGACTGCCGCCCCCAGGGTATTGAGTGTGGCGGCGGCCAGTGTTTTGTTGTCGTGCTCAGCGATTACCAGAATAGTCATCAGATCACCTTCGCTTCATTTTTCAGTTTCTCGACCAGTTCGGCCACCGACTTGACCTTGATGCCCGCGCTGCGGGACGCCGGGGCTTCGACATTCAGGATTTTGCTGGTGGAGGCAGTGCTCACGCCCAGCGACTCCGGGGTGACGATTTCCAGCGGCTTTTTCTTCGCCTTCATGATGTTGGGCAGGGAGGCATAGCGCGGTTCATTCAGGCGCAGGTCGGTGGTGACGATGGCGGGTAGCGTGAGGGACACGGTCTGCGCCCCTCCGTCGACTTCCCGGGTCACGCAGGCCTTGCCGTCGCTGACCTCGACACGGGAGGCAAACGTGCCCTGGCTGTAGCCGCTCAAGGCGGCGAGCATCTGCCCGGTCTGGTTGTTGTCGCTGTCGATCGCCTGTTTGCCGAGGATCATCAGCTGTGGTTGCTCCTTGTCCATCACCGCCTTGAGCAATTTGGCCACCGCCAGGGAGCCCAGTTCGTCGTCGGCCTGCACCAGGATGGCGCGGTCCGCCCCCAGTGCCAGGGCGGTACGCAACTGCTCCTGCACAGCGGACGAGCCCACGCTGACCACCACAACCTCGCTGGCGATGCCTTGTTCCTTCAGGCGCACCGCTTCTTCCACGGCGATTTCGCAGAAGGGGTTCATTGCCATTTTCACGTTGGCGAGATCGACGCCGGAACCGTCCGCTTTGACGCGGACTTTCACGTTGAAATCGACCACGCGCTTTACCGCAGCCATTACTTTCATGAGGAACTCCTGTTGAGCGGACTGTCCGCACGGGGATCGGGTGATCGCCAATTTATCCGCTCACGCTTGTAAATGGCCCTCCCTTGAATGGGTGGGCTGCGCGTCCGGATCACCCCTACCCCCCTTTTTATTCGGTGCTTCGTGGATTGTCGGGAAAGTTTGGCTTGGATGGTGATGGTGATGGTGATGGTGATGGTGATGGTGACGGTGACGGTGACGGTGACGGTGACGGTGACGGTGACGGTGACGGTGACGGTGACGGTGACGGTGACGGTGACGGTGACGGTGTGCTTATCCATTTTGGAGGGTGACGCCACTGGCCCCTTCCGCCCTTACGGCGGGTTCCTTTGGCAAACGCCCCAAAGGAACACAAAGGTCTCGCCCCACCAGGGGCCCTGCGCTTCGCTCCGGGTCCCCTCACTCCGGTGTCGCTACGGGGTATCGCGGCCTACGACTTGCTTCGCCAAGTCTACGTCTCGCGACTTCGGCTAGCGCCGAAGGTGCTTCGCACTCACCCCTCCACTTCCCCTACGCTCGGCCCTTCTGGTTAACGGGGCAGGTAGATCAAAAGCAAGATCAAAAGCAAAAGAGCGGTGCCTACTGGCTCACCGTGGTCCAAAAGCAAGAGCGCAGCGAATTGTGCTCTTGATCTTGATCCACCCGCCCCGTTAACCAGAAGGGCCGAGCGGAGGTGTCGTGGAGGGGCTAGCGCGTAGCGCCTTCGGCCTTGGCCGAAGTTGCGAAGCGTAGAGTTGCTTGCAACTCGTAGCTCGCAATGCCCCGTAGCGACACCGGAGAGAGGGGACCCGTAGCGAAGCGTAGGGCCCCTGGTGGGGCGAGAATTTTTTGCTTACTTTTTTTTTCGACTGAAAAAAAGTAAGGCGCCGTAAGGGCGCAAAGGTGACTCGGCGCCGCCGTGGCAAATGGATAAGCTCACAAAAGCCACAAAGCCACAAAGCCACAAACAACATCAACCCCGTAAACCCGTGAAGATCCTTGTATTCCGGCTACAACTGACCACCCATCAGCCGAATCCCGTATTCGGAGCAGGAAACTAGACTTCATAGGGGGGACCAAATCAACGCACCTCACATCAGGAGATCTGTGATGAACAGAACATCTTGGCTAGCGTTGGTAGTGGCAGTCGGGGCGATTTCAGGTTGCGCAAGCAACGCCGATATTGTCGATGTCCCTCTCAATGCTACCCCGCAGAATGCAGGCCATACCGCGCGTGCCTCCCTGAACCCTACAGGCGATACCACCAGCATCTACCTCACCACCGCCGGCTTGCCCGACCACATGGCAGTCCCGAGCCGCCTTGAAACCGAAATCTACGCAGGCTCCTGCCAAAACCTGGGAAAAGCGCCTGCCTACAAGACCGACAAGGTCGAAACCCTCAACTACCTGTCCCTGGCCCCGCGTACCCGCTATGGGTCCCAGGCCCCGGTAGCGCTGGCTGACTTGACCCGGGGAGACTATGCCTTGCTGGTGCGCACCAGCGCGGCCGATGGCAGTCGACCCATGTTCTGCGGCGACATCAAAGCCGGCTAAGACCGCATCAGGCAAGCGGTTCGGTAAGGTTTCCGTTGCGGCACCCGCCAGGTCACAGTGGCGGGTGCTCCTGGCTGACTGCGCCTTCGGCATCCGCAAGCACGCGATAGATCTCGCAAACCACCTGCATCGTTGCCTCTTCGACCGTCCGTTCATTACGGCACAACACCCAGCCGTGATCGACGATGGCTCGCTCGAACGCCTCGGTACAGGCGACATGCTCTTCCAGCGTGTGCATCACTGTACTGCCCAGGCCACGCGAGCGTGCCGCCGCCCGCGCCCATGAAATTCCAGGCGCGGTGACAACCCCGACATGCAGGTCTGGCACTTGCACATTCCGATCAATGTTCAGTTGCAGAATTTCTGCAAACGGGAGCAACCGGCGAAACGCCGCATCGGACGGGTACCAGCGATCGATCAAGATGATGCTGTCGCGTGGCTGTTTAGGCAGCACGTGCCGGGAAATCCAGGCACGGCTATCGGCAAAGCGCTCACACACCTGCAATTCCAGCTCCCGGCTGGGATGCCTGACGAGCTGGTTGACGAGGGCCATTGTTTCACCGCGATAGGGATCGCTTTTTTTCTCGCACAGGCGGATCACCTTCTTGTTGTCGGCCCTCAATACTTTGGTAATGGCCTCCAACAGCGTGGTTTTGCCAGACCCCTTGGGCCCATCCAGAGAAACGAACAGCGGACGATTCATTCTTCAACTAACGCTTGATAACCGACGGTGGCGGGCACTCTACCCTAGTTCCTGGCTACAGATCGCTTTTGCAGGGTTCAACGATTTCCCCTTGATCGCCTGTACAAACAGCGCCAATAGCTCTGACTGACTGCCAATTCCCAGCTTTTCATACAGGTTCTTGCGGTGAACCTTCACCGTCGCCGGGCTGATCCGCAGCTTCTGCGCAATGGACTGGCTGGAGTGCCCCTGCAGCAACAACCTGACCACTTCACGCTCACGCTCGGTCAACGAACCACGGCCAAAGTTGGCAAACGCCTCTTGTACCAGGTGGTCATGATCATCCATCGGCCTTGCCGCGGCCTGGCTGTTTGCTTCCCAGGCCGCGCGCACTGCCGCGCTGACCACCGGGACGGCGCTTTCCAGTTGCCTGATTTCGTCGTCAAAGAACCGTGTGCGCCCGCGTCGGCGCATCAGTGACAGCACCCCATGGGTGTCCGGGCGCAAGGTGATGAAAAAACCCACTTCTTCGCACAGCCCGAGATGGTGGTAATAGGTCAGGAAGTATTCGCTGTTGTAGAACTGGTCCGGCGCCAACTGGCGCATGCTGTAAACGCCCTCGGACTGTTCCGGGTGGCAGGCCAGGTAGAACGGATCGAGCAGGTAAGGACCGGTCTGGTACTCGTCTATGAAGATGCAGCGCTGTTCTGCCGTGAAGGTGTCGAACAATGCCAGCGGGCGATAGCTGCCCTCATAAATGAACAGCACGAAGTGGTCCGCGATACTCAAGCGTCTCAACCAGGCAGCCAGCGCTCGCAACTGCTGACCGCCGGGCGGCTGCGTCAGCACGTCGACAACACTTCGAGTCCAATCAGTCAGGTGCAGTTGCATCAGCGCAAACCTCAAGGGGTGCAGGTAGCCGGTGGAGCAGGCCACCGGTTTGGCAGGCAGCGGTTTTACTTGAGGTACCACCCCCAGTCCTGGTCGCTGTCGTAGCGGGTAATCTGTTTGATTTCCAGGTAGTTGTTCAACCCCCACTCGCCCAGCTCGCGACCGATGCCACTCTGTTTGTAGCCGCCCCAGGGCGCCTCGGTAAAGGTCGGCTGCGAGCAATTGATCCAGACGATGCCGGCGCGCAGTTTGCGTGCCACCCGTTCGGCACGCAGCAGGTCTTTGGACATCACCGCCGCCGCCAGGCCGAAGCGCGAGTCGTTGGCTGAACGCAGCGCCTGGGCCTCATCGTCAAACGGCCGGATGCACACCACCGGACCGAATACTTCTTCGCGCCAGATCCGGCTGCCGGGAGGTACATCGGCAAAGATCGTGGGTTGCAGGTAGAAGCCTTTGTCAAAACCGGCCGGCCGCACGCCTCCATAGACCAGCCGAGCGCCCTCCTCCAGCCCGTCGGCAATGGCGCTCAACACCTTGTCGTACTGGCCCTTGCTCACCAGTGGCCCAAGCAGCACGCCGTCCTCCAGGCCGTTGCCGATGCGAAGCTTCTCGGCCTCCTGGCGTAGCCGCTCCAGTAGCGGCGCGTAGAGTTCGCGCTGCACCAATACCCGCGACGTCGCGGAGCACACCTGTCCCTGGTTCCAGAAGATGCCGAACATGATCCACTCGACAGCCGCCTCGATATCGCTGTCGGCAAAGATGATGAAAGGCGACTTGCCGCCCAGTTCCAGGCTGATGTTCTTGATGTCGTTGGCGGCCGCTTGCATGATCCTGCTGCCGGTGGGCACGCTGCCGGTGAAGGCCAGCTTGTCGATACCCGGATGCGCGGCCAGCGCGGCACCGGCGTCCTGGCCCAGGCCAGGCAGCACGTTCAACACCCCGGCAGGCAACCCGGCAGTGTCCGCGATGCGCGCCAGCTCAAGCGCCGTCAAGGGCGTCAGCTCGGATGGCTTGAGCACCATGCAGCAGCCGGCCGCCAAGGCCGGTGCCACCTTCCAGGCGGCCATCAGCAGGGGGAAGTTCCACGGAATGATCGCACCGGCCACGCCCACCGGCTCCTTGCGCACCACTGAGCTGAAACGCTCATCGGCCAAGGCGACGGGGTGTTCTTGCTGATCGTCCAGGCCTTCGGCGAGCTCGGCATAGTAGTCAAAGCAGCCCGCGGCATCGCCGATGTCCCACAGGGCCTCCGGCAGCGGCTTGCCGTTGTCGCGCACCTCCAGTTCGGCCAGTGCCTGTTGGCGATTGCGGATGCCCTGGGCGATACGCCGCAACACGTCGGCCCGCGCCGAACCGTTCATGTGTGGCCAAGGCCCCTCGTCAAAGGCCTGGCGTGCGGCCCGCACGGCCAGGTCGACGTCGGCGGCCGTGGCAGCGCCTACCCTGGCAATCAGTGCCTCACTGCTCGGGTCGATCGTGTCGAAGGTCCCGCCCTCGACCGGGTCCACCCATTGCCCATTGATGTACAGCTGCGTATCGGCATTCATGATTGAGCTCCAAGCAAGCCACCCGGCTGGCGCGTGCACGCCAGCCGGGCCAGCGTCAGGAAATTTTCAGTACTTTGCGGCCCACTACCGTTCCCTGGCGAATCTGCTCGAAAATCGCGCCGATCTCCTCCAGGGTGGTCAGGCTCGCCTGGACCGCAACCAGGCCATTGGCGGCAAACTCCACGGCCTCGTGCAAGTCTTGCCGGGTGCCCACGTTGGAGCCGCGGATGGACAGCTCCCAGTTGACGATGCGGTCGATGGAGCTGCGCACTTCATCGGCAGCACCGCCTGGCTGGCCAATGTAGATTGCCGTGCCGCCGGGACGCAGCAGTTTCACGGCCAGTTCAAATGCCTTGTTGGAGGTGGCCGTCACCAGCACGCCATGGACCCCACCCAGCTCTTCGTGGATCGCACTTTCAGGGTCTTTGAGCACGTTGTACACGCGCTCGGCGCCCAAGCGGTGGGCCAGTTCCAGTTTTTCATCACTGACGTCAACGGCCACCACCCTCAAGCCCATGGCCTTGGCATATTGCACCGCCACATGCCCCAGGCCACCGATGCCGATCACGGCCATCCACTGCCCCGGACGCGCCCCCGAACGCTTGAGCCCGCGATACGTCGTGACCCCGGCGCAGAGAATCGGTGCCAGCGCATACAAGTCGGCACCTTGCGGTACTTTTGCCACGAACGCCGCTGGGGCAATCATGTACTCGGCATAGCCCCCGGGTTTGCTGTAGCCGGTGGCCTCGCCCTGCTTGCAGATGGTCTCCATGCCTGCACGGCAGTACTCACACGCGCCGCAGGCGCTGTACATCCAAGGCACGCCAACGGTATCGCCAACCTTATAGCCGGTCACCCCCTCGCCCAGCTCGGCAATATGCCCGGTCACTTCGTGGCCGGGAATCAGCGGCAGGTTGGGCGGTGTAGGCCAGTCGCCATCGCAGGCATGCACATCACTGTGGCACACGCCACAGGCCACGACCTTGATGAGAATTTCACCGATGCCAGGCTGCGGAATAGGCACCTGTTCAAGGTTCAGCGGTCCGCCCAGCTCACGAAGTACAGCGGCTGTCATGGTTTTCTTGTTTGTGTCCAACATAACGACATCCTCATGAAGTAACGTTTTTTGGCAACACTGTCCCCTCGCGCGCAGGGCTCCTGCGCGCGCAAGGCTGTTCGATGACCACGCTCAGCCGGCCAAGGCCTGGCATCGGCTGGCGTGAAGAATCAGGGAGAGCTGTTGAATGAGCAGCACCGTGCTGTCCACTTCAGCAGGTGTGGGTTGGCGCCCGTACTTCACCGGCGGTATGAGCATCCAGACAAAGTCCCCATAGTTGGGACTCAGTACGACCTCACAGGTTTTCTCTGCGGCGTGGTAGTGGATGCTCAAGCCCCCCAGCTCCATGGCCGTGCACAGGGGCAGTACAACGGCACTGGCGTTGAGTTGATCGCACAAGGCGCTGTTGCCCCGCTGCCCGACAAAGCTCGCCGTCCGGCTCGATGGCTTCCAGCCGCGATAACGCAGGCGAATCACCTGGGATACGGCGCCCAGGTCCACTGCGACCTTCCAGCGCCAGCGGCAGGTGTAGATGCGGCCGATCAATTTGCTCGACAAGCGATGCTCGAGCACCAGGTCATCCGCGGCCAGGCGGTGGTCCAGGCCTGACACTGCACGTACCCCCTCCCCACCGTCATGCGCCATGTACGGGTCGAAGCGAGAAACCGTATCGCGAAGCATCTGCTGCGCGCGCCGGTCGATGATCGAATAAAGATCCATGCGGGCTCCGTCGTCGGGTTACTGGCGTTTCAGCTGGGCAAGCAAGTCACGCTCGACACCGTCACCGGGTTCATCCAGCGATTCGGAGCGATGCACGATCCGGCGCAGCACCTCGTCGAGCGGCACCGGCTGGAACAGGGCCTGGCCGGTCTTCTTCAGGTAGATCACGCCAAACGCCAGGATCAACGCCGAGCACACCACGGCAATGCCCAGCACCTGGGCGTCCGCGACCAGTGAACCGATCATGTAAAGGCATGCAACAATCCCGACCACCTGTGGCAACGGATAGAGCGGCGTGCGGAATGGACGGTGGGCATTGGGGTACTTGGCCCGCAGTACCAGCACATTCACCTGGGCGATCAGGTACGACATCAACCAGGTGGTGCAGGCCACGCTGATCATCATGGTGATCAAGGCAATGTCGGCATGGTTGGCCATGGCGTAGACCAGAACGATCAGGATCAGCGCCACCACAAAGAAGATACTGAACCAGGGTGTTCTGGCGGTGGGGTGCAGCCAGGAGAAGATCTTCGGCAGCATGCCTTCGCGCGACAGGCCATAAAGCATGCGCGGCACGGCGATCAGGTAGGTGTCACAGGTCGTCACCGCCGCCAGGATCGAGATACTGCCCATGAGGATCAGCCCCGGCTGGCCGAGCATGGCCGCAGCGCCATCGACATGGGGAATGGTCGAGGCCGCCAGCTCTTCAAGCGACAGGTAACGGGTGATGCTCAAGCCAAACAGCAAGTCGACCAGCCAGATGCTTGCGCAGCCGAAGATCATTGCCAGGGGGATGGTTCGCCCCGGGTTCTTGACCTCTTCGGCCAGGGGCGCGACGAATTCCATCCCGATGAACAGCCAGATCGCCAGGCTCAGGTGACCCAGCTGGTCCTGCCATGTGCCCACTGAGAAGGCCGGCTGCTCGGCCAGTTGCGGGGCAGTCTGGAACCCGGACAAGCCCCATACACCCACCAGGCCAAGCATCAGCATCATGGCGATGGCCAGGGTCGTTTGTACCCGGCCGAACAGGTCCACGCCTTTGAGGTTGATGGCCACCAGTACCGCCAGGATACCCAGTGAAAACAGGTACCACGGCACCCCTGTCAAGCGCTCCAGCGACTGGCCGCCGATGATCATGTTGGTACCGCCGTCGGTGCCGACCAGAACGATGTAGCCAGCCAGTACCGCAAACAGGGCCGGGAGCTTGCCCAGCGCAGGCAGCGTGTATTCACCCACCATGCCGGCCCCCGGCAGCATGGCCGCAAGCTCGGAATAGGACATGGCGATACACAGGATCACCATCAGGGCCAGCAACGCGACGATGCTGAATGCAGGCCCCGAAACACCGTAGCCGTTACCCAGCGCCACCATGGCCGTACCCGAAACCACCAGGCCCACCGATGTGGAGTAGGCAGCCCAGAACCCCAGGCTTCGGCTCAACTTCAAACTACTCATAACGCACCTCTCCACTATTGTTTTTTTAATGACAAGCGGTGTGACGTAAACAGGAAGTGGGGTAACGCTATCAATGCAGCCCTGAAGCTGTACATACACCGACGGGGGTAGACGGGCGCAGAAACAACACTGGCGCCCGAAGGCGCCAGTGACGTTTTTCAATGAGGATGGAAGCTTCGGCCTACCAGTTATAGGTCACGGTACCGTAGACCGTCCGCTGCTGGCCGTACTGGCAACCCACCGTGCTGAAGCAGCCCGCCACGTAGTCCTCGTCGAACAGGTTGGTGGCGTTGAGCGACACTTCCACACCGTCGAGCGAGGCGTCGACCTTGCCCAGTTCGTAAGCGACCAGGGCATCGACCACGCTGTAGCTGTCGACCTTGAAGCTGTTGGCCGAATCACCGTAGGTGCTGCCCACGTAGCGGGCGCCGGCGCCAATGCGCAGCCCTTCGAGCGGGCCGCCCTGGACGATGTAGTCGCCCCAGATCGAGGCCATGTGCTCGGGAATCCGGAACGGTGTGTTGCCTTTGTTGCCGACGTCAGACTTGGTGACTTCGACGTCGTTCCAGGTGTAGCTGCCAATCAGGTTGAAACCCGGGGTGACTTCGGTCTTGCCCTCAAGCTCGATACCCTGGGAGCGAACTTCGCCTTCCTGGCGCGAGAAGCCGCCGACGTTTTCGGTGGCATTCTCCTTGGTCAGGTCAAACGCCGCGATGGTGTACAGGCTGTTGCTGCCCGGCGGCTCATACTTCAGGCCCACCTCGTATTGCTTGCCGACTTCCGGGTCGAGCTGCGAGTTGCTGGCGGTGATGCCCATCACCGGCAGGAACGATTCGCTGTAGCTGGCATAAGGGGCCAGGCCGTTGTCGAACAGGTAGACAATACCCGCGCGACCGCTGAACTTTTCATCCTTCTGGGTTTGCGGATCGCGGTCGTCCTTCTGGTTGCTGGCCCAGTCGTAACGACCGCCGAGCAGGAACACCCAGTTATCGACCTTCATTTGATCCTGCAGGTACACACCGGTCTGCGACAGCTTCTGCTCGTAGCTGGAGGCACTGAACGGAATGAAGGTCAGCGGCTCGCCGTAGACGGGATTGAACACGTCGAAGGTCTGCAGGATGAAGTTGAGCGACTGGTCCTGGTCGAACTTGCCGTTGTTGTAGTCGACGCCGGTCAGCAAGGTGTGCTCCACCGGTCCCGTGGCGAAGTTGGCCTGGATCTGGTTGTCCATGGTGAACAGCCGGCCATCGCCCTTGCGCTCGTCGTTGTAGCGCGAGTAGGCATCGCCCGCCGGGCCGAACAAGGCAATTTCGGAGCTGGACTGGCGGTAGTCGCTGTAGCGAACGTTCTGACGCAGGGTCCAGATCTCGTCGAAGCTGTGCTCGAACACATAGCCCAACGACGTCTTCTCGTTGGTCATGTAGTCGTAGGCGCTGTCGCCGACGTAGGTATCGCGGTCCAGGCGGCCACGCGGGTCGCGAAACACGGTGCCCTGGGCCGGCAGCGGGTTGGCGAAGTTGCCGGTCTGCTTCTGGTATTCGCCCAGCACAGTCAGCTCGGTGTTGTCACTGGGCCGATAGCTGATCGCCGGTGCCAGGTACTCGCGGCGGTTGGTGATGTGATCGGCCTGGGCATCGGCTTCGCGAAACAGGCCCGTGAGGCGGTAGCTCCACACCCCTTCATCGTCCAGGGCATCGCCGAGGTCAAAGGCACCCTGCTTGTAATCGTGGTTGCCCATTTGCAGCTGCACTTCACGCAGCGGGTCGAGGGTCGGACGCTTGCTGACCAGGTTCACCTGGCCGCCGGGGTCGGAAGCACCGTAGAGCACCGAGCTTGCACCACGCAGTACCTCGATCCGCTCCAGGCCGTAGGGCTCCGGGGCATCCCAGCCCAGGAAGTCGGGCAGAAAGGTGCGGGTGCCATCGCGCAGCATGCGGCCGGTGCCTTGCTGGAAGCCGCGAATGGTCATTTGATCGGTAACGAACTGCGGGCCAGCCAGTTCGGCGTTGATGCCCGGGGTATAACGCAGGGCCTGGGCGACCGTCTTGGGTTGTTGGGCCTTGATCTGCTCACGGGTGACCACCGACACCGAATACGGTGTTTCGATGATCGGGGTATCGGTCTTGCTGCCCGCCGATGCACGCTTGGCCACATAGCCGTCATCCGGGCTCACCGAACTGTACGCCTGGCTGACCACGCTGGTGGTGGGCAGGGCAATCGCCGCACCGTCGCGGTGGCTCTGCAAGGTCACATGGTTGCCTTCGATCTGGTAGGCAATGTTGGTCCCCTGGAGCAACTGGCGCAGCGCTTCCTCCGGCTCCATATTGCCGGCCACACTGCGGCTGCGCAGGCCGGAGACGGTGTCCTGGCTGTAGATGATCTGCAAATTGGCCTGGCTGCCCAGCTCGTACAAGGCCGAGGACAGCGACTTGGCCGGAATGTTGATCTGCACCGGTTCAGCCATCGCCGGGGCTGCGGCTGCCATGGCAAGCCCGAGGGTAGCGGCGGCGATGCCGCGACGCAGGCGCTGTGCCTGTTGATTCAGTGGATAGACGCTCATGATGGTCCTGATGGTTTTATGGTTGTATTGGCATGTTGTGTGTGTCCTGGCGCGGGGCCAGTGGGCAGACCGCACAGCGATCGAACGCCAGGCGCTCGCGCAGGCAGCAGACCCGCCGCGTGATGCCGTTGGCGTCGCGGCGCAATGCACTGCGCAAGGCATGACAGCCGCCCCCCTGGAGGCCGTCACGCAAATGAGCCCGCGCTTCCCCAAGCGCGCGGGTCGGTACTACGCCCTGGGCCACCTCCAAAACCCAGTCGATGCACAGCGCCACGTTGCCCCACAGCACGCGCGGCGCAAGGCCGGTATGCGCCGCGAAGCGACTGACGAACGGTTCCAGCAACTGCGCCTGCAGCGCATCGAGCAGCCGCGCGCCATTGCCCTCGCCTGCCGGCGTGCGCCCTGACAGCGGCAGGTGCAGTTCACCCGGGGCGCCCTGCGCATCCACGGTCATGCGCAACTGCCCCAGTTCCAGGCTTACCGGCTCGGCATACAGCAGTCGCGCCAGCAGCAGCGGCGGCAGGATCAGCGCGCTGCTCTCCTGATGCCATTGCGACGCCACCGCCCGTGGATCAGCCTCTGGCCAGTTGCGCGCATACCGCCCCAGCGCCTCGCGCAACAGCCCCGGCTCCAGCCAGCGGCTGAGCAACGGCGCGCCACTGCCCGGCTCGACGCGTGTGCGCGACGCGAGCGGCTGCAGTACCGGCGGCAGGCGCTGGGCCAGCGATGGGCTCACTTCAGCCCGCCTCGGCGCCGCTGACGCGATGTTGCACCAGACGGCCGTTGTCGATGCGCAACAGCGTGTCGGCGGCATCGAAGTAACGGTCGTCGTGGGAGATCACCACGATGGTCTTGCCCAGGCGCTGCAGGTCTGGCAGCAACTCGGTATAGAAAATGCGGCGGAACGTCGGGTCCTGATCGGCGGCCCACTCGTCGAACACCAGCACCGGGCGATGTTCGGTCCACGCTTGCAGCAGTGCCAGACGCTTGCGCTGGCCGGTCGACAGATCGAGGGTAGAGAAACGCCCCTCGTCGATACGTACCTTGTGCGCGATCTCCAGCCGTTCCAGGTACACCATCGCCTCCTCGGGCACCTCATCGCCCTGCTGGACGAGGTCCTCGAACAGGAAGAAGTCCGACAGCACCGTGGTGAACAGCTGGCGATAATCGTCCCGCTGCGTGGCGTCGACGGGCTTGCCGTCGAGCAGCAGGCTACCGCTCTGGGGGACGTACAAGCCCAGCAAGAGCTTGATCAGGGTGGTCTTGCCGCCGCCGTTCTCACCGACGATGAAGACAATCTCGCCCTTGCGCATCGACAGATTGACCGGCCCGATGGCAAAGCCCGAGGCGCCATCCTCGCTCGGATAGCGGTAACGCACGTCGCGCAGCTCGATGCTGGTGATGTCGGTAGGCAGCGGCTTGTCGCGCGCTTCCTGCAAGTGCGGCTCCGGCGAGGTGAACTGCTCGGACAGCTCGGCAATCCGGCGAAACGCCACTTGTGCACGGCTGATGGCGGGCAGCGTACTGAGCAGATGCTCCAGCGGCCCTTTCATGTACAGCAACACCAGGATGAAGCCACTCAGGGTCGCGGTACTGGTGCTCGGCCACATGGCCTGGAAGCCCAGGGCCACGCCAATGACGATGAAGAACAGCGTGGAGCCGACGCCCTTGGCCACCACGAACTGGTTGATCGAGTTCACCTGCTTCTGGCAGATGCTGTCGGCGGTGCCCTCGATGCTTTCCTTGAGCAGGCGTTGGCGGCGCGGACGGTTGATGCGCAGTTCCTTGGCGCCTTCAGCGATCGAGCGGTAGTGCTTCTGCAGATCGTCTTCCAGGTCGCGGGCCTCGAAGAACCCCTTGATGCCCCGTGCCCGTGCATAGTACTGCGCCACCGAGCCCAGCAGAATCGCCAGGGTGGTGGTGAGGAACATTCCCGGCGATAACTGCACCAGGTACACCAGGCAACCCAGGGTGACGCTGAACGACACCGCCAACGGGGCGAAGGCGAAGGCAAAGTCGCTGATGGTGTCGACATCGTGGGTCAACACCGGGATCAGCCGGTGACTGCGGTAGCGTTCGAGCTGGTCGATGGGTGCGCTGAGGATCTTCAGGCCCAGGCTCTTGCGCAGGCGGGCAATCACATGCTGGCCGACATAGTTGGTGCCGATGTCGGAGATGACCGAACCGAGCAGCGCCATCAGGCACAATCCGGCAAAGCCCAGCAGTACGCCCCGGCTGGCGCCGTCTTCAGCATGCAGGGCATGGTTGATGGTCGCCAGCAGCCCGGTGATGCTCAGGCCACCCAGAATGCCGAGCACGGTGGAGACCAGCAACAGTGGCCAGAAAGGACGCAACACCTGTGTCAGTTCATGCAGGGTACTTCGTGCAGGTTCGCTCATCGTCTCGGGTTCCAGGCATGACGCTCGCCATTGGCCGGGGCCTGTGTGCGGGCGTGTTAAAGGGCATGCCTGAACGACGAATGAGCGTGAGATTTATTCAGCGAATTGTTGGAAAAGAAGGTGGGGGGGCGAAATTTCTGGGATTGGGATTCTTGTGTTGGTGTTGGTGTTGTGGGTTTATCCATTCCATGTGGTGACGCTGATGGCCCCTTCCGCCCTTACGGCGGCCTACTTTTCTCTTGGGAAAAGTAGGCAAAACCGCTCGCTCCTGCATCCGGCCCTACGCTGCGCTCCGGGTTCCCTCGCTCCGGTGCCCTCCAGGGGCCTCGCGGCCTACGACTTGCTGCGCCAAGTCTACGGCTCGCGACTTCGGCTACGCCGAAGGGTGCTGCGCACCTGCCCCCTCCAGACACCTCCACTCGGCCTCCTGAAGTCGCAAAGTTACGGGCGGCGCCTGGAAGGACGCATCTTCGAGATCAAAGACCACTGCCAACAAGCAGGCAGGAGCAGGCTCGGTGGGAGCGGGCTTGCCCCGCGATGGGCCCCAGAGTCATGCACATCCAGGCGCAACGCTGAAGCGGGATCTCCGGCAGGCATGAATCTGTCGGCAAAATTCAAAATCCATCGCGGGGCAAGCCCGCTCCCACAGATTGGGCCATCTCCCACCGGCGGGTGACGCCCACGGCCCGTCCCCGCTTTTGATCTTGATCTTCATGCACGAAGGTTCAGGCGCCGCAAAATGCGACTTCAGGAGGCCGAGTGGAGGTGCCTGTAGGGGCAGTGCGCAGCACCTTCGGCGTAGCCGAAGACGCGAGACGTAAACTTGGCGAAGCAAGTCGTAGGCCGCGTGGCCCCGGAAGGCGCCGGAGCGAGGGGACCCGGAGCGCAGCGTAGGGCCGTATGCAGGAGCAAGCGGTTTTGCCTACTTTTCCCAAGAGAAAAGTAGGCCGCCGTAAGGGCGGAAGGGGCCGGCAGCCTCGCCGCACGAAATGGATAAGCTCACAACTCAGCCCAACCCAACCAAGGATCATCGCCCCCGGAACGCCGTGAAGACCTAAATTCAGCGAGCCGAAACCAGAATCACACCATCGCTGTGGCGCAATTTCACCGGAAGTACCTGCGGCAACGCCCTGACCAAATGGCCAAGGTCGGCAGTGTCGTAAATGCCGCCAAAGCGCAGATCACCGACCGCACCGCCCTCCAGCTGCAGCGGCACCTTGAGGTAGCGGTTTATCTGCGCGATGGCATCGCGCAGGCTGATGTCATCGAGCATCAACTTGCCGTTGCGCCAGGCCGCCGGACGCGAGGGGTCGATACGCTTGAGCTGGAGCGAGCGCCCCTGGCTGGCCACCGCCTGCATGCCGGCGGTCAGCTCGGCGCCCTGATTACGGCCGTCGCCGCCCTCGCTGCGCGACACCAGCACCGTGCCCTCGGTCACGCTGACAGTCGTCTGCACCGGAGCGGTCCAGACGTTGAAATGAGTACCCGTCACCCGAATGCTGGCGTTGTCGGCGCTTATCACGAACGGCTTGTCCAGGTCGCGCTGCACATCGAAATACGCCTCGCCATCGCGCAGCACCACCTGGCGCTGGTCACGAAAGCCCAGGTACAGCATGCCGGAGCGCTGGTTCAGCTCGACCTGGCTGTGATCCGGAAGCTGCACCTGACGGCGCGCCTCCTCGGCCATGTAATAACGCACACTGCCCGGCAGTACCCCCCAGGACCAGCCAGCCCCCCAGGCGCCGCCCACGGCCAGTACCAGCACGGCCGCACGGGCCAGCAACGGCGCAGCACGCCGCCGCGAACGCCCCCTCTCCGGCACCTGTACACGCGGCGGCAATTGCTCGCTGACCTGCCAGACCTTGCACATGTTGGCGTACTCCACCGCGTGCGCCGGGTCGGCATCGTACCAACGCAGGAATTCAGCGCGATCGGCGTCGGTGCACTCCTCGAAATGCAGACGCACGCACCAGTCGGCGGCCATTTCGCTCGGGGCTTTGTCGGGGTGGGAGGGGTTGGGCATGATGTGCTGACAGCAGGAAAATTTCGCCAAGCTTACTCCATCCACTTCGCTTTTGCTGGGTTTCCCCCCTGAATTTGCTGATCCGTTCGTAGGTCAATTCGGCCGTTGCTGAAGAACCTGCGCGTTCATTCGTCAAGCCTGATGAACGCTTCTGACGCGCTGTCCACTTGGTCACACGTTCAGGGCACCACTTCAAAGGAGGATTCGCGAATGTCCCAGCGACAGTCCAGCAACAAGCCTTTCGACGTGATCGGCGTCGGCTTCGGCCCTTCCAACCTGGCCCTGGCCATTGCCCTCGAGGAACAGGCCGAGACGGCAGGCCGCCGGGCCAACAGTCTGTTCCTCGATCGGCAGACTGACTATCACTGGCACGGCGACACCCTGGTCAGCCAGAGCGAACTGCAGATTTCCTTCCTCAAGGACCTGGTCACCCTGCGCAACCCCACCAGCCGCTACAGCTTCGTCAATTACCTGCAGCAGCACGGACGCCTGATCGACTTCATCAACCTGGGCACCTTCTACCCGTGCCGGATGGAATACAGCGACTACCTGCGCTGGGTCGCCGGGCACTTCAGCGAGCAATGCGCCTACGGCAATCGCGTCGAGCGGGTGGAACCCGTCATTGGCCTGGACAAGACCATCGAGCTGCTGGATGTGGTCTCGGTCGACAGCCAGGGCCGCGAGCACCGTCGCCGCACCCGTTCGGTGGTCGTCGGCACCGGCGGCACGCCGCGCATTCCCGCGGTATTCAAAGGGCTGCGCGACGATGGCCGGGTGTTCCACCACTCGCAATACCTCAGCCGCATCACCCAGCAGCGCTGCGCACGCGGTGAGCCCATGCGCATTGCCGTGGTCGGTGGCGGGCAAAGCGCCGCCGAGGCGTTCATCGACCTCAACGACAGTTACCCCAACGTACGGGTCGACCTGATCCTGCGTAGCGAAGTGCTCAAGCCTGCCGACGACAGCCCCTTCGTCAACCAGATCTTCGCCCCGGAAAACACCCACCTGTTCTTCGATCAGCCCGAGTCCGAACGCGAGCGTCTGATCAGCGAGTTCCACAACACCAACTACTCGGTGGTCGACCTCAACCTGATCGAACAGATCTACGGCATCCTCTACCGCCAGAAAGTCTCCAAGCGCGAGCGCCATGCCTTCCGCTGCCGTACCCAGGTGCAAAGCGCCAGCGCCGGCGAGCATGGCATCCGCCTGCACCTGCGCGAGGTCGCCACTGGCCACGAAGAGGCGCAACACTATGATGCGGTGATCCTCGCCACCGGCTACGAGCGCAAGTCGCACAAAGCCCTGCTCGCGCCGCTGGCCGAGTACCTGGGCGACTTCGACGTCGAGCGCAGCTACCGCGTGCGCGCCACGCCAAACCTCAAGGCCGGCGTGTTCGTCCAGGGTTTCTCGGAAGCCAACCACGGCCTGAGCGACACCTTGCTGTCGGTGTTGCCGGCACGCGCCTGGGAAATCTCCGAAGCCTTGCTCGAACTGGCCGAAGCTGGTGGGCACGGCCATCTGGAGCTACTCGACAACGTGCTGTCGGCGTCGGCCTGAAAGGAGCTGCCTGGATGAACATGACCACCGCAACGCTGACCCCTGCCCCGGCCCGCAGCAAGCCCCAGGGTGAGCTGTACCGTCGCTATGACGAGCGCCTCGGGATGTGGTTCTCCCTGCGCACGCTGGACATCGAAACGGACCTGCCGCTGTTCAACCGCTGGCAGAACAACACCCGCGTGGCGCACTTCTGGGACGAGCAAGGCACGCTCGAGGAGCACCGTGAGTACCTGCAGAAGATTGTCGATACTCTGCACATCTTCAGCGTCATTGGTTGCTTTGACGACGAGCCCTTTGCCTATTACGAGGTGTACTGGGCGCAGGATGATCGCATTGCGCCATTCTATCCGGCGGGTGAGTTCGACCGTGGTATCCATATGCTGGTGGGCGAGGAGCATCACCGCGGGCCGGCCAAGGTCGATTGCTGGCTGCGTTCGCTGGTCGACTGGCTGTTGCTCGACGAGCCGCGTACCTGTCGGGTGGTGGCTGAGCCCCGTGCCGACAATGCGAAGATGATCGGTTACATGGCGTCGGTGGGTTTTGGCAAGCTCAAGGAGTTCGATTTCCCGCACAAGCGTGCCGCGCTGATGGTGCTCGAACGCGCCGACTTCAGCCCGTTGTCGGTGGGCTGATCTTCCATGCCGGGCGTATTGCGCCCGGCCTTCGGTTCTTGTGACCGGGACATGGTGAACGCCTGTGCGCAGACATGGTGGACACCTCATGATCCGTCCTCCGGAGCGTGGGCTGGGGGTTACGTCTGCGAGCTTATCCATTTCATGTGGCGACGCTGATGGCCCCTTCCGCCCTTACAGCGGGTCCCTTTTGTCTTGGCAAAAGGAACCGGCCTCCTGAAGTCGCGAAGTTACGGGCTGCGCCTGTACTGGCGCATCTTCGAGATCAAAGACCACTGCCAACAGCCAGGTAGGAGCGGGCTCGGTGGGAGCGGGCTTGCCCCGCGATAGTCCCCTGAGCCGTGCACATCCAACTGCAACGCTGAAGCGGGATTACCGGCAGGCATGAATCTATCGGCAAAATTCACGATCCATCGCGGGGCAAGCCCGCTCCCACCGATTGGGCCTGTTCCCACTGGCGGGAGCCCGCTTTTGATCTTGATCTTCATGCACGAACGTTCAGGCGCCGCAAAATGCGATTTCAGGAGGCCGAGTGGAGGTGTCTGTAGGGGGCTGGTGCGCAGCACCTTCGGCTAGGCCGCCGTAAGAGCGGAAGGGGCCGGCAGCCTCGCCACAACAAATGGATAAGCCCACAGGACCACCCGCGAAAAACCTTACTCACAGCTCCGCAATGCCTGAGCCAGGCTACCCGCCATCTCGGCATAGACCTGATCAATCCCCGGCATGATCGCCCCCATCCGCAACAGATCGTGAGTCCCCGCATAGTCGCGCCAGGTCACGCTCACCCCCGCCGCCTGCAAACGCTCGACATAGGCAACCCCCTCATCATGCAGCGGATCGTACTGCGCCAGCCCCACAAACGCCGGGGCCACCCCGCGCACGTCCTCGCACAGCAGCGGCGAAAAGCGCCAGTCCAGGCGATCAGCCGGGGTACGCTGGTACTGGCTGTAAAACCACTCCAGCGTGGCACTTTCCAGCAGATAACCTTCGTCGAACAAGTCATTGGAAACCGTCGCGCGCGAAGCATCGGTGCTGGGATAACACAACAGCTGCAGGCGAATCAGCGGCCAGTCCTGCGGCGCCCTCGCCGCCTGGATCGCCAGCACCGTCGCCAGGGTCGCCCCGGCACTGTCGCCGCCCACCGCCAGCCGGTCCACATCCAGGCCCAGCGCGGGGCCCTCGGCCTGCAACCAGCGCAGGGCATCCTCGGCATCGAACAGCGCTGTCGGGAAGCGGTGTTCCGGGGCCCGCCGGTAATCCACGGCGAGCACCGCGCAGGGCGTGCGCCAGGCAAGCTCGGCGCAGATGCCCTCATGGGAGTCCAGGCTGCCCACCACATAGCCACCGCCATGAAAGTACAACAGCACCGGCCACGCCCCGTCGCAGGCGACCTCGGGCAGATAGAGGCGCAGCCCCAGCTCGGCGCCGTCGCGTGTGCGCGCTGTCAGCTCGCGCCGCGCAACTTGCCGGGGCCAGGGCCAGACCAGCCCGGCGGAGGCTTGCTCGAAGGATTCGCGCGCCGCCACCGGTGACAAGGCGTGCAGCGGTGGACGGCCGGCGAGCCGACCCTCCTCCACCAGGTCCAGGAAAGCCGTGAGTTCAGGGTGCAGTGACATAGTCCAGGGTCCTTGAAATGGGGGTGACGCGGCTCATGAGAGCCGCTCGCAGTGATCGATCAGGGCGTGCAGTTCGGCCTGGAAGCTATCCAGCAGGCCCTGCACGGTGTCTGGGCGGTAGCGCTTGCGGCTGTAGATGCAGCGCATGCCGAGGCGGCCGTCGTGTACCTGGCCGATGATTTCCAGCCAGTTGGCCAACGGGGCCGACGGACTGTGGAAGTCACCCAGGCTTTCCGGGGCCGCGCCGAACAGCGACTGGCCGTTGGCGGCCTGGTCCAGTTGCCCGAGGTAGTTGAAGGTGATGCGTGGCTGCGGCAGTCGCGCCAGCGCCTCACGCACCTCGGCACGCCCCAGGTAGCGCAGCACACCGAAGCCCAGGCCGCGCTCAGGCAGCTGCGCCAGTTGTGCGCGCACCGCCCGCACCGACTCGCTGACCGCGCCGTTGCCCGGGCGCAGATGGACCGGGAACATGCTGGTGAACCAGCCCACCGTGCGGCTGAGGTCGAGTTCGTCGAACAGGTCCTCGCGGCCATGGCCTTCGAGCTGGATCAACACTGAGTCGTCCGCGCTCCAGCGGCACACCGCCCGCGACAGCGCGGTGAGCAACAGGTCATTGATCTGCGCCTGCAGGGCTGCAGGACCAGCCTTGAGCAGCACCTGGGTGCGCTGCGGATCAAGGCTGATATGCGCCTGGGCCGAGGTGCCGACCAGGTTGCGCCCCCGTGGATTATCGACCGGCAGCGCCTGCGACGTGCCCGCGCCCACGTGCTGCAGCCAGAAGTCCAGTTCAGCCTCGCCTTCGGCACTGCGCGCCCGTGCCTGCAGGCGCTGCGCCCAGTCGCGGTAGCGACTGCCGGGCTGGGCCAGTTCAGGCGCGCGACCGCTGCAGGCGGCCTGGTAGGCGGCGAGCAGATCGTCGAGCAGGACCTGCCAGGACACTCCATCCACGGCCAAGTGATGCACCACCAGCAACAGCCGCTCGCCCCCTTGCGCCAGGCGTGCATGCAGCACGCGCAGCAGCGGCCCGTGGCTCAGGTCGAGGCTGCGCTGGGCGCACTGGATGGCCGCTTCCAGGGCCGCGCTGTCGGCCAGGTCCTGCTGCCAGAGCAGGTCGACCTGCTCGGCCTCCTCGACACTGGCGTAGCGCTGCGACCAACCGCCGGCGCCTTGCACGAAGCGCAAGCGCAGTGCCTCATGACGCACCAGCAGGTGCTGCAGTGCCTGCTTGAGGGCATCGGTCTGCAGCGGTTGCAGCACGTCCAGGAGCAGCGCCTGATTGAAGTGCTGGCGCTCCTCCATCGGCACCTCGAACAACCAGTGCTGGATCGGTAGCAGGTTGAACAGCTCACCCTCCGGCAGCACCAGGTCGGCCGTGGTCGTCGGCGCCGTTGGCGTATCGTCCAGCGCCAACAGCTCGGCGATGGTGGGTTTGCGCATCAGATCGCGCAGGCGGATTTCCCGTTGCAGCTGCGGATGGTTACGAACCCGCGACACCACCTGAAGGCTCAGAATCGAGTCGCCGCCCAGCTCGAAGAAGTTATCGGCAATGCCGACCCGCTCAACCCCCAGCACGTCCTGCCAGATCCCTGCCAGCAGGCGCTGCTCCTCGGTCTGCGGGGCAACGAACTGGCTGTCCAGACTGATCTGCGGCGCCGGCAGGGCCAGGCGGTCAACCTTGCCATTGGCGTTGAGCGGCAAGGCCTCCAGCACCATCACATGCGCCGGCACCATGTAGTCCGGCAGGCGCTCGCGCAAGCGCTGGCGCAACTGCTCACCGAGGCCGTCGGCGGCAACCGCCGCCACATAGGCGACCAACTGCTTGCCGCCGTGGCTGTCGCGAGCCACCACCACGGCGCTGTGGACCTGCGGCTGCTCGCGCAGCCGCGCCTCGATCTCACCCAGCTCGATGCGGAATCCCCGTACCTTGACCTGATGATCCAGGCGCCCCAGGTAATCGAAAGTGCCATCGACGCGGCGACGCACCAGGTCGCCGGTGCGATAGAGGCGCCCGCCCACACTGAACGGGTCGGCAACGAAGCGCTCGGCGGTCAGCCCGGGGCGCTGGTGATAACCCCGCGCCAGGCCTTCGCCACCGATATACAGCTCACCCGCCACACCCTCCGGAACCGGATTGAGGTCGGCGTCCAGTACATGCAGGGTACGCGCGCCGACCCGCTCGCCAATCGGCGCATACGCCGCACCGCAAGCGGTCGTGCCTTCGGCCTTCCACAGCAGCGGCGTGATGACGGTTTCGGTCGGGCCGTAGCCATTGATGATCGCCTGCGGCCGCAAGGCGGCGCGGGCACGCTCGAAGGCCGCATCAGGGACCGCATCGCCACCGAAGCAGTACACCCGCACCGCTGGCGCCGTGCCGTCGGTCTCGGCCTGGCTGGCCAGCGCCTGCAGATAGGCCGGCGGAAACGCAGCCACGGTGACCCCGTGTTCGGTCATGGCGGCGAGGGTCTGCTGCGGCGTCCACAGTTCATCGTCACGGATCAGCAGGCTGCCGCCGAACAACAGCGGTACCAGCCAGCGTTCATGGGCACCGTCGAAGGCGAACGACATGAAATGCAGTTCGCGATCCTCCGGACTCATGCCGTAGCGCTCGCCGATCGCTTCGCAGTGCATGGCCAACGGCCCGTGCGACACCGCCACGGCCTTTGGCTGCCCGGTGGAACCGGAGGTGTAGATCAGGTAGGCCAGGCTGTCGGCCTGCACGGCCACGCTCGGCGCCTGATCGTCCAGCCCGTCCAGCGCCAGGCGGTCGAGGGCGAAACGGCTCACCCCGGCCTGCACCGGCAGTTGCTCATCGAGGCTTGAATGGCTGAGCAGCAGGCGCATCCCCGAGTCGCGCAGGATAAAGGCCAGGCGTTCGGCGGGGTGGCGGGTGTCCAGCGGCAGGTAGGCAGCGCCGCACTTGAGCACGGCCAACAGCGCCACCGGCCAGTCCACCGAGCGTGGCAGTGCAACCCCCACCACCGCTTCCGGCCCTGCCCCCTGTGCCCGCAGGAACTGCGCCAGGCGGTTCGAGCGCGACTCCAGCTCGGCAAAGGTCAGGCGCTGGTCACCGCTGAGCACCGCGTCCCAGTGCGGGCTGCGCCGCGCCCATTCGCTGATGCCCTGGGTGATCGTCGGCAGGCTGCGCCGCGGCGCCAGGTGGTTGGACTGCTCGCGGGCCTGCAGCTCGCGCTGACCGAGCATCACCAGCTCGCCCAACGGCGTGTCGGCACTGTCGCAGAAGCCTTCGAGCAACTGCTCCAGGTGGCTGCGGATGCCCTCTACCTGGCTCAGGTTGAAGTGCTCGCGCAGGAACATGTATTCGATTTCAAGCGACTCGCCCAGGGTCACCATCAGGTCCATGGCGAAGTTGGTCACGCCATGGCCGCGCACCGTCTCGAACGTGAGCTCGCCATCGTCCCATTCGCTGAGCAGACGATCGACCGGCTGGTTCTCGAACACCACGATGCTGTCGAACAGCGCCTGGCCACCGCGCCCGGCCCAGCGTTGCACCTGGCTCAACGGCGTGTGCTCGTGCTCCCGCGCCGCCAGGTTGTAGGCCTGCAGCGCCTGCAGCCAGTCGCCCAGGCGCTGCTCGGGCAGCGGCGCCTGGACGATCGGCAGGGTATTGATGAACAGCCCCAGGGTGTCCTGGGAGCCAGGCAGTTCTGCAGGCCGGCCCGATACTGTGGCGCCGAACGCCACGCAACGCTGGCCGGTATAGCGCTGCAGAAGCAGCAGCCAGGCCGCTTGCACCAGGGTGTTGAGTGTCACCCGCTGGCTGCGGGCGAAGTCCTTCAGGCGCGTCGTGCGCGCGCTGTCCAGATGGCTGTAGATGGCCTGGTGACCGCGTTCGCTGCGCTCGCCGGTCAGCGCCTGGGCGAGGAAGGTCGGCTCCTCCAGCGGCTGCAGGCGTTCGCGCCAGAAGCGCTCGCTGACCAGCGGGTCGCGGGTTTGCAGCCAGTCGATGTAATCGCGGTAGCGGCCGGGTGCCGGCAGCGGCTGGCCGAGATAGCGACGCAGCACCTGGCCGATCAACAGCGACAGGCTCCAGCCATCGAGCAGCAAGTGGTGATAGGTCCACACCAGGCGGTAGCGGCGTGCGCCCAGTTGCACCAGCAACAGCCGTTGCAGCGGTGCCTGGCCGAGGTCGAAGGGCCGCTCGCGCTGCTCGCGGGCCAGGGCCTGGTGCTGTTCTTCGCTGGGCGCATGCTCGCGCCAGTCCAGCAGTTCTACCGGCAACGATACCTCGCGATGAATCACCTGCATGGCATCGGCGAAGCCCTGCCAGACAAAACTGCCGCGCAGGCTGTCGTGCCGGCCGCTGACCTCGTCCCAGGCGGCAACGAAGCGTGGCGCATCCAGGCCGTCGATCACCACGTCCAGCTGGTTCACGTAGAGGTCGCTGCCGCTGTCCAGGGCGTGGAACAGCATGCCCTGCTGCATGGGCGACAGCGGCACGATGTCTTCAATCGCCGCCAGGTGCACCGGCAACGCGGCCAGGGCCTCTGCGCCGAGGGCGTCGAGGTCGATGCGTGCCACCGCGCCGGGCGCGGCTTGCGCCGCCAGCGGCTGCGCCTGGGTCGCCAGGGCACGTACGTTCTGGTGCAGGAACAGGTCACGGGGCGTCAGCACAAGCCCGGCCTCACGGGCCCGGGCCACCACCTGCACCGAGACGATCGAATCGCCGCCCAGCTCGAAGAAGTTGTCTTCGGCGCCGACCTGCGCCACGTTCAGCACCGCTTGCCAGATTTCAGCCAGCACCGTCTCGACCGGCCCTTGCGGCGGTACATGCACCCGGGCTTCCAGCTCGGGTTCCGGCAAGGCCTTGCGGTCCAGCTTGCGGTTCGGCGTCAGTGGCATGCGCTCCAGACGCATCAGCCGCGCCGGCACCATGTAGTCCGGCAGCTGCGCCTGCAGTTGCTCGCGCAGACGGCCCAGCAGCGTCTCGTCGGCATCGGCCACCACATAGCCCACCAACTGGTTCTGCCGCGCCACCACGGCGGCTTCGCGCACCGCCGGGTCGGCCAGCAGGCACGCTTCGATCTCGCCCAGTTCGATGCGGAAACCCCGGATCTTCACTTGCTGGTCGATCCGCCCCAGGTACTCCAGCGCGCCATCGGCACGGCGGCGCACCAGGTCACCGGTGCGGTACAGCCGCGCGCCCAGGCCGAACGGGTCGGCGACAAAGCGCTCGGCCGTCAGCCCCGGACGGTCGTGATAGCCCCGCGCCAGGCCGTCGCCGCCGATGTACAGCTCACCGGCAACGCCCAACGGCAACGGTTCCAGGTCGTCGTCCAGGACATGCAGCGAGGTGTTGGCCAGGGCTTCGCCCAGCAGCACCTGCGGGTGTTCCTCATCCAGCCAGTGACGCGCCGACCACACCGTGGTCTCGGTCGGGCCGTACAGGTTCCACACGCCACCGGCGACCGCGCTCAGGCGCTGCGCCAGGTCCACCGGCAGCGCTTCACCACCGCACAGCACCTGCCGCCCGGCCAGGGCGGGCAGGCGTGGGTGCTCGGCGAGCATGCGCCAGGTCGACGGTGTGGCCTGGATGGCCGTGACCTGCTGCTGCTCGATCTGCGCCCACAGGCGCTCAGGGTCGCGCGCGGTGTCGCGGTCCACCAGCACCACGCTGGCGCCGCGCACCAGCGGCAGGTACAGCTCCAGCACCGCAATGTCGAACGACAGCGAAGTCAGGGCCAGCAGCCGACCGCTCTCCGCCAGCCCCGGTGCCTGGGCCATGCTGGCGAGGAAATTGCCAAGCCCGGCACGGCGCACGGCCACGCCCTTGGGCTTGCCGGTGGAGCCGGAGGTGTAGATCACATAGGCCAGGTGCTCGCCCTCGGCCAGCGCTGGCGGGTTGCTGTCCAGGCCGCTGACAGCAAGCTGATCCAGCCACCAGCATTCGGCGGCGGCGCCCAGGGACTGCAGGGTGTCCTGCAGCGAGGTCTGGCTCAGCAGCAACGCCGCGCGGCTGTCGTCGAGCATGTGGCGCAGGCGCTCGGCGGGGAACTCCGGGTCCAGCGGCACGTAGGCGCCACCGGCCTTGAGCACCGCCAGCAAGGCCACCAGCAACTGCGGGCCACGCTCAAGACACACCCCTACCCGCACATCCGGGCCGACGCCAGCCGCTTGCAGGCGGTGGGCCAGGCCATTGGCCTGGCGGTTCAGTTCGGCGTAGCTCAGGCACAGCTCGGCCTGGCGCAGGGCAATCGCCTGCGGCACGCGCGCCGCCTGATGCTCGAACTGCGCCACCAGATCAAAGCCGGTTACCCCGTGGTCGCGTGCAGCGCCGGCGCCCAGCAAGGTTGCGCGTTCGCTGGCAGCCAGCAGCGGGACCCGCCCCAACGCCTGCGTCGGTTCAGCCAGCAGGGCTTCGAGCAGCCGCAGGAAATGCCCGGCCAGGCGCTCGATACTGGCGCGCTCGAACAGGTCGCTGGCGTAGTTGAAGGTGAAATCGAACTGCTGTTCGCCACGCTGATCGACAAACAGGCCCAGATCGACCTGCGCGGTACGCCGCTCGCTCGGCAGGCTCGACAACTGCAAGCCGGACAATTGATCGCGCAGCACTACATCGTGCCGTTGCAGGCTGAACAGCACCTGGAACAGCGGATTGTGACTCAGGCTGCGTTCCGGTTGCAGGGCTTCGACCAACTGCTCGAACGGCAGGTCCTGATGGGCCTGGGCCGCCAGTACGGTGTCGCGAACCTGCAGCACCAGTGTGCTGAACGGCTGCGCCTTGTCCACCCGGGTACGCATGACCTGGGTGTTGACGAACAGGCCGATCAGGCCCTCGCATTCACCGCGCAGTCGGTTGGCCACCGGCACACCGACACACAGGTCCTCCTGGCGCGCATAGCGGTGCAGCAGCACATTGAAGGCCGCCAGCAACAGCATGAATGGCGTCACCTGATAGCCTTGGGCCTGGCGCAGCAGTTCGCTGGCCAGCGCGGTCGGCACGCTGACGCTGACCACCTCGCCGCGATAGCTTTGCTGGGCCGCACGCGCGTGATCGGTCGGCAATTCGAGGATGCGCGGAGCACCCTCCAGCCGCGCCTGCCAATACCCGAGCTGGCGCGCGCCCTCCCCGCCGGCCAGCCAGTCACGCTGCCACAGGGCATAGTCGATGTAGTCGATTGGCAACGCTGGCAGCGCCGACGCTGTGCCCGCACGCTCGGCGGCATACAACTGGCCCAGCTCGCGGACCAGGATGTCCATCGACCAGCCATCACCGACCATATGGTGCAGGGTCAGTAGCAAGTGGTGCTGTTGCTCGCCCAGGCGCAGCAACTGGCCACGCAGCAGCGGGCCGTGGACCAGGTCGAACGCGGCCTGGGCCTGGCGCACCCGCAAGGCCGCCGCTTCAGCCTGCGGATCGGCTTCGCCGCGCAAGTCGCTGAACGACAGGCTGAAGCGGCTGGCAGGCAGCACCTGCTGATAGACCTCGCCATCGTCGCTCGGGAAGCACGTACGCAGTGCCTCGTGGCGTTCGAGCAAGCCCGTGAGGGCACGCTCCAGGGCCAGGCGGTCGAGGGCGCCGTCCAGCTCGAGCGCCACCGGCATGTTGTAGGCATCGCTGCCGGGGTCAAGCTGCCAGAGGAACCACATGCGTTGCTGGGCAAACGACAAGGGCGCACGGGCCGGGCGTTCACGTCGTTGCAGCGCAGTGGCCGTCTCGCCGCCACTGCGCGCCAGGGCCAGGGCCAGGGCCAGCCCTGCCACGTTCGGGGTGTCGAACAGCGTACGCAGCGGCAACTCGACGGCGAACGCCTCACGAATTTTTGCCACGATGCGCACCGCCAGCAACGAATGGCCGCCGATCTCGAAGAAGTCGTCGTCGCGGCCCACCTGCTCCACGCCCAGCACTGATTGCCAGATCGCCGCCAGCTGTATTTCCCGCTCACCCTGTGGCGCACAGTAGCCGCGCGCTTGCCAGAGCGGCGTCGGCAGCGCCTTGCGATCGAGCTTGCCGTTGGGGCTCAGCGGCATGGCTTCCAGGTACAGCAATTGCGCCGGCACCATGTAGTCCGGCAGGTGTTCGCGCAGATGCTCGCGCAGGGCGTCGAGCAGCGCTTGCGGCTGCGCCTGCGGGCTGTCCGGCGTGACATAGCCCACCAACTGCGCCCCGGCAGTCCCCTGCCAGGCCACGACCACCGCCTCGCGCACCTGCGGGTGCTCCAGCAGCCGTGCCTCGATTTCGCCAAGTTCGATACGCAGGCCGCGCAACTTGACCTGGTGGTCGATCCGCCCGACATAGTCGATCACCCCGTCCACACGCCAGCGCGCCAGGTCGCCGGTGCGGTACATGCGCTCGCCCGGCGCGCCGAACGGATCGGCGACAAAGCGCTCGGCCGTGAGCCCCGCCCGCCCCAGGTAACCCCGCGCCAGGTTGGCGCCGGCAATGTACAGCTCGCCTGCGACTCCCACCGGCACCGGCTGTAGCTGGCTGTCGAGAATCATCAGCCGGGTGTTGGCGATGGGCCGGCCGATGGGCACGCTGTGGCGGCCCGGCTCGTCGACACAGTGCCAATAGCTGACATCGATGGCCGCCTCGGTCGGCCCATAGAGGTTGTGCAGCGCTGCGCCATGGTGCTGCTGGAATTGCTGTTGCAACTCGTGGGGCAGCGCCTCGCCACTGCACATGACCTGACGCAGCGAGGCACAGGCGGCCAGCTCGCCAGCGGCAATAAAGGCCTGGAGCATCGACGGCACGAAGTGCAGCGTGCTGATGCGCTGCTCGACGATCACCTGGCGCAGCCGCGCCGGATCACGGTGCGCGCCAGGCGCGGCCATGACCAGCGTGGCGCCGGTAAACCACGGCCAGAAGAACTCCCACACCGACACGTCGAAACTGAACGGGGTTTTCTGCAGCACCCGGTCGCTGCCATCGAGGCGATATTCGTCCTGCATCCATTGCAGGCGGTTGAGCAGCCCGGCGTGATGATTGCCAACGCCCTTGGGCCGCCCCGTGGAACCGGAGGTGTAGATGCAGTAGGCCAGGCTCTGCGCCGGGTAGTCGATGGCGGGTGGCGACGCCGGCTGGCCATCGGTCTCGGCCCAGTCGCGGTCAAGGCACCAGACCGGCGCGTTGCAGGCCGGCAGGCGTTCGAGCAGGGTCTGCTGGGTGAGCAGCAACGGCACATTGCTGTCCTCGACCATGAAGGCCAGGCGGTCGGCCGGGTAGTCCGGGTCGAGCGGCAGGTAGGCACCGCCCGCCTTGAGAATGGCGAGCAAGGCGATGGCCAGCTCCGCCGAACGCTCGGCGAATACCCCCACGCGCACGTCGCAGCCCACGCCGCGGCTGCGCAGCCAGTGCGCCAGGCGGTTGGCACGGGCCTCAAGCTCGGCGTAGGTGAACCGGCGCTCACCGTCAACCAACGCACAGGCCTGCGGGGTGCGCTCGGCCTGGCGGCGGATCAGTTCTGGCAGCATCGGCGCCTGGCTGTAGTCGCGCGCGGTGGCGTTCCAGCCTTGCAGCAGTTGCGCGCGCTCCGCGCTGGCCAGCAAGGGCAAGCGCTCCAGGGCCTGCTCCGGCGCCTGGGCAATGGCCTGCAGCAGGCGCAGGAAGTGCCCGCCCAGGCGGACGATGGTGTCGCGCTCGAACAGGTCGGTGGCGTAGCCGAAGCTGCCGAGCAATTGGCCGTCGGCACACTCGCGGGTGTCCAGCACCAGATCGAACTGGGTGCTGCGCCGTACTGCGGCAAGCGACTCGACGGTCAGGCCCGGCAGCGCCAGGTCGGCCAGGCTGTCGACCCGGTCGTGGTTGAACAACACCTGGAACAGCGGGTTGTGACTGAGGCTGCGCTGCGGCTGCAGGGCTTCGACCAACTGCTCGAACGGCAGGTCCTGATTGGCCTGGGCGTCCAGCACGTGCTCGCGGCTCTGGGCCAGCAGCCGGTTGAACGAGGCTTGCGCGTCGATCTGCAGGCGCAATACCTGGGTGTTGACGAAGAAGCCCACCAGGCCCTCGGTTTCCTCCTGCTGGCGGCCACCGATGGGCAGGCCGATGCGCAGGTCGCGCTGGCCGCTGTAACGCATCAACAAGGTGCCGAAGGCCGCCAGCAGCAGCATGAACAGCGAGCTGCCCTGCTCCTGCGCCAGGCGCTGCAGCTGCTGCGCCAAGGCCGCCGGCACCGCGAAGTCGACGGTGTCGCCACGGAAGCTCTGTTGCGCCGGACGCGGGTGGTCCAGGGGCAACTCCAGCAACGGATGCTCAGCGCCCAGGTGCTGGCGCCAGTGCGCCAACTGGCGTTCGCATTCGCCACTGGCCAGCCACTGTCGCTGCCACACGGCAAAGTCGGCGTACTGGATCGCCAGCGCCGGCAACTGCGCGACCGCGCCAGCGAGCCGGGCGCGGTAACAGACGGGGAATTCATCCAGCAACACCTTCACCGAGGCCCCGTCGGCAATGATGTGATGCAGGGTAAGCAGCATCACGTGCTCGTCTGCCGCCAGCTGTACCAGGCACACGCGCATCAACGGCCCGGTGGCCAGGTTGAAGCCGTAGCCGCCCTCCTCGGCGATCCGCCGCGCCAGTTGTGTTTCACGGGCATCGGCCGCCAGGTGTTGCAGGCAGACCTCGGTAAAGACCAGCGGCAGGTCGTCGATCACCCGCTGGCGCACCTGCTCGCCATCGTCCTCGAACACCGTGCGCAGCGCCGGGTGGCGTGCCTGCAGCTGGCCGAACGCGGCCTGCAGGGCAGCCGCATCCAGCGTGCCACGCAGGCGCAGGCCGCCAGACAGGTTATAGGCCGCGCTATCGGGCGCCAGTTTCCACAAGAACCACAGGCGTTGCTGGTTGAACGACAGCGGCGCGCCGTCGGCATGCGCCGAGGCGTGCAATGCCGGCGCCGCACCAGTGCTCGCGGCCTGTGCCAGTGCAGCCGCCAGGTCACACAAACGCGGGGTGTCGAACACCTGGCGCACGGGCACCTCAAGCCCCAGGCGCTTCTTCAGCCGTGCCACCACTTGCACGGCCAGCAGCGAATGACCGCCCAGCTCGAAGAAGTGATCCTGCGCACCCACGTGCGGCAGGCCCAGCACTTCACTCCAGATCTGCGCCAGCTGTTGCTGGTGCTCGCCCTCGGGGGCCTGGTAGCCCTCGCTGTCGCTCTGCCACACCGGTTCGGGCAGCTGGTTACGGTCCAGTTTGCCGTTGGCGTTGCGCGGCAATTGCGCCATCACCATGATTCGCGCCGGCACCATGTAGTCCGGCAATTGCGCGCGCAGCAGGCCACGCAGTTCAGCGCCCAGTTGCCCATCGTCCGCCGCGACATAGGCCACCAACTGCTTGCCGGTGAGGGTTTCGCGGGCCACCACCAGGGCCTCGCGCACCCGCGCGTCGGCGCGCAGGCGTGCTTCGATCTCGCCTGGCTCGATACGAAAACCACGGACCTTGATCTGGTGGTCGACCCGTCCCAGGTAGTCAAGGATGCCATCGGCGCGCTGGCGCACCAGGTCGCCGGTGCGGTACAGGCGCCCACCGGGGGCGCCGAACGGGTCGGCCACAAAGCGTTCGGCGGTGAGCCCCGGGCGCTGGAAATAGCCCCGGGCCAGGCCGTCGCCACCCAGGTAGAGCTCGCCGCAAACGCCGGTCGGCACCGGGTTCAGGTCGGCGTCCAGGACCCAGACACTGCGCGCGCCGACGCGATCGCCAATCGGCGCATAACCGGCCTGGCACTGGTCGGCCGGGCCGGCCTTCCAGATCATCGGCGTGACCACCGTCTCGGTCGGCCCGTAGCCGTTGATGATCCACGCCGGGCGCAACACCTGGCGAACCTGCTCGAAACTGGCGTGCGGCACCGCATCGCCACCAAAGCAGTAGACCCGCACCGCCGGCACGTCCTCGCGGCCCTCGGCATGTTCGGCAATCTGCTGCAAATAGGCCGGCGGAAACGCCGCGACGGTGACCCCGTAGCGGCCCATGGCCTGGTAGGTCTGCTCCGGCGTCCACAGGCTGTCATCGCGCAGCACCAGGCTGGCGCCGTGGGTCAGGGCCGTGAGCCAGCGTTCGTGGGCGCCGTCGAAGGCAAACGACATGAAGTGCAGTTCACGGTCGGCGGGCGTCATTTCGTAGCGCGCGCCGATGGTCCGGCAGTGCATGGCCAATGGGCCATGCGCCACCGCTACCCCTTTGGGCAGGCCGGTGGAGCCGGAGGTGTAGATCAGGTAGGCAAGGTTGTCGGCATGGGGGGGCACCGCCGGTGCCTGCTCGGGCAGGTCGTGCAGGTCCAACAGGTCCAGGTCCAGCCGTTCGACGCCTTCGGGCAGCGGCGCCCGGCGCGGGTCGCGGCTGTCGCCCAGCAACCAGGCCAGGCCCGCGTCACGAATCTGGTAGGCCAGGCGCTCCTGGGGGTAATCGAGGTCCAGCGGCACATAGGCCGCACCGCTCTTGAACACCGCCAGCAGCGCCACCAGCAACCGTGGCGAACGCGGCAGGCCGACACCCACGCGGCTCTCCGGGCCGACGCCACGAGCGTGCAGGTAGCAGGCCAGTTGATTGGCCTGGCGCTCAAGCTCGGCAAAGCTCAGCACCTGCTCGCCGCAGCGTACCGCCGGGGCGTCCGGGGTGCGGGCGGCCCAGTCGGCGATGCGCCGGTGCACCAGTTGCTCGCTCTCGGCGCTGGCCGGCAGCGCGTTCCAGGCTTGCAGCTGTTGCCAGGCCGCCGGCTCGTGCAGGTCGAAATCGCACAGGCGCGTCTGCGGGCCCTCGGCGATCTGTGCCAGCAGCGCCTCGAAATGCCGGCGCCAGCGTTCAATGCGCGCTCCGCTGAACAGGTCGGTGGCGTAGCTGAGTTCACACAGCAGGCGACCGGCGGAATCCTCGGCGGTGTCCAGGGCCAGGTCGCAATCCACCGCGCGCATGACCGGCGGCAACGACTCCATGGCCACGCCGTTCAATGTCTGCAGGGCGGCGCTGTCGTACCACTGGTGGTTGTAGATCACCTGGAAAAGTGGGTTGTGGCTGAGGCTGCGCTGTGGCGCGAGCGCCTCTACCAATTGCTCGAACGGCAGGTCCTGGTGGGCCTGGTCGGCCAGTGAGCCCTGGCGCACCCGCGCCAGCAGAGCCTCGAAGGGTTCTCGCCCGTCCAGTTCCGTGCGCATCACCAGGGTGTTGACGAAAAAGCCGATCAGCCGTTCGCTTTCGCTGTTGCCACGGCCGGCAATGGGCACGCCGACGCGCAAGTCGTGCTGCCCGCTGTAGCGATACAGCTGCACCTTGAATGCGGCCAGCAACAGCATGAACAGCGTCGCGCCGCGGGCCTGGGCGACCTTGCGCAGGCGCCCGGCCAGCGCCGGTTCGATCTCGAAGCTCAGCACCGCGCCCTGGCTGCTGGGGCGCGCCGGCCGCTGGCGGTCGAACGGCAGTTCCAGGGACGGCGCTTCACCGGCCAGGCGCTGCAGCCAGTATTCGCGTTGGCGTTCGCCCTCGCCGGCGTCCAGCAACTTGCGTTGCCAGGCCGCGCAATCGGCATAGTGTGCCGTCAGCGCCGGCAGATCCGCAGGCACACCGTGGCAATGGCCGTTGTAGCCGCGGGTGAACTCGTCCACCAGCAAGTTCATCGACCAACCATCGGCAACGATGTGGTGTACGCCCAGCAACAGCAGATGCTCATCGGCCGCCAGGCGCAGCAAGGCCACGCGCATCAGCGGCCCGTTGGCCAGGTCGTAAGGGGTAACGGCGCAGGCCATGTGCAGCGCCTCGGCGCGCTCCTGGCGCGCCTGGGGCTGCAGCGCGCCCAGGTCTTCAAACGCGACGTCCAGCTCGACCCTGGGTTCGATCAACAGGTGCGGCTGGCCGTCCACGTCCTGGAAGCGGCTGCGCAGGTTTTCGTGGCGGGCGAGAATGTCGCGCAAGGCATTGCCGACGGCCTCGCGGTCCAGCTCGCCGGTCAGGCGCACCGCCCGGTGCAGGTTGTAGGTGGGCGCCTGGGGGTCGAGCTTCCAGATGAACCATTGGCGGCTCTGCGCGGCAGACAGTGCCAGGGCACCGTCACGCGGCAGGCTGGGTACCGGCAGGCGGCGCAGGTTGACACCCGCTGCCGCCAGCTTGGCGAGAAACAGTTGCTGCTTGTCCTGCGGCAGTTGTGCCAGGCGCACACTGATCGCCTGCAACTCACGGTCCTGCGCCGCTACCTTGGGGTCGAGGACACTACTCATTCGGCCTGCTCCAGTTCTTGCAACAAATCATTCATGAAATCCAGCTCCAGACCGCCATCGGCGGCGGCCGGTACACCCTCCAGCTGTGCGGCAAGGGCGCCGACGCTGGGGTAGTCGAAAAGCGTCTGCAGTGCCAGGTCGACGCCGAAGCCCTCGCGAATCCGCGACAACAGCCGGGTCAGCAGCAGCGAATGCCCGCCGAGCTCAAAGAAGTCGTCGTCGCACCCCACGCGCTCCAGCCCCAGCAGCTCGCACCAGATCGCCGCCAGCTGGCGTTCCTGCTCCGTGCGCGGTTCCACATGCACGCGTGCCTGCCAGTCCGGCGCCGGCAGCGCCTTGCGATCGAGCTTGCCATTGGGGGTCTGCGGCATGCGCGCCAGCACCATTACCTGCGCCGGCACCATGTAGTCCGGCAGCGCGGCCTGCAGTTGCTGCTTGAGCAGCGCGGCCAGTTCGGGTGCCGCCTCTGCCTCGGCATAGGCCACCAGCACCGTACCCGCCGGCCCCTGGCGTGCCACCACGGCCGCCTCGCGCACGCCGTGGCAGCGACGCAGGCAGGCTTCGATCTCGCCGAGTTCGATGCGGTAACCGCGGATCTTCACTTGCTGGTCGATGCGCCCGATGTACTCCAGGGCATCGCCGCGCCAGCGCACCAGGTCGCCGCTGCGGTACAAGCGCTCGCCCGGGTTGCCGAAGGGGTCGGCAATGAAGCGTTCGGCGGTCAGCCCCGGCCGGCGGTGATAACCACGGGCCAGGCCGACGCCACCGATGTACAGCTCACCGGCCACGCCTTCGGCAGCCGGCTCCAGGCTATCGTCCAGGACATGCAGGGACGTGCCGGCAATGGCCTCGCCGAGCAGCACCTGCGCCGCCGCGCTGTCCAAGCGCTTGCGCGCCGACCAGATCGTGGTTTCGGTTGGGCCATAGAGGTTCCACAGCTCACCGACGACCGTGTGCAGGCGGGCCGCCAGGTCGCTTGCCAGCGCCTCGCCGCCACACAGGGCGCGCACGCCCTGCAACAGGCTGAACTGCGGATGCTCGCTGAGCATGCGCCAGGTCGACGGCGTGGCTTGCAGGCAGCCGACACTCTGGTCGGCGATGTACTGCAGCAAGCGCCCGGCGTCACGGGCCAGCACGCGGTCGGCCATGACCACGGTGGCGCCCTGCACCAGCGGCAGGTAGAGCTCCAGTGCGGCAATGTCGAACGACAGCGAGGTCAGCGCGAGCACCCTTTCACCCCTCGCCACGCCGGGCGCCTGGGCCATGCTCAGGAGGAAGTTGGCCAGTGCGCCGTGGCGCACCGCAACGCCCTTGGGCAGCCCGGTAGAGCCCGAGGTGTAGATGACATAGGCCAGCTGTTGCGGGTCGATCACCGGCAAGGCCGGCGCAGCCGCGGCGTCCTCTGCCAGCGTCAGCTGATCCACGCACCAGCGCTGCTGGCCGGGGACCTGCGCTGGCAGTTGCTCGAGCAAGGCACTGTCGGTCAGAACCCAGCGCGCGCCACTGTCATCGAGCATGTGACGCAGGCGCTCGGCCGGGAACTCCGGGTCCAGCGGCACATAGGCGGCGCCGGCCTTGAGGACGGCCAGCAGCGTCACCAGCAGCTGGGCGCGACGCTCAAGGCACACACCGACCAGCGCATCCGGGCCCACGCCATGGGCCAGCAGATGCCGGGCCAGGCGCGTGGAAGCCTGGTCGAGGCTGGCATAGTCGAGCGACTGCGCCGCGTCGCATACCGCCGGCAACGACGGCGTTTGCCGCGCCTGTTCGGCAAACAGCGCTGGCAGGCACAGCCCGCTGCCCAGTGCCGCTGTTTGCCGGGCGCGTTCGACAGCGCTGTGGCGCGCCGCTGGCGAGCGCATCGTCAACTCGCCGAGGCGGCGCTGCGGGTCCCCCGGCAGTACGCGCAGCAACTCGCCCAGGTGCCCGGACAGTTGCGTCAGGAAGGCCGCGCTGAACCCATCGCCACGGGCAGCGAAGGCCAGTTGCAGCTGCTCGCCCGGATGCACCGTGAGGGTCAGCGGATAGTGGCTGGACTCGCGCTGGTGTACCGCGTCGATACGCAGGCGCTGGATGGCACGGCTGCGCAAGGCGGCGTCCACCGGGTAGTTCTCGAACACCAGCAAGGTGTCGAACAGCGATTGCCCGGCACTGCCCGCCCAGCGCTGTACCTCGTACAACGGCATATGGGCCTGCTCCTGCAATTGCAGGGTCTCGCCCTGCAGCACCTGCAGCCAGTCGCCCAGGGGCCGGTGCGCCACCGGCTCGGCAATCAGCGGCAAGGTATTGATGAACAGCCCGAGCATGTCGGCGCTGCCGGCCAGATCGGCCGGTCTTCCTGCCAGGGTGACGCCGCAGCACACCACGCGCTGGCCGCTGTGCCGCTGCAGCAGCAGCAACCAGGCGGCCTGCACCAGGGTGTTGAGGGTGACCCGCTGGCTACGGGCAAAGGCCTTCAAGCGCTCGGTCGCCTGCACGTCCAGGTCGACCTCGACCAGGTGCTGCTGCGCCTCGCCAGGCGTCAGCGGCGAGGCAAGCAGCGTCGGCGCATCCAGCGTCGCGGTGCGCGCCTGCCAGAACGCTTCACCGCGCTGTGGGTCCTGGCGCTGGAGCCAGTCGATGTAGTCGCCGTAGCGACCCGCCGGCTCGACCGTGCCTTCACCGACATAGCGGCCCAGCCACTCCTCGATCATCCGCGCACTGCTCCAGCCATCGAGCAGCAGGTGGTGGTAGGTCCAGACCAAGCGATAGCGCTGCTCATCCAGCCGTAGTACCTGCACCCGTTGCAACACCGGCAGGTCAAAACTGAACGGCAGGCCACGCTGCTGGGTGGCGAAGCGCTCCAGTGCCTGGGAGCTGCAGTCGCGACCGCGCCAGTCGTGCTCTTCCCAGGCCTCTGGCACCTGGCGGTAGACCAGTTGCAGCGGCTGTTCCAGGCCCTCCCAGGCAAAGGCCGTGCGCAGAATCGGATGACGGCCGATCAGCTGTTGCCAGGCTTCGCGCAGTCGCTGCGGCTCCAGCTCGTCCAGATCGAATGCCAGCTGATTGACGTACACGCCTTCGCTGCTGTCGCTCAGGCCATGGAACAACAAGCCTTGCTGCATGGGTGACAAGGGGTAGGCATCGTCCAGTGCCTCGCGGCCCACCGGCAGGCGCGCCCAGACGGCGGCGTCCAGCGCCACAGGGCTGCTGGCTGCGGGCCGTGCATCCTGGGGAGCCAGTTGCGCGGCGACCAGGGCCAGGCGGCGTACCGTCTGTTGCTCGAACAGGTCACGGGGCGTCAGCACAAGCCCGGCCTCACGGGCACGGGCCACCACCTGCACCGAGACGATCGAATCGCCACCCAGCTCGAAGAAGTTGTCTTCGGCGCTAACCTGCGCCACGTTCAGCACCGCTTGCCAGATTTCAGCCAGCACCGTCTCGACCGGCCCTTGGGGCGGTACATGCACCCGGGCTTCCAGCTCGGGTTCCGGCAGGGCCTTGCGGTCCAGCTTGCGGTTCGGCGTCAGTGGCATGCGCTCAAGGCGCATCAGCCGCGCCGGCACCATGTAGTCCGGCAGCTGCGCCTGCAGTTGCTCGCGCAACCGACCCAGCAGCGTCTCGTCGGCATCGGCCACCACATAGCCCACCAACTGGTTCTGCCGCGCCACCACGGCGGCTTCGCGTACTGCCGGGTCGGCCAGCAGGCACGCTTCGATCTCGCCCAGTTCGATGCGGAAACCCCGGATCTTCACTTGCTGGTCGATCCGTCCCAGGTACTCCAGCGCGCCATCGGCACGGCGGCGCACCAGGTCACCGGTGCGGTACAGCCGCGCGCCCAGGCCGAACGGGTCGGCGACAAAGCGCTCGGCCGTCAGCCCCGGACGGTCGTGATAGCCCCGCGCCAGGCCGTCGCCGCCGATGTACAGCTCACCGGCAACGCCCAACGGCAACGGCTCCAGGTCGTCGTCCAGGACATGCAGCGAGGTGTTGGCCAGGGCTTCGCCCAGCAGCACCTGCGGGTGCTCTTCATCCAGCCAGTGACGCGCCGACCACACCGTGGTCTCGGTGGGGCCGTACAGGTTCCACACCCCCCCGGCGACCGCGCTCAGGCGCTGCGCCAGGTCCGCCGGCAGCGCTTCACCGCCGCACAGCACCTGCCGCCCGGCCAGGGCGGGCAGGCGTGGGTGCTCGGCGAGCATACGCCAGGTCGACGGCGTGGCCTGGATGGCCGTGACCTGCTGCTGCTCGATCTGCGCCCACAGACGCTCCGGGTCGCGCGCGGTGTCGCGGTCCACCAGCACCACGCTGGCGCCGCGCACCAGCGGCAGGTACAGCTCCAGCACCGCGATGTCGAACGACAGCGAGGTCAGGGCCAGCAGCCGACCGTTCTCCTCCAGCCCCGGCGCCTGGGCCATGCTGGCGAGGAAGTTGCCGAGCCCGGCACGGCGCACGGCCACGCCCTTGGGCTTGCCGGTGGAGCCGGAGGTGTAGATCACGTAGGCCAGGTGCTCGCCCTGAGCCAGCGCTGGCGGGTTGCTGTCCACGCCGCTAACAGCAAGCTGGTCCAGCCACCAGCATTCGGCGGCGGCGCCCAGGGACTGCAGGGTGTCCTGCAGCGAAGTCTGGCTCAGCAGCAATGCCGCACGGCTGTCGTCGAGCATGTGGCGCAGGCGCTCGGCGGGGAACTCCGGGTCCAGCGGCACGTAGGCGCCGCCAGCCTTGAGCACCGCCAGCAAGGCCACCAGCAACTGCGGGCCACGCTCAAGACACACCCCTACCCGCACATCCGGGCCGACGCCAGCCGCTTGCAGGCGGTGGGCCAGGCCATTGGCCTGGCGGTTCAGTTCGGCGTAGCTCAGGCACAGCTCGGCCTGGCGCAGGGCAATCGCCTGCGGCACGCGCGCCGCCTGATGCTCGAACTGCGCCACCAGGTCGAAGCCGGTTACCCCGTGGTCGCGTGCAGCGCCGGCGTCCAGCAGGCTCGCACGTTCGCCAGCGCTCAGCAGCGGCAGTTGGCCCAGGCGTACACCGGCGTCCTCGGTGATCGCCATCAACAACTGGTGCAAATGCCCATCAACACGGGCAATGGCCGCCACATCGAAGCGGGCACGGTCATAGCTGTAGCAGAAGGCCAGCGACTCGCCCTGATTGACCAGCAGCATCAGCGGGTAATTGCCCTGCTCGCGGCTGGTCAGGTTGGAGAAACGTGGACCATCGCCCTGGCCACTGAGCAGCGTGCTGTCGAGCGGGTAGTTCTCGAATACCAGAATCTGGTCGAACAGCCCCTGCCCGCCCTGCCCGGCCCAGCGTTGCAGGTCGTACAGCGCCGAGTGCTCATGCTCCCGCACTGCCAGGCCCAACGCCTGCACCTGCTCCAGCCATTGGCCGACCGTCAGCTGTGGTTGTGGGCTGGCGACCACCGGCAAGGTATTGATGAACAGGCCCAGTTGCTGCTCGATCCCCGGCAACTCGGCCGGACGCCCGGCCACCGTGGCGCCGAAGGCCACGCATGCCTGGCCGGTGTAGCGTTGCAGCAGCAACAGCCAGGCGGCCTGCAGCAGGCTGCTGAGGGTCACCTTGTGCTGTCGGGCGAAGTGGCGCAGGCGCTCGCTGGCCGCGCTGGACAGCATCGAGCGGTGCTCGGCGATGCCTTGGCCTGGCTGCTCCAGGGCAATGGCGGCCGCCAGCGACGTGGGCGACTGCAGCGGTGCCAGTTGGTCGCGCCAGAAGCGCTCGCTGGCGGCCAGGTCGCGGTCGGCCAACCAGGCGATGTAGTCACGGTAGCGCCCCACCGGGGTCGGCACGGCCTGCCCGGCATAGCGCTGCATCACCTCGGCGAACAATTGCGCCTGGCTCCAGCCATCGAGCAACAGGTGATGACAGGTCCAGATCAAGTGATGCCGGCCGTTGCCGGTCGCCACCAGCAACAGGCGCATCAACGGCGGACGCACCAGGTCGAAGGGCCGGCGCTCGGCCTCGGCAAGTGCATTGCAATCGCCCGCGACCGCTTCGCGCCAGTCCAGCGCGACCTCGCGCACGATCGCCTGCAGAGGCACACCACCGACCGGGCTGACGAAGGCACTGCGCAGCGCCCCGTGGCCGTCCAGGGCGGCTTGCCAGGCATCGCGCAAGCGGGCCGGGTCGAGGGCTTCGACGTCCATGCGCACCTGGTTGATGTAGCTGCCATCGCCCGGTTGATACAGGCTGTGGAACAGCATGCCGTGCTGCATGGGCGACAGCGGATAGAGGTCTTCGACCTGGCTGATCGGCACCGCCAGGCTGTCCAGTTGCGCCTGCGCGACGGGCGCCAGCGGGAAGTCCGACGGCGTGGCACCGCCGATGCCGGGCGTCAGGCAATGGGCAATCAGCGCCTGCAGCTCGGCCTCATAAAGCGCGACCAGTTCCTCCAGCCGTTGCGCATCGAGCTGCTGCGGGCTGAACGTCCAGCCCAGTTGCAGTCGGCCGTCGTTCACCCCACCGTCGATGGACAGCCAATTGGACAGCGGCGCGGCCGGGTCCAGGCTGGCACCGCAGGGCTCCTGCGCGCGGCGCAACAGGCCGCCCTCGAAGCTGGTATCGAACTGGCCAAGGTAGTTGAAGGTGACGCGCGGCACAGGGCGCGCCGCCAACTGCGCACGCACCTCGGCCGGTGCCAGTTGTTGCAGCAGGCCGAAGCCCAGGCCGTTGTCCGGCACCTGGCGCAGGTGCTCCTTGGTGGCCTTGAGCGACTCACCCAGGCCTTCGCACGCCCGCAGGCGCAGCGGATAAGTGGCGGTGAACCAGCCCACGGTACGGCTCAGGTCGAGGTTGGCCAGGTGCTCCTCGCGGCCGTGGCTTTCCAGTTCCAGCAGCAGTTCGGGCTGGTCGCTCCAGCGCCACCAGGCCCGGGCCAGGGCACACAGCAACAGGTCATTGACCTGGGTGCGGTAGGCCGCCGGGGCATCGCGCAGCAGTTGGCGGGTTTGCAGCGGGTCCAGTTGCAACCCCAGGGTGACGGCTTCAGCGACCGCCGCCGGGCCGTCGTGGCGCGCGCCCGGGAAGCTGCCCGACGCCTCGCCCAGCTGCGCCAGCCACCAGGGCAACTGCGCCAGTACCTCGCGGTGCCGGGCGCGCTGCACGAGAAAGCCCGTCCACTCGCCGAAGGCATGGCTACGCGGTGCCAGCGGCGCATTGCTGTCGGCCAGGCGGCGCTGCAGGTCATCGAGCAGAATCCGCCAGGACACACCATCGACGACCAGGTGATGGATCGCCAGCAGCAGGCGCCATCCGCCACCCTGCAATTCGATCAATACCGCCCGCAGCAGCGGGCCATGGGCCAGATCCAGGCTGCGTTGCGCCTGCTCGACAATCGCTGCCAGGGCGTCGGTATCCGCCGCCTCGCGGGTCCATAGCTCGACGGCGGTGGGCGCCGCGTAGGCGGCCTGCCAGGTGCCGGCGCTGTCCTGGTCAAACCGCAGGCTCAAGGCATCGTGGTGGGTGACCACGGCGTTCAGCGCCTGTTCCAGCCGCGCCGGCTGCAGCGGCTGATCCAGCGTCAGCAGCAAGGCCTGGTTCCAGTGCTGGCGCCGGGGCATGGGCGTGGCGAAGAACTGTTGTTGCAACGGCGTCTGCGCGATGTTGCCCAGCGCTGGAGGTGCAGCCCCTTCGCGCTGTCGGGCCAGTGCCTGGGTGACCTGGGCCAGCTGGCGCAGGGTCTGGTGACGGAACAGGTCGCGCGGGCTGACCTGCCAGCCTGCCTGGCGGGCGCGGCTAGCGACCTGGATGGCGATGATCGAGTCGCCACCAAGCTCGAAGAAGTTGTCCTGGGCGCCCACCGCGTCGATGCCCAGCACCTCGCTCCAGATCCGCGCCAGGTCTTGCTCCACTGCGCCTTGCGGTGCGTCGAAGGCCTGCACCTTGTGCACCGGCTGCGGCAGTGCCTTGCGGTCGAGCTTGCCGTTGGCGCTTAAGGGCATCTGTGCCAGCACGATGATCTGCGCCGGCACCATATAGTCGGGCAGTGCGTCGCCCAAACGCAGACGCAGGGCCTCGGCCAGGCGCTCGTCTGCAGCGGCGACCACGTAGCCGATCAACTGCTTGGCGCCGGCCGCCGCCTCGGCGACCACCACCACGGCTTCATTCACTGCCGGGTGTTCCAGCAGTCGCGCTTCGATCTCACCGAGCTCGATGCGCAAACCGCGAATTTTCACTTGATGGTCGATACGCCCCAGGTATTCGATGGCCCCCTCGTCGCGCCAGCGGGCCACGTCCCCGGTGCGGTAGAGCCGGCCACCCTGGCCGAACGGGTCGGCGACAAAGCGCTCGGCGGTCAACCCCGGACGCCCCAGGTAGCCACGGGCCAGGCCAATGCCGCCGATGTACAGCTCGCCCGGCAAGCCTGCAGCCACCGGCTGCAGTTGCTCATCGAGCACATACAGGCGCAGGTTGGCAATCGGCCGGCCAATCGGCACGCAGCCCAGCCCCGGCGCGTCATGACAGGCCCAGTGGCTCACATCGATGGCCGCCTCGGTGGGCCCGTAGAGGTTGTGCAGGCCGGCGCCGCTCTGCGCCAGGAAGCGCTGTTGCAGGTCCAGCGGCAAGGCCTCGCCGCTGCACATCACCAGGCGCAGGCGCGGACAATCGGCCAGGGATTCGGACGCCAGGTAGGCCTGCAGCATCGAGGGCACGAAGTGCAGGACGCTGATGCCCTGCCCGGCGATGATCGCCTTGAGCTCGGCCGGGTCGCGATGGGCGCCGGGGGCCGCCATGACCAGGGTGGCGCCGGTCATCAGCGGCCAGAAGAACTCCCACACCGAAACGTCGAAGCCGAACGGCGTCTTCTGCAGTACCCGGTCGCCCTGCCCGAGGCCAAAGGTGGCCTGCATCCATTGCAGGCGGTTGCACAGGGCCGCATGGCTGTTGCCCGCGCCCTTCGGCCGCCCGGTGGTGCCCGAGGTGTAGATGCAGTAGGCGAGCTGGTCGGGGTGGTTGAGCAGGCTGGGGGCGTGGGCGGGGTAGTCGGCAAAATGCGCCGCGTCACGGTCCAGGCACAGGACCTCGCGTTCGCCGGCCGGCAGGCGTGGCAACAGCTGCGCCTGGGTCAGCAGCAGGGTCGCGCCGCTGTCTTCGAGCATGTAGGCCAGGCGCTGGTCGGGCTGGTCAGGGTCCAGCGGCAGGTAGGCGCCACCGGCCTTGAGCACGGCCAACAGGGCGACGACCATCTCCAGCGAACGCTCGGCGAACACCCCCACCAGGTGCTCCGGCCCTACCCCGCGTGCGCGCAGGCAGTGCGCCAGACGGTTGGCGGCGGCATCGAGCTGGGCGTAGCTGAGCTGCTGCTCGCCTGCGATCAGCGCGGTGGCGTGCGGTGTGGCGGCGGCCTGGGTTTCGATCAGCACTTGCAGGCACTGGGGCTGGCCATAGTCGACTGCCGTCGCGTTCCAGCCGTCGATCACCTGATAGTGCTCATCGGCGTGGAGCATCGCCAGGTCGCCGATAGCGGCATCGGGGCGCGCGACGCAGTCGGCCAGCAAGCGCAGGAAGTGCCCGCGCAGGCGCTCGATCCGCGCGGCATCGAACAGATCGGTGGCATAGGTGAAGGCGCCACTGAGCACGCCGTTGGCGTCTTCTTCGGTGTCCAGGCTGAGGTCGAACTTGGCCACCTGCGCGGCGGCCACCTCCAGCCGGGCGCGCACGCCGGGCATGCCGGGTAGCTCGGCGCTGCCACGCTGTTCGTGGTTGAACATCACCTGGAACAGCGGGTTGCGGCTCAGGCTGCGCTCGACGCCCAGTGCATCCACCAGCGCCTCGAACGGCAGGTCCTGGCAGTCCTGGGCGGCAATGGCGGTCTGCTTGACCTGCTCCAGTGCGGCACGAAATGCCAGGCGTGGCTGCAAGGTGCTGCGCAGCACCTGGGTGTTGACGAAAAAGCCGATCAGCCCCTGGACTTCCGGGCGCTGGCGGTTGGCCACCGGCACCCCCACCAACAGTTCCTGTTGCCCGGTATAACGGTGCAGCAAGGCCTTGAAGGCGGTCAGCAACACCATGAACACACTGGTGCCGCTGGCGGCGGCAAGCGACTTGAGCCGGTCGCCCAGCGCCGGGTCCAGTTCAAAGCCCAGGCTCGCGCCGCGAAAGCTCATTTCCGCCGGCCGTGCCCGATCGGCCGGCAGTTCCAGGATCGGCGGGCGCTCACCCAGGGTCTGCTGCCAGTAAGCCAGCTGGCGCTCGCCCTCGCCGGCTTCCAGCCAGTTGCGTTGCCACAGCGCGTAGTCGGCGTATTGCACGGGCAAGGCCGGCAGTTGCGGCGCATGCCCCTTCAGGTGGGCGGCATAGCCCTGCGCCAGCTCGCCGAGCAGGACCTGCATCGACCAGCCATCGCAGATGATGTGGTGCAGTGCCAGCAGCACGGCGTGGCGCTGCTCATCGAGACGTACCAGGGTGACGTGCAGCAGCGGCCCCTGGTAGAGGTCAAACGCCTGGGCGGCGGCCGTTTGCAGCGCCGCGGCCAGGGCGGTATCGGGATCGGCCAGGGCGCGCAGGTCGAGCACCGGCAGCTGCCTGGCGGCGGACGGCTCGATCACCTGCAACAACTCGCCATCGGCCTCGGCGAAACGGGTACGGAGGATCTCGTGACGCTCGACCAGGCTGTCGAACGCCGCCTGCAAGGCCGCTTCGTCCAGCGGGCCGTCAAGGTGCAGCACGCCGGCCTGGTTATAGGCGGCCGACTGCCGGTCCAGTTGCCAGAGGGTCCACAGCCGGCGCTGGGCATAGGACGCCGCGACGGGCACCTGATTGTCCGGGCGCGCTGGAATCGGCAGGCTTTCGATGCTCATGCCCTGCGCCTTGAGCTTCTCACCCAGCTGACGGCGTGCGGCGGGGTCGAGTTCGGCGAAGCGCCGGGCCAGGGCGAGCAAACGATCAGCAACAGTCATGGTGCCTCCACTTCGGCAAACAGATTTTCCAACGCGTCCAGATCGCTTGCAGGCGCCTGTTGCATCTCGGCGACCTTGGCGGCAAAGCGCTCAAGCGTTTCGCCCTCGAAGAACAGCCGCAGCGGCAGCTCGATGCCCAACTGCGCTTGCAGCCGCGCACGCAGGCGGGTGGCCAGCAACGAGTGGCCGCCGAGGGCAAAGAAGTTGTCTTGCAGGCCCACCCGCTCGATCCCCAGCGCCTCCTGCCAGACTTCGGCGAGCAAGCGTTGCAGGTCAGTCTGCGGCGCCTGGTAGGCCTGCTCGAGCACCGCCTCGGCGGCCAGCGCACGGCGGTCGACTTTGCCGTTGGGCATCAACGGCAGGCGTTCGAGACGACGCACGGCACTCGGCAGCATGTGCGCAGGCAGGCGCTGTGCCAGCTGGGCTTGCAGGCGAGCCGAACGCTGCGGGTCCGGCTCATCGGCAGGTGCAACGATGAACGCCACCAGCTGCGCGCCGCTGGCCGTTTCACGGACCACCACGGCGGCCTCGTTGACCCCTTCGCAACTTGCCAGCACGGCTTCCACCTCGCCCAGCTCGATGCGGTATCCGCGAATCTTCACTTGCGCATCGACCCGCCCGAGGAACTCCAGCAGGCCGTCGGCGCGCCAGCGCGCCAGATCGCCGGTGCGGTAGCCACGGCTGCCGTCGGCCAGCGTCGGGTAGCGTTCGGCGGTCAGCGCCGGGCGATCCAGGTAGCCGCGGGTGACACCCGGGCCTGCCACGTACAACTCGCCGATCTGCCCGACCGGTACCGGCTCGAGGTCTGCGTCCAGCAGCAGCACGCGCATGCCCGGTGCCGGGCGACCGATCGACACCGGCCCGAGGTCGGCATTCCAGGCGCTGCACCAGACACTGCCTTCGGTCGGCCCGTATTCATTGCTCAATACCGTGGCCGGCAAGCGCTCGCGATGCCGGGCCAGCAACGCCGGCGTGCAGGCCTCGCCGGCCACCACGACCACGCGCAGGCGCTGCTCGCCCAGGTGTTCCAGCACTTCGCTGTGCAGGCCGGGCAAGGCCAGGTAATGGGAGATGCCCTGTTCACCCAGCAGCCGGGCGATGGCCCGCGGGTCCTTGGCCTGCTCGTGGGTGGGCAGGTGCAGGCAGCCGCCCTGGCCCAAGGTCCAGAACAGCCCGGCCACGGAGCTGTCGAACGACAGCGACGAGAGCAGCAGGAACGACGCCACCGGCGCCGGGTAGTGAACGAAACGCGCCAGCGTCGACGCCAGGGCATTGGCATGGCTGACCGCAACGCCCTTGGGCGTGCCGGTGGAACCTGAGGTATAGATGACATAGGCCAGGTCATCGCTGCCCACGGCCACCGGCAAGGGTTCGGCCGGGCCCTGCCACACCGGCGAGTCCGGCGCCAGGGACAGCACCGTCAGCCCGGCGGGCAGGGTCAGGTCGGCGCCCTGGGCATCCAGGGCCAGCAGGCAATGCACGCCGGCATCGGCGAGCATGAAGTTCAGGCGATCGGCCGGGTAGTCCGGGTCCAGCGGCAGATAGGCACCCCCGGCCTTGAGGATGCCCAGCATCGCCACCAGGGCCGACAGCGAGCGCGGCGCGTAGACGCCGACGATGCACTCGCGCTCGACTCCCACCGCCTGCAAGGCCCGTGCGAGCTGATTGGCACGCCACTCAAGGGTGGCGTAGTCGAGGGCGTCGTTGCCCTGGCGCACCGCCGGGCGGTCGTGCTGCCCGGCCACCTGGGCCTCGAACAGGCGATGCAACAGCCCAGGCGAGGCCAGCGGCATGTCCGGACCCTGCTCGAACACCGCCAGACGCTCACGTTCCGCGGCCCCAAGCAGGCTGACCTGGGCAAGCCGCTGATCGAAATCGGCCAGGGCGTTGCCGGCAAACACACAGAACTGTTCCAGCCACAGTGCCGCCACAGCGGAGTCCAGGCACTCGACGGCATGCTCCAGGCGCAGGACCTGGCCTTCCCGGCCAAGACTCAGCAGCGGCAAATGGCACGGGTCCAGCTCGACCTCGATACCCGCCACCGGGCGGTACTCGGCGCGGAACCCATAGCCTGTGGCAATGCCGTGTGCGGCCACGGCAACGTCGTCCAGGCACTCAAGCCACGAGCGTGCCTCGTCCAGACGACCTCGCACCTCCTCCAGCACCTGCGCCAGGCTGGCATCGCCGGCAAAGGCCAGGTTGAGAGGCAACTGGCGCTCGAAACGGCCCAGCATGTGCCGCACCTGTTCGTTGCGGCTGTCCAGGGCCACGGTCAGGGCCACCTGGCGCTGGTCGCTCACGCGGCACAGGAAACCACCCCAGAGGAACAGCAACAGATCGTCGCAGGCCACGCCCAGCGCCTGGGCGCGGGCATCCAGCGCTTGCAGCAACGCGTCTGCCGGCACCTCTACGTGCGCCAGGCGGGTGGCCAGGGCATCGCGCTCGAACGGCAACGACGCCCGTGGCAACACGGCCTCCTGCACCCCGCGCCAATAGCTCGTGCCCTGTACGCCGATGTCTGCCGCGAGCAGCTCGCCTTGCCAGTCGGCGTAGTCGATGTACTGCAACGCCTCGTCATCGGCAGGCGGCAAACCGCTGCCGTAGCCTTGACGCAGTTCGACGGCAAGTTGCTGCAAGGCCCGGGCATCGACGCTGGCCAGGGATACGCCCAGCACCACCACGAATGCGCTGGCATCACCGGCCTCTTCCACCGCGGCGGCAAACGCCACCTGCTGCAAGGCGTTGCGCACTACCTCGCCTGCCTCACCGGCTCGCGCGGGGTACAACGGCGATGCAACGTCCTGCTCGACCACCTGCACCGGGCGGCGCAAGCCGTCCATGCGCTGATAGCGGGTACGCAGGACTTCATGACGCAGCTGCAAGGCCTCGAGCAGCGCCTGCAGGCGCGCGGGGTCGAAAGCGCCATCGATGCGCACACGCACAAAAGCGCATAACGGTCGACCGAGACGCTCCTGGCGGGTCAGTACGGCGCCTTGCTGGGCACAGAGTGGGAAGGCGTCTAGGTGGGCAGGCAGTTGCATATAAGGGAACCTCAATCGAGTGCCAGGTCGGCGCTTTTCTGGGCAATCGCCATCGCGGTGAGAATCTTGCGCGGGCCGGTGAATGCATTGCGGGCGTGCAGCGAGAGCATGTTGTCCAGCAGGACCACATCGCCTTTCTGCCAGGGGAATTCGACCATCACATCGCGGTAGGCCTGTTGCAGGTGACGGATGATCTCGTCGGGGATCGCCGCGCCGTCGCCGAAGAAGGTGTTCTGCGGCAGGTCCTCGGGCGCGAATTCGGCCATCAGCGCGGCGCGCAGGGTTTCGGGCAGGGTCAGGGCATTGAAGAACGTGCCATGGTTGAACCACAGCGCTTCGCCGCTACGCGGGTGACGGACAATGGCCGGCCCCACCTGGCGGGTACGCAGGCGGTTGCCGGGCTTCCACTGCGGGCGGATACCGATGCGTGCGCAGTAGGCTTCCACTTCGCCGCGGTCCTCGCTCTGGAACACGGTCTGCCAGGGCAGGCCCATGCCGTCGCCGTAGTTGCGCACGTACATGATCCGGCGCTGGCGGAATTCCTCGCGCACCGCCGGGTCGATGCGTTGCAGCAGCGCGCGGGTGTCGCCCAATGGCGTCTCGCCGCCGGTCAGCGACGGCAGGTCGCAATAGAAATACAGGTGCAACGGGAACACCGGCGAGTAGGAGTGCTCGTTGTGCGGGAAGATCCGTTCGTTGCTCGGGTAGTCGGTGGAACTGTAGATATTGAACTGGCGGGTGATCTGCGTGCGCGGCGAGGCCCGGAACAGGTATTCCAGCGCCCCGCCCGAGACGGCCTGGACACAGCGGTCGAAACCGTCGATGCCGTCCACGTCGAAACCGCGCAAAAGGATCGCGCCGTGCTCGAGCAAGCGCGCCTCGATCAGCTCACGGTGCTGGGCAAGCCACTCCACCAGGTCGGTGCCGGCGTACCGTGGCCGGCACAGCAACGGCAGTCTTTGCCCCTCGAACAGGGGCGCGAATATCACCCGCTCCTCCTGGCCCCCGTTGATGCTTCGACGGGCCCGGCCCATGGTCGGCAGTGCCGTGACGTTGGCGTCGCTCATGATTGCTCCTGAACACTGTGCGGTTGAGGGATGGAAGCCTGCGCAGCGCGCCGGCGCATCGGCCGCTGGCTGCCGATCAGGCTGTGGCGCTGCTGACTATCGGCGGCCCGCGCCTCGCGACGCACCTGGGCGGCGGCCTCCAGCAGCGCGGCCTGGGTCTGCCCCGCCTTGCTCATCCAGGCGTCGAGTACCGCCTGAATCTGCGCGAACAGCTGGGCGATCTCGCCAGGCTCGAACAGCCCTTCGGGCATCTCGAAGCGTGCTTCCAGGCGGCTGGCACTGCTGTAGAAGCCCAGGATCAGGTCCAGCTCGGCAGCCTGCTGGCCAGCGTCGAAGCCTTCCACGCGCACACCGCGCAAACGCGGCAGCGGCGGCTCGCCTTCCTGGTAATTGAGCTTGATGCTGAAGAACGGCGAGCGGCCGGCACGACGCGGCGGGCGCAGGGCCTCCACCACCTGCTCGAACGGCAGGTCCTGGTGCTCGGCGGCGCCCAGCACCACGCCACGGCACTGCTCCAGCAGCGCATCGGTGCTGGCGGCCAGGTCCAGGTCGACCTGCAACACCAATTGATTGATGAAGAACCCCACCAACGGCTCGGCGGCCGGGTGGCTGCGGTTGGCGATGTCACTGCCCAGGCGGATGCGCGACTGGCCGCTGTGCTCGCGCAGGGTGACCGCGAACGCACCGAGCAGCAGCATGAACGGCGTGACCCCGCGCGCCGTGGCGAAGCGGCGCAGGGCGCTGGTTTGCACGCCACTGAAGGCAAACTGTTCGCACACCGCCATCGCGGTCTTGCTGCGCGGCCGTTGCCCGTGAAGCTCCAGCCAACTCTGCTCGCCGGCCAGCGCTTGACGCCAGTAGCCAAGCTGGCGGGCATGCTCGGGACCGGCCAGCAACGCTCGCTGCCAGCGGGCAAAGTCGCCATAGCCCACCGCCAGCGCCGGCATCTGCGCTTCGATGCCGTCCAGGTGGGCGATGTAGAGCGCTTCCAGCTCATCCACCAGGTTGCGCATCGACCAGCCATCCACCGCGATGTGGTGGGTGGTCAGCAGCAGCACATGCTCGCGCTCGTCCAGGCGCAGCAGGTGAACGCGCTGCAGCGGCCCGGTGCTCAGGTCGAAGGGCTGGCGGGCCTGTGAGGCGGCGCGCTGGCGGGCCTGGTCCAAGCGCTGCTGGGACAACAGGCCGAACAGGTCCTCGACGGCAAAGTCCAGGCGCATGGCCTCATGCAGCACCAGGCGCACGCCCTGGCCCTCGGGGACGAAGGTGGTGCGCAGCACCTCATGACGCTGCTGCAGCGCGGCGAACGACGCGCGCAACGCCTCGACATCCAGTGGCCCACGCAGGTGCAGCGCCAGCGGCACGTTGTAGACCGAACCCAGCGGGTCCAGCTGCCAGGCGAACCACAAGCGCTCCTGGGCATAGGACGGCAGCCGTTCGCCCGTCGCGGACGCGGCCAGCACCGGCCGACCCTCACCGCCTGCAGCCTCGGCCACACGCGCGGCGAAACGGGCCAGTTCGGGGTTGTCGAACACGCAGGCCAGCGCGAGGTTCACCCCCAGCCGCTCGCGCAGGCGCCCGATGATCTGGGCGGCGGCAATGGAGTTGCCGCCCAGGGCGAAGAAGTTGTCGTCGCGAAACAGTTCATCCAGCCCCAGGACTTCGGCCCAGACCGCCGCGACCGCACGCTCGTGATCGTCGGCCAAGGCCTGGCCCTGGCGCACCACGGGCTGGTCGTTGCGCCGCAGATGGAAGCAGTCCAGCTCGGCGCGTTCGAGCATTTGCCGGCAGGCCGAACGCTGCAGCTTGCCGCTGGAGGTCTTGGGCAGTTCGCCGGGGTTGAGCAAGGCAATCCATACCGGCGTCTGCTGACAGACATCCGCCACGACCCGGTCGATGTCGGCGCACAGCTGGGCGGCGCTGATCTTGCGCTGGGTGGTGCGACCGATCTCGACCGCGATACCGATGCCTTCACCGTGGGCCTGCTCTACCACGAAGGCCGTGACCCGGCCCTTGCGTGCGCCTTCGACGTTGTACTCCACCGCGCGTTCCAGGTCCTGCGGGTAGATGTTCTGGCCGCGGACAATGATCATGTCCTTCAGCCGCCCGGTGACGAACAAGCGACCTTCGCGCACAAAGCCCAGGTCGCCGGTGCGCAGCCAGGTGCGCCCTTCGCGGCTGACGAACGCCCGGGCGCTCGCTTGCGGGTTGCGCCAGTAGCCGCGCGCGACGCTGTCGCCGCTGGTCCAGATCTCGCCAATGTGGCTGTCGGGCTTGATGTCGCCGGTGTTTGGGTCCACCAGTATCACGTCCAACCCCGGGTGCAGGACGCCGCTGCTGACCAGCAGGCTGCCCTCGCCCGGCTCGGCGCGGTCTTCGCCCAGTGCATGGCTGTCGAAACTGGTGCTGACAAAGGGCTCGTCAGCGGTGGTGCCGGTGACGAACAGGGTGGCTTCGGCCAGGCCATAGCACGGCAGGAACGCCAGCGGGTTGAAGCCGGTGCCGGCGAAGTGCCGGGCGAAGGCGTGCAGGCTGTCCTGGCGCACCGGCTCGGAACCGGAGAACAGTACGCGCAGGCAGCTCAGGTCCAGTGTCGCCAGCACGCTCTCGTTCACCCGCTCGGCCGCCAGGCGGAAGGCGAAGTCCGGGGCGCCGGTGTGGGTGGCGCGGTACTGGCTGATCGCTTCGAGCCAGCGGGCAGGACGCTCGACGAAATGCCGCGGCGACATCAGCACCAGGGTCGCGCCCCGGTACAGCGACAGCAACAGGCAACCGATCAGGCCCATGTCGTGGTACAGCGGCAACCAGCTCACGAAGGTGTCGCCTTCATGCAGGTCGAAGCCCCTCACCATCATTCGCTCGTTGGCGACCAGGTTGCCGTGGCTCACTTCCACGCCCTTGGGGGTGGCCGTGGACCCGGAGGTGTATTGCAGGAAGGCGATGTCATCAAAGGCCGGGCGCCGCACCAGGCCGTTGTCGCTGCCGGACGGCGCCAGGGCGTCGACCGACAGCGTGGTCGGCAACGCCTGGTCGAAGGCCTGTACCAGCGACTCGCGCAGGTGGCTCTCGGTCAGCACCAGGCTGGGCTGGGCATCGTCGAGGATCGCCCGCACCCGGCTCAGCTCGTACTGGCGCAACGACTCGGGCGGCAGTGCAGGCACGGCGATGATGCCGGCATACAGGCAGGCGTAGAACGACACGACATAGCTCGGGCCGCTCTGCATCAGCAACAGCGCCCGCTCACCGACGCCGGCATGGCGCGACAGTTCGCCGGCCAGCTCACGGGCCCGGCGGTCGAGCTCGGCGTAAGTCAGCGTCAGGCGCTGCGCTTCGCCATCGAGGAGAAAGTGCACCGCCGGCTTGTCAGGGTGCCGGCCTGCATGCGCGATGAGCGCTTCGACCAGCGACGTAGGGAGGGCTGTCATGTCGCACCTTTGCAAAGAAAGTGAGAGTCAGGGCGTACGCCGGCCAGGCCTGGCAACGGCATGGCCGGACTTGCCAGGGTGGTCTCCAGGCAGGCCACCAAGTGGTCGAGCACCGCGCGCTCCTGTTCCTGGATGAAGAAGTGGCCGCCGGCAAACAGCTCAAGGCTGAAGCCGGCGCCGGCATGCTCGCGCCAGGCCAGCAGCTGCGCCTCGCTGGCGCGGTCCTCGGTGCCGGCCAGTACATGCACGGGGCACTGCAGCGGCGCCATCGGCTGATAGCGATAACGGCCGCACAGGAGGAAGTCCGCGCGCAGCACAGGCAGGGCCAGACGCATCAGTTCGGGGTCTTGCAGCGCCTCCGGGGGCGTGCCTTGCAGGGAGGTCAGTTCGGCCAGCAGTTGTGCGTCGTTCAGGGGTTGGCGAAAGCGCAGGTAGTCGCGATGGGCCGGCGCCGAGCCGCCCGACACCAGCAACGCCCGCGGTGCCGGCAAGTTGTGCGCCCGCAAGGCACAGGCCAGCTCGAATGCCAGCAGCGAACCCATGCTGTGGCCGAACAGCGCATACGGCCGATAGGTCTCGCCCCGCAGTTCGCGCGCCAGTTGCGCCGCCAGGTCGACCAGGTCGGTTGCCAGCGGCTCACCCGCACGGGCGCCGCGTCCGGGGAGTTCGACCGGGCGAATATCCAGCCAGGCCGGCACGTTGCGGCGCCAGCGCGCATAGCTCATGGCACTGGCACCGGCGTAGGGCAGGCAGAACAGCGTCAGCACAGCGCTCACCGACCGGCCTGCCCGTCCATGTGCTGGCGCAGGCTCAGGGGGCGCATGTCGGTCCAGACCGACTCGATGTAGTCCAGGCAGTCTTGCTTCGGGCCGCTTTTACCCGCTTCCCGCCAGCCTGCCGGCAGCGCCTTGTAGTCGGGCCACAGCGAGTACTGCTCCTCGGCGTTGACGAGTACTTTGAACGTTGCATCTTCGCGGTCGAAAGCCATTTCCGATTCCTCAATCTGTCGAGTAAAAGCGACACGGCTTACGCCTTGCCGCTCGGTTTCCTAAACGACGAATGACTGGGAAAGAACTTCAGAAGGTGGTTTTGCGAGCGCTCAGGGTAGGAAAAAACTGAATAAGAGTGTTGTTGCAAATAGTTCTTAATAAGTCTAGATTCTCCACCCTCGCTGGCAGACTTCCACAAGAACAGATCAGGTGCCTCATGCAAAAACTCGGTGCAGCCAGAAGTGGTTCCCCCTTGCTTGACGTGTTCTATGACCAGCGCTCACGCCTGATCGGTCTTGCTGCCCGGATCACCGGGTGTCGCAGCCATGCCGAGGACATCGTTCATGAAGCCTTCATGAAAGTCGACGATGCTGGTGAGACCGAGCAAATCCGCTCTCAGGCGTCGTACCTCACTCGCGTGGTGCGCAACTTGTCGATCGACCACTACCGGCGACGCCAGTTCGAGGAACGGCTCATCAGCCAGGACACCGACAGCTACGAGGCGCCTGTGCACCATGCCGAGACGCCCGAAGCGCTGGTGTCGGACCAGCAACTGCTGGAGCGGGTGTCCGGGGCACTGGCCGACCTGCCCGAACGCACCCGCTATGCATTTGAAATGTGCAGGATCCACGGCATGAAGCAAAAGGACATCGCCAAGGCCCTCGGCGTCTCCCCGCCCCTGGTCCACGCGATGATCCGCGAAGCACTGCTGCATTGCCGGGAGAAGGCGCTCTGAGCCAAGAGCGCATGATCCCTGTGAGCTGAACAGGGTGCGGCTGGCATCGCGGCGGGTATACTGCGCCGCTCTTGAATTTCACAGCCTTTCCCATGAAAAAATTGCTTTGCGCCGTTGCTGTTTTCTTCGCTGTCACCAGCCCTGCTTTCGCCACTCCCCCCGCTACATTCACCGAAGCCAAGGTCGTCGCCAAACAGAAGGTCTACCTCGATCAAGCCACCAGCGCGATGGGGGACCTGTACTGCGGCTGCAAATGGACCTGGGTCGGCAAGTCCGGTGGCCGGGTCGATGCCGGCTCGTGTGGCTACGAGACCCGCAAGCAACAAAGCCGCGCTGAACGCACGGAGTGGGAACACATCGTGCCGGCCTGGACCTTCGGCCACCAACGCCAGTGCTGGCAGAACGGCGGCCGGGAACAATGCGTGGACACCGACCCCGTGTTCCGTGCCATGGAAGCCGACCTGTTCAACCTCTATCCGGCTGTGGGTGAAGTGAACGGCGATCGCAGCAACTTCAACTACGGCATGGTCTCTGGGGTTTCGCCGCAATATGGCCAGTGCACGACGAAGGTGGACTTCCAGCAAAAAGCCGCCGAGCCTCGCGACGAAGTGAAGGGCCTGGTGGCCAGGACCACCTTCTACATGTTCGATCGCTACCGGCTGAACATGTCGCGCCAGCAGCAACAGCTGCTCATGGCCTGGGACAGGCAGCATCCGGTGACGACCTGGGAGCGCGAACGCAATCGGCGCATCGCCGCGGTCATGGGGCACGCCAACCCCTTCGTCACCGGTGAGCGCAGTTGGACATTGGGCTACAAGCCGGTGGGCGGCGCGGTCACAGCGGCCGTGAACGCACCCAAGGAAAAAGCGCCAAAACAGACGGCCCAGCCGACCCTCGCCAGCGCCGACGGCATGATCATCGGCAACCGCAACAGCCACGTGTATCACCTGTCCAGCGGCTGCCCGGGTTATACCCAGGTGGCGACGAAGAACCAGGTGACCTTCGCATCGGAGTCCCAGGCCCAGGCGGCCGGGTACCGCAAGGCAGGCAACTGCAAGTAGCGGGCAGTCCGACCGCATCGCGGGGCAAGCCCGCTCCTACCGGGGGTAATTCTGTGGGAGCGGGCTTGCCCCGCGAGAGGCCCTTTCGGCTTGTACCGATGTTATGGCCTGAACCACGACCGCTGCGCGGCCGATCGCAGGCTGGCGCCAGCGGCTACGAAAAGCGGGGCTTCCCCACATGCAACATCCTGCGTATCGCGGGGCAAGCCAGCTCCTACCGGGGGTAACTCTGTGGGAGCGGGCTTGCCCCGCGAGGGCGCAGCGAATCACATCTCCACTTGCGTCCCCAACTCGATCACCCGGTTGAGCGGCAAGTTGAAATAGCGAAGGTTGCTGTTGGCATTCTTCAGCAAAAACGCGAACAACCCTTCCCGCCACCGCGCCATGCCCATGCGCTTGGTGGCGATCACTGTTTCGCGGCTCAAAAAGTAGGTGGTGCCCATCGGGCTGAAATCCAGCTCCGGCAAATGACACAGCTGCAATGCCGCCGGCACGTCCGGCTCTTCGATAAAGCCGAAGTTCAGGTTGACCCGATAAAACCCTTCACCAAAGCCCTGTACTTCAAAGCGCTCGGCCAGCGGCACCCGCGGCCGGTCCTGGGACACCACGGTCAACAGCACCACCCGCTCATGCAACACCTGGTTGTGCAGCAAGTTGTGCAGTAACGCATGGGGCACGGCACCCGCGCGGGCGGTCAGGAACACTGCCGTACCCTGCACCCGGTGCGGTGGCTGTGCGGCGATGCTGGCGATGAACAAGGGCAGCGGCAGCGCCGACTCATCCAGTCGCTCGACGATCATCTTGCGCCCGCGCTTCCAGGTGGTCATCAGGAGGAACAAGCCGATCCCGGCGATCACCGGGAAGGCCCCGCCCTGGAAGATCTTCGGCGCGTTGGCGGCGAAGTACAGGCTGTCGACCAGCAGGAAACCCAGCAGCAACGGCACCGCCAGCCAGCGCGGCGTCTTCCACAGCAACAGCACCACGGCCGCCGACAGCAAGGTGGTGATCAACATGGTGCCGGTCACCGCCACGCCATAGGCGGCCGCCAGGGCACCGGAGGATTCAAAGCCGATCACCAGCAGCACCACGCCAACCATCAACGCCCAGTTCACCGTGCCGATGTAGATCTGCCCCTGCTCCTGGCTCGAGGTGTGCTGGATGAACATGCGCGGCACATAGCCCAGCTGGATGGCCTGGCGGGTCAGGGAGAACGCCCCGGAAATCACCGCCTGGGAGGCGATGATGGTGGCCAGGGTCGACAGTGCGATCATCGGCACCAGCGCCCAGCCCGGCGCCAGCAGGTAGAACGGGTTGCGCACGGCCTCCGGGTTGCCGAGGATCAACGCCCCCTGGCCGAAGTAGTTGAGCACCAACCCCGGCAGCACCAGCAGGATCCAGGCCCGGGCAATGGGCTTGCGACCAAAGTGACCCATGTCGGCATACAGCGCCTCGGCGCCGGTCAAGGCCAGTACCACTGCACCCAGGATGGCGACGCCGATACCCGGGTGGACCACAAAGAACTGCACCGCCCAGACCGGGTTCAGCGCCTGCAGCACTTCCGGGCGCTGGACAATGCCGTGGATACCCAAGGCCCCCAATACGGTGAACCACAGCACCATCACCGGGCCGAACAGTATGCCGATGCGCGCCGTGCCGTGTTTCTGGATCAGGAACAGGCCCACCAGCACCACCAGCGCAATCGGCACCACCCAATGTTCGATGCCGTCGAAGGCCAGTTGCAGCCCCTCGACCGCCGACAGTACCGAGATCGCCGGGGTGATCATGCTGTCGCCATAGAACAGCGCGGCGCCGAACAACCCCAGCAGCACCAGCACCCGGCTCAGTCGCGGATACGGCGCCGCAGCCCGCCGCGCCAGTGCGGTCAGGGCCATGATGCCGCCCTCGCCCTGGTTGTCGGCACGCAGCACGAACAGCACATACTTGACGGTCACCACCCAGATCAACGACCAGAACACCAGCGACAGGATCCCCAGCACGCCGTCATGGTTGGCCTGCACGCCATAGTGGCCGGCGAAGACTTCCTTGAGGGTGTACAGCGGGCTGGTACCGATGTCGCCGTAGACCACGCCGACGGCGGCGACGAGCAGGCTGATTGACGAGGTTTTTGCAGGGTTCTGGTGTGTTGCGTGGGAAGCAGATGAGCTCACAGTAAGCGGTCTCGAACACGGAGGGTCTGGACACCGCTGCCCGGCACCGGGGTTCGATGCACAGGCAGTCAGGAGATAACGCCGCCAGTATCCTTGCAAGCGTTGGCGGGCGGCGTAAAAAGTCCGTAAAAAAATGGTTCATCACGGATTGTCGGGAACGTTTGGCTTGGCTGGCTTGGGCGGTGGCTGTGGCTGTGGCTGTGGCTGTGGCTGTGGCTGTGGCTTGGGCGGTGGCGAGCTTATCCATTTTGTGTGGTGGGGCCACTGGCCCCTTCCGCCCTTACGGCGGCTTACTTTTTTTCAGTCGAAAAAAAAAGTAAGCAAAAAATTCTTGCCCCACCAGGGGCCCTACGCTTCGCTTCGGGTCCCCTCGCTACGGTGTCGCTACGGGGCATTGCGAGCTACGACTTGCTTCGCCAAGTCTACGCTTCGCAACTTCGGCCACGGCCGAAGGCGCTTCGCGCTAGCCCCTACACGACACCTCCGCTCGGCCCTTCTGGTTAACGGGGCGGGTGGATCAAGATCAAGAGCACAATTCGCTGCGCTCTTGCTTTTGGACCCCGGTGAATCAGTAGGCACCGCTCTTTTGCTCTTTTGCTCTTTTGCTCTTTTGCTCTTTTGCTCTTCTGCTCTTCTGCTCTTCTGCTCTTCTGCTTTTTCTTTTGCTTTTGATCTTGCTTTTGATCTACCTGCCCCGTTAACCAGAAGGGCCGAGCGGAGGTGTTGCGAAGGGGTGAGTGCGAAGCACCTTCGGCGTTAGCCGAAGTCGCGAGACGTAGACTTGGCGAAGCAAGTCGTAGGCCGCGATACCCCGTAGCGACACCGGAGAGAGGGGACCCGTAGCGAAGCGTAGGGCCCCTGGTGGGGCGAGAATTTTTTGCTTACTTTTTTTTTCGACTGAAAAAAAGTAAGGCGCCGTAAGGGCGCAAAGGTGACTCAGCGCCGCCTTGGCAAACGGATAAGCCCGCAGCACTAAAAGCCACAAAGCCACAAAGCCACAAAGCCACAAAGAACATCAAACCCGTAAATCCGTGAAGAACCTAAAAAATGCCCGCCGCCTAGAGCATGTGCCCCGCCCAGACCTGCCGCTCGATAAGGTCAGCGGCAATGTCGGTGAAGGCCTGGGCCACGAATTTGGCCGCAGGGCTGACCCTTCGATCCGCCGGGAACACCTGCACCAGCGTGCGCATCGGTGTCGGGTCGACCAGCGGGGCTGCGCTCAGGCTGCCGTTCTGCAGTTGGCTGTAGATGGAGGCCAGGGGCAGTACGGTGAGGCCGAAGCCATTGCGGACCAGGTCGACCATCGCCGTAAAGGAGTCGGCCTCGAGGCTGGTGCGCAAGGTGATGCCGGCCTTGCGCGCGCACTCGTCGACGATCAGCCGCAGCCCGTGGCGCGCACTGGGCAGCACCAACTCGCGCGCTTGCAGCTGCGCAAAGGCGACCGGCGTGTCCAGCCGCAGACCGGCGTCGGCGGGGCCGACCAGTATCAGGTTTTCCATCATCACCGGGACGATACGCAAGGTGTGCAGCGGCGGCGGGTCGTAGGAGATGGCCAGCTCCAGCTCGCCGCGCTGCAGCCAATCCAGCAGATAGCCGCTGTAGGCCGAGGAAAAGCGGATACCCAGGTGGGGCTGCACTTCGCGCATTTTGCGCACCCAGGGAACGGTGGCGATTTCGGCCACCGTCGGCGTGGTGCCGACCACCACAGTGCCGCGAAACAGCGAACCGCCGCCGGCCACGGTGCTGCGGATCGACTCCATCTCTTCCATGATCCGCGTGGCATGGGCCAGCACCTCGCGGCCCATCTCGGTGATTTGCATGCCACGCCCATGGCGCTCGAACAGGTAGCCGCCCAACTCCTGCTCCAACTGGCGAATCTGCCGGCTAAGGGCCGGCTGGGCGATATGCAGGCGATCAGCCGCCTTGCTCAGGCTGCCGAGCTCGGCAACGTGGATCAGCGTCTTGAGTTGAACGACATCCATAGAAAAACCACCCCGGGGGTCATCATTGAGCTATGCCGAACCAGCATACCTCAAAGACAAAAACGGTAGTCGTCCTCTACTCCCTGCCTCGTCAGAATCACTGCATCCGTATCCCGGCGAGTCCAATAACAATGACCGATCGCAACCACGAAGCACTCAATGCCATCCGCGAAGGTGTACGCGCACTGTGTGCCGATTTTCCTGCCGAATACTGGCGCACGATTGATGAACACAAAGGCTTCCCCGAGGCCTTCGTCAGCGCCATGACCGAAGCCGGCTGGCTGTCGGCAATGATCCCTGAAGAGTACGGCGGCTCCGGCCTGGGCCTGGCCGAGGCGTCGGTGATCCTTGAAGAGGTCAACCGCTGCGGCGGCAACTCCGGCACCATTCACGGCCAGATGTACAACATGTTCACCCTGCTGCGTCACGGCAGTGACGAGCAGAAACGCTACTACCTGCCCAAGCTCGCCAGTGGCGAACTGCGCCTGCAGTCGATGGGGGTCACCGAGCCGACCACCGGCACCGACACCACCAAGATCAAGACCACCGCCGTGCGCCAGGGCGACCACTACCTGATCAATGGCCAGAAGGTGTGGATCTCGCGGGTCCAGCATTCGGACCTGATGATCCTGCTGGCCCGCACCACGCCCCTGGCCGAGGTCAAGAAGAAGTCCGAAGGCATGTCGATCTTCCTGGTCGACCTGCGCGAAGCCATCGGCAACGGCCTGACCGTGCAGCCCATCGCCAACATGGTCAACCACGAAACCAACGAGCTGTTCTTCGACAACCTGCACATTCCGGCCAGCAGCCTGATCGGTGAAGAAGGCAAAGGCTTCAAGTACATCCTCGATGGTCTCAACGCCGAACGCACCCTGATCGCCGCCGAATGCATCGGCGATGGCCGGTGGTTCATCGAGAAGTCCAGCCACTACGCCCGCGACCGCGTGGTGTTCGGCCGGCCGATCGGCCAGAACCAGGGGGTGCAGTTCCCGATTGCCGAAGCGCACATCGAGATCGAGGCGGCCGACCTGATGCGCTGGCGCGCCTGTGAGGAATACGACAGCGGCAAGAACGCCGGCGCTGCGGCCAACATGGCCAAGTACCTGGCGGCCAAGGCCAGTTGGGAAGCCGCCAACGCCTGCCTGCAAACCCACGGTGGCTTCGGCTTTGCCAATGAATACGACGTCGAGCGCAAGTTCCGCGAGACCCGCCTGTACCAGGTCGCGCCGATTTCCACCAACCTGATCCTGTCGTACGTGGCCGAGCACCTGCTGGAGCTGCCGCGTTCGTTCTAGGTTTTGTATGAAAAGTCTTGTGTGGCCCGTTGTGGGAGCGGGCTCGCCCCGCGATCGGGTGCGTCGGTACCCGCTATAGCGCTGAATCCGGCCTTATCGCGGGGCAAGCCCGCTCCTACATGCAAGTATTTTTCGTACGCCGAATCACCGCACCCTACCGTGCGGTGCCCCAGGATGCGCCATGACAAGAGAGACAACAGCATGAGCCAGCCCACACGCCCTCGCCCCCTGGACGGCATTACTGTCGTCAGCCTTGAACATGCGATTGCCGCGCCCTTCTGTACCCGCCAGCTGGCCGACCTCGGTGCCCGCGTCATCAAGGTCGAGCGGCCCGGTGTTGGCGACTTTGCCCGGGGTTACGACCAGCGGGTGAACGGCCTGGCCTCGCACTTCGTATGGACCAACCGCTCCAAGCAGAGCCTGACCCTGGACCTCAAGCAAGCGGTCGCAACCGAGGTGCTCGACGACCTGCTCGCCGGCGCCGATGTCCTGGTGCAGAACCTTGCCCCCGGCGCCGCCGCGCGCCTGGGCCTGTCGTTCGAGGCGTTGCACGCGCGCTTCCCACGCCTGATCGTGTGTGACATTTCCGGCTATGGCAAAGGCGGGCCCTATGAGCAGAAAAAAGCCTATGACCTGCTGATCCAGAGCGAGGGTGGCTTTTTGTCGGTGACCGGCGGCCCGGAAGAATCGCAGATGGCCAAGGCCGGTTGCTCGATCGCCGACATCGCGGCCGGCATGTACGCCTACACCGGCATCCTCAGTGCCCTGCTGCTGCGGGAGAAAACCGGCGAAGGCAGTCACCTGGACGTGTCGATGCTCGAAAGCCTGGTCGAGTGGATGAACTTTCCGCTGTACTACGCCTATGCCGGCGCCTCGGCGCCCGTGCGCGCGGGGGCGGCCCACGCCACCATCTACCCCTATGGGCCGTTCCCGACGGGCGATGGCAACACCGTGATGCTCGGTGTGCAGAACGAGCGCGAGTGGCAGCAGTTCTGCCTCAAGGTGCTGCAGCAGCCACCCTTGGCGAACGATGAGCGCTTCCAGAGCAACGTCAAGCGTGTGGAAAACCGCGCGGTGCTGCGCGAGCTGATTGTGCAGGCCTTCGCCAGCCTGAGCCTTGCGGCGGTGACCGAACGCCTTGAGCAGGCCCAGATCGCCAATGCCCAGGTCAACGACATGCAAGGGGTGTGGGAGCATCCGCAGCTGCAGGCCCGTGAGCGCTGGACTCAGGTCGACACCCCCGCCGGCACCATCCCCGGCCTGTTGCCGCCGGCCACCAGCAATGCCTATACACCGCGCATGGACCCGGTACCCGGCCTTGGCGAACACACCGATCAGGTACTGGCAGGCCTGGGTTTGTCGGCCGAACGGATTGGCCAACTGCGTGCAAGCGGGGCGGTATGACCCTGTCCCCTCGCCCCGCCACCTTGAAGGAACCCGCCATGAACACCCCTGATTACGCGAGCTGGGTTGGCCGCATCGAAGAAAGCCGCGACCAGCTCAGCCATACCCTGGTCAAGCGCATCGCCGCCACCCTGGGCCAGGCAGCCCCCAACCCCGGGGAGGCCCTGCCACTGCTCTGGCACTGGGCGTTCTTCCAGGAACCGGTGACCGGGGCCGGTCTTGGGCCCGACGGTCACCCGGCACTGGGCGGCTTCCTGCCACCGGCCCACAACCGCCAGCGCATGTGGGCGGGCAGCCGCTTGAGCTTCCATCACCCGCTGCGGGTCGATGCCCAGGTCGAGCGCATTTCCACGCTGCTCAAGGTCGAGGAAAAGCACGGGCGCACCGGCTCGCTGCTGTTCGTCACGGTGCGCCACGAGATCTACCAGAACGGTGAGTGCGCCCTGGTCGATGAACAGGACATCGTCTATCGCGAACCCTCGCCGCCGAAGCTGAGCAACACCGAAGCGCTGATGGCCGGCCAATGGCAGGAAACCATCGAACCCGATGCCACCCTGCTGTTCCGCTATTCGGCGGTCACCTTCAACGGCCACCGCATTCATTACGACTGGCCCTATGTCACCGAGACCGAAGGCTATCCGGGGCTGGTGGTACACGGCCCGCTGATCGCGACCTTGAACCTGCGTGCCTTCCAGCGCGCCCACCCGCAGGCCATCGTCAAAACCTTCAGTTTTCGTGGCGTGCGCCCGCTGATTTCACCCCAGCCGTTCCAGGTTGTCGGCGCGCTGGTGGCCCCCGGGAAGGCCCAGCTGCAAGCGGGCAACCAGGACGGCACCGCGCAAGTCGGCGACGTCACCTATATAGAAGGAGGCGCGCAATGACCCAGGCAGTGATCCGCAGTGCCCTGTTCGTACCCGCCACCCGTCCCGAGCGCATTCCCAAGGCCCTGGCCAGTGGCGCCGACCGGGTCATCGTCGACCTCGAAGACGCCGTCGAGGAGTCCCTCAAGGATCAGGCCCGCGAACATCTGGAGCGCTTTCTGCACGGGCATCCTGGCGTACAGGTGCTGGTGCGGGTCAATGCACCTGAGCACCGGGCACACGCGGCGGACCTGGCCTTGTGCCAACGCTATGTCGAGGTCTGCGGCGTTGTACTGCCCAAGGCCGAGTCACCCGCCCAGGTGCTGCTGGCCGCTGCGACCGGCAAGCCGGTCCTGCCGATCATCGAAAGCGCCCGGGGCCTGGCGGCGCTACCGGCCATTGCCGGCACAGCGGGCGTCGAGCGCCTGGCCTTCGGCAGCCTGGACCTGGGCCTGGACCTGAACCTGCGCAGTGGCAGCCCCGGCGCCGAACGGCTACTGGACCAGGCCCGCTATGCGGTGCTGCTGCACACCCGTGTCGCTGGCCTGGCGCCGGCCCTGGACGGGGTGTTCCCCGGCATCCACGACACGGCCGGCCTGTGCCTGGCCGCCCAGACCGCCCGCGACATGGGCTTTGGCGGTGCCCTGTGCATTCACCCAGGCCAGGTCGCGGTGATTCACGCCGCCTTGCGCCCCAGCGACGAGGCTTTGGACTGGGCCAGGCGGGTGCTGCGAGCGGCGCACCACACTGATGGAGCCTTCGCCCTGGACGGCGAGATGGTCGACGCACCGGTCATCGCCCGTGCCCGCTCGCTACTCGCACAGGGGGGTGATGCCTGATTCGGTTGCGACCGGGACTACATATGTCGTCGTAACAACTGGAAATACCTCAGAATCCTCCTACGCTTTCGGTGTTCAGTGCCGTGAATGAACTCAATGGAATGGTTCGTCGTGTTTTCTGAGGGTTGTTGCTATGCATGGTTCGCGTGGTTTTTCCCCTGCCCCACATCTGCGTCCACAAGCCCAGACGCTTGCACTGGAGCCCAGGATTCTGTTCGACGGCGCTGCTGCCACGGCAGCGGCCGATCAGCAGCACGCCGATACGACGGCCCCCAAGGACGATGCCTCGGCGCACACCACGCCCACCGATGCCCCGGCGCGCAGCGAGCCTGCACCTTCGGCCGCCCGGCATCTGCTGGTGCTCGACAGCCGTATCGAAAATAAAGAGCAGTTGGTCGCGCAGTTGCCCAGCGACGTCACTGCCCTGGTGGTCGACAGCAGCCAGGACGGGCTGGCGGCCATTTCCGCGGCCCTGGCACAGCTGGGCAAGGTCGACTCGATCCAGGTGCTGTCCCACGGCGGCGCCGGGCAGTTCACCCTGGGCAACCGCACCATCACGGCCGACAACATCGCCACCCTCGCCCCCACCCTGCAACAGTGGCAAGTCAACCTGACCCAGGACGCCGATATCCAGCTGTATGGCTGCAACATTGGTGCAGGAACGGCCGGCAAGACCCTGGTCACCGAACTGGCGCGCTGGACCGGCGCCGATGTCGCGGCCTCCGACAACGACACCGGGAACGCTGCCGCCGGCGGTGACTGGAACCTGGAGGTGCGCAACGGCACCATCGACCAGCACATTGCCCTGAGTGCGGTGGCCCTGGCCGACTTCGACGGCCTGCTGGCCGATGCAGCGCCCACGGCGAGCGTGCCGGTGGCCGGCGACGACGTTCTGCTGGGCAACACCTTCAACTTCACGGTGAACTTCAACAACACCTCGGGGCAGGCAGGCTACGCACCGTTTCTCAATATTTTCATGCCGGTTACCGGCAGAGACGGCGACGATGGCGTCACTTTCATCTCCGCCAGCTACCTGGGCCAGAGCCTGGTGGCCCATGCGGTCACCTTCGATGCCTCCGGCAATGCCACCCACCCCTTGGCCAAGGACGCCAGCGGCAACTTCGTGGTGCTCAATGCCGGCACCTACGGCCTGCGCGCAGGCGATCAGCTCGTGGTGCTGGAGCTGCCGTTCGCCAGTGTGACGGCCGACCAGCCGGTGATTCCGGTACAGATCACCGCCAGCCTCAGCCCCCTGGCCGACACCGCCTTTTCCGACGGCTCGCCTGACCTGGTGATCAAGACCAGCGGCGGCTTCGAGTTCGGCAACGACGCCCTCGACAACCCCACGGGCGACCCCAGCCTGATGCAGATCGGCACGGCCGATTACACCGTGCACCCCACGGTACTGACCATCGACCAGACCCTCTCGACCCCCGAAGGCGAGACGGTCACCGGGCCGAACTTCGGCCGGACCCTGACCGTGACCATCACCCCGGCCCCCGGGCAGACCCTGAGCAATGTGCAGGTCACCCAGCCCTTGCCCGATAACGTCCAGGTCACGGCCATCACCCCCGGCCCCGGGGGCGTGCTGCGCTCGATCACCCTGCACGACGGCACGGTGATCACTGATCCGACCGGCATCGCGGCGGCCATTGCCGCCAATGACATCTTTATCGACTCGTTCACCGTCGAGTACGCCACGCTGTCTGCCGCCACCGATACCCAGGTGGTGTTCTATGTGCCCGAATTCGATGCCAACGCCCTGCCGGTGCTCGATCCAGTCACCGGCAACCCGGTGACCATCACCGTGGGCGCACCGACCGCCAGCGGCCAATGGGCGCCGCTGGACCCCCGTGATGTGGTGGCACCGAACACCACCATCGACTTCAGCGGCACCGGCGACCCCGTGCAGTTCGTCGCCAAGTCGATCACCCTGCTCAAGCAAGTGGGCATTACCAACGATATCGGCCAGGTCGGCGTGACCCCGGGCGACACCTTGCAGTACACCTTGAACCTTGCCATTTCGGACTTCTTCGCCTTCGGCAAGGACTTCTTCAATGAAGGCCAGCTGGTGGTGCGCGACCAGCTCAGCGACGGCCAGACGCTGGTCGGCACCCCGACCATTACCGTGACCATCAATGGCGTGGCGCGCACCATCACCCTGGTGACCAGTACCGTCACCAACACCGACGGCAGCACCTCCCTGGTGTTCGATATTGCCCAGTCGCTGCGTGATGCCGCCGCCGTGGTCGGCGGCTGGTTCAATGGCGACCTGGCCTTCGACGACCGCCTCGAAGGCGCCGCGCTGGCCGTGCTCAGCTACACCGCACTGGTCGGGCAAAGCTACCGCCCGCCGTCAGGCGCACCCCACAGCGAAATCAACGAAGGCGACGACCTGGGCAACTCGGCGGTGGTCGAAGGCACGCTGCTGCAGGATGTGCTCAACCTCACCGGCGCGTCGCAGTCCGACGATTCGTCGACGGTGAGCACGGTGCCGACGCGCACCGTGGATATCCAGATCCTCGACGTCAACAACCAGCCACCCCCCGCCAACGGCGAACTGCGCCCGGGCGATGAGGTGACCTTCCAGCTCAGTTACGACCTGGTCACCGGCGACTACGAGAACTTCAAGCTCACCGCCTACCTGCCCCTGCCGCTGTTCGATGTCACCGGCATCACCTGGGCAGTGGGCGACCAGGCCGGTCAATGGCAGATCGGTGACGGCAACACCAACCTCGGGGGTGTGATCTCGGTCACCAGCGCCAACGGCAACTCGGTGGTGTTCGACTTCGGCAGTTTCGTCACCGCCGGTACCGCCGGCAGCCGCATCGTGGTGCGCTTTACCCTGCGCGTGGGCGACCAGCCGTTTGCCGACCAGCGCTCACTGGACGTGCTGGCCCAATCCAGCCAACAGACCACCCTCACCGACCGCACGCTGATCTCTTCGGACATCGCGGTGATCGTCTCGGTCGCCGAACCTGTACTCAACATCAAGCATGGCGTGGTCTCGGGCTCCAACGGCACGGTCACCAACACCACCGGCAGCTGGAACCCGCCGGGCAGTACCGGCGTGCCCTTCAACGGCACCCTCACCGACCTTGCCGCCGTGGACGGCAACATCAGCGGCATCGACGGTGCCGATCGCCTGCGCCTGGTCACGGCGATCGAGAACAGCGGCGGTGGCGGCGCGTTCGACGTGACCACCAGCATCACCTTGCCCACGGGCCTGAGCTTTGTGGGCGGCAGCCTGGCCAATGCCAACTTGCAGATCTACCGCGGCGACGGTACACAACTGATCGCCGGCACCGACTACCGCGTCATCGGCAACCAGATCACCTTCCTCGATGCCGGTGGCCAGGCCACCCTGCTGGCCGGGCGCAACGGCACGGCCGCCGACACCAGCGGCGCCAACCTGGTGGTGATCAGCTATGACGTCGAGGTCAGCGCCAGCATCGAAGCCAGTCGCAGCCTGCAAAGCACCGCCATCCTGAGCAACTACGCCAGTGTCGATGGCGGCAGCGACTTCACCCCCACTGACCTGCAAGACCTCGCCAATCAGCAAGTCGCCGCCCCGGAGATACGCAAGACCTTCGCCGACGGCAGCCTCGACAACGGCGACTCCAGCGCCAGCCACACCACCGGCAGCGACCTGGTGGTGGGTGAGTCGATGCGTTACGACATCATTGTCACGCTGCCCGAAGGCGGCACCCAGAACCTGCGCATCGACGACCTGATTCCCCCGGGCATGCGTCTGGACACCAGCTTCAACGGCGGCCTGGGCTATCAGATCATTACCACCACCGCCGGCAGCGGCGCCCTGGGCGCCAACTTTGTCGGCAGCGTGGTGGTCAGCGGTATTGGTGGCCAGGGCGGTACCCTGGGCGACGACGGTGTGGACGCCCGCCTGACCTTCAGCGTGTCCGGCGCCAGTGCCGACAACCTGACCGGCAACAACAGCTTTGTGATCCGCCTGCAGCTGGTGGCCAGCAACGTCATCGGCAACCAGGCCAACAAGGCGCTGCAGAACAGCGCCCAGTTGCTCTACAGCGACCCGGACGCCGACACGCCCAACGGCACTGCGCCGGTGGACCGCACCGTCGCCCTCAGTGGCGGCCAGCCTACCGTCACCCTGCGCGAGCCGACCTTGCAGGTGACCCAGCAACTGACCTCCACCACAGGCCCTGCCGGCTATGACGAAGGCGACCCTGTCGAGTTCACCATCACCATCAGCAATGGCACGGGCAGCAGCGACTTCAACGCCTTCGACATCACCCTGCTGGACAACCTGCCCACCGAAATCGACAACCTGACCCTGGTCGGCGTGCTGTACCAGAACGGCGCCACCAACAATGGCGGCGTCGATTTTGAAATCGTCAACGGCCAGTTGCGCACGGTCAGCGGCGCCAATATCGACATCGCCAAGGGCGGCAGCATCGTCTTGCGCATCAGCGGTGTGATCAACTCCACGGCCGCTGCCGAGGCTTCCTTCGACAACCAGGCCGCAGTGCAGTGGACCAGCCTGGACGGTGCCCAGGCCGGTGAACGTACCGGTGTCGATGGCACCCTCAACAGCGGCGTGCTCAACGACTACCAGCTGGTTTCCACCCTGATCGTGCCGGTGGCCCAGGCCATCAGCCTTTCGCGGGTCGGCGGCTTGCCGGATACCGCGCCGTCCAACCCCACCGATGGCCCGGTGGAACAGGTGACGGTCGGTGAAGTCATCCGCTACCGGGTGGTGGTGCTGGTGCCCGAGGGCAACAACCCCAACTACCAGATCCAGATCACCCTGGCCGCCGGGCTGGAATTCATCGCCCCGGATCAGTTGGCCAATGCCCTGCGCATCGCCTTTATCTCCAATGGCGGCCTGACCAGCGACGCCAACCTGATCATCGGCGGCACCCTGAATATCGACGGCAACGAGGACAGCCCCGAAGCCCTGCCCATTACCCCGGACCTCTCCGGGGCGGCGCCCACGGGGATATTCGACCCTTCCCGGGTGGTGATCGTGAACAACCTCGATGGCACCCAGACCATCACCTTCAACCTGGGCAATGTGACCAATGGCAACGGCAACGACGACGACCTCGAAGGGATCTCCCTGGAGTTCAACGTGCGCGTCAACAACGAAGCCGCCGCCTTTGCCGGCGCCCAGCTGGGCGTAAGCGCCCAGGAAATCGTCAACGGCAACGCCCGGGCCAGCAGCGATACCCTGTTCGAGCAAGTGGTGGAGCCCAGCTTCACCGGCCTGGACAAACACATCAGCAGCTTTGACCCCAACCCCGGCGGCAGCACCGGCACCGCCACGGTACAGATCGACTTCACCCAGAACGGCGGCCTGCCGGCCTTCGACACCCAGCTCACCGACAGCTTTGCCGGGGGCAGCGGCTATACCCTGCTCAGCATCCAGATCAACGGCGTGACCTATGGCCCCGGCAACCTGCCCGCCGGCGTGAGCTTCAGCACCACGGGCGGTGTGAGCGTGAACTTCGACCAGCTCGATGTCGGCGCCCAGGTCAGCGTGGTGTACCAGGTGACCCTGCCCAACGCCCAGGTGATCGCCAGCAGCGACGCCACCCTGACCTGGAGCAGCCTGCCGGAAGACTTCACCAGCTTTGCCGGCTCCAGCGTGGGTGCCGATGGCCAGCCCGATGGCGAGCGCACCGGCAGCGGCAGCGGCCCCAACCAGTACATTCTGCACGACAGCGCCGGCCTGGGCGTGATCAGCGGCACCCTGTGGAACGACACCGCCTCGGCCGACTCCAGCGTTACCCCCGACGGCCCGGGCCTGGCCGGTCAGACGGTGATTCTGACCTGGGCCGGGGCCGATGGCCTGCTCGATACCACCGCCGACAACCTGCAATTCAGCACCGTGACCGATGCCAACGGCCAGTACCGCTTCGGTGTCCTGCCGGCAGGCGTATTCCGCATCGACGTGCCCACCGGCCGAATCAACTACCCGCAGCCGCTGGGCGACCTGCGCGTACGCATCGACAGCGATGCCAGCACCGGCCTGGGCCAGATCAACGTGACCCTGGGCGATGCCGCGACCGGCACGGCCGACGCCGGCTTCGTGGAGCAGAACGACGCGCCGGTCAACAGCCTGCCGGGCACCCAGAACGGCCTGGAAGACACGCCCCTGGCGATCACCGGCATCAGCGTCGGCGATGTCGATGCCAATCGCGATCCCGACAGCAATAGCCGCACCCTGACCATCACCCTGACCGTGCATGACGGCACCCTGTCGCTGAGCAGCACCCCTGCCGGCGTGGCGGTCGGCGGCAACAACTCCAGCACCCTGACCCTGACCGGCAACCTGGCCGACCTCAACCTGGCCCTGGCCAACCTGATGTACCTGGGCAATGCCAACTTCAACGGCACCGACACCTTGACCGTGTTCAGCAATGACCAGGGCAACTACGGTGATGCCGACGGCGACGGTATACCGGGTACGCCCAACGACGCACTGACCGACCAGGACCGCCTGCAGATCATCCTCGCCGCGGTGAATGACACGCCGATAGCGCAGCCTGACAGCGCTACGGCCGTCGAGGCCGGCGGCACCAACAACAACGTCGCCGGTATCGACCCGCGCGGCAATGTGCTGACCAACGACACCGATGTCGACATCGCCACCAACGCCGATCGCCTGCGGGTGATCTCGGCAGGCACGCTGCCCACGAACCAGCAGACCCTGCCCGACGCCGGCATCGTCGTGGTGGGCGGCCGCTACGGGCAATTGGTGATCGGCACCAATGGCTCCTACCAGTACTTTGTCGACAACAACAACGCCGAGGTCCAGGCCCTGCGCCTGGCCGGGCAAACCGTGTCGGAAACCTTCACCTATGTGATCGCCGACCTTGCCGGTGCCACCAGCAGCACCAGCCTGACGGTCACGATTGCAGGTGCCAACGACACGCCGGTGGGCGTCGATGATGACGGCATCGCCGTGGAGGCCGGTGGCGTGGGCAACGCCACGGGCGGCCAGGATGCCGTGGGCAATGTGCTGGCCAACGACACCGATGTCGACTCCGTCGCCAACGGCGAGACCCGCACCGTGCTTGGCATCCGCCACCTGCGCGAGACGGCGGCGGGCGTGTTCACCGATGTCGTGCCGGGCGTGGCCACGACCATCGACGGCACCTTCGGTACCCTCACCATCAACGCCGATGGCAGCTACCGCTACGTCATCGACAACAGCAACACGGCAGTTCAGCGCCTGGTGGTCGGTGACCAGTTGATCGAGTTCTTCAGCTACCGGCTCCGTGACACCGGAGGGCTGGACGATATCGCCCAGTTGCGCATCGTCATCCAGGGGGCCCACGACAATCCCGTGGCCAGCGATGACGAGGCCGCCGCCCAGGCGGCGTCCACCAATGGCAATGCCCAGGAGAGCAACCCCACCGGCAACGTCATCCTGTTCCCCAGCCGGCCCGGCCCCATCGATCAGGCGGGCGGCAACGGCGTTGACCTGGACGTCGACCGCACCGACCGGCCCAGCAGCCAGCTGCAGGTCAATGGCGTGATCGCCTCAACCGAGGCCGACTACGATCCGCTCGTGGACACCCTGACAACCGTCAACACCGGCACCACCTCAGCCGACGGCACTGTCATCAACGGCCTGTACGGCACGCTGCGCATTGGCGCCGACGGCTCGTTCTTCTACGACGTGGACAGCGACAACCCTACCGTCCAGGGCCTGCCCCCAGGCGGTGTCCTGACCGACGTCTTCACCTATCGGATCGTCGACACCGCGGGCCTGACCGATGTGGCGCAACTGACGATCACCGTGCGCGGCGTCAACGACCCGCCCGTGGCGCAGAACGTCATCGCGGTGGCGACCGAAGCCGGTGGTTTCAATAACCAGAGCCTCGGGGTCAACCCCTCTGGTGATGCCACCGCCAACGCCTTCGACCCGGACGGCGACCCGCTGACCGTGACCGAGATCCGCGCCGGCGCAGAAAACCAGACCAACCCGCCGGTGGCGGTGGCGGTGCAGCCAGGCGGCACCCAGGTGGTCGGCCTGTACGGCACCCTGACCATCAACCCCGATGGTACCTACACCTATGTGGTGGACAACGCCAATGCCGCGGTCCAGGCGCTGCGCCTGAGCAGCGACCTGCTACTCGAACGCTTTACCTACACCATCAGCGACGGCGTCGGGGCCACCCCCGAGACCGACCGTGCCGAAATCATCGTGCTCATCCGTGGCCAGAACGACAACCCGGTGGCCAACGACGATACGGCGACCGCGGTCGAAGCCGGCGGCCTGAACAACAACCTGCCGGGCCAGGACCCCAGAGGCAACGTACTGCACCAGGACCTGCCTGCCAGCCAACTGGGCAACGACACCGATGTCGATGGCGGCGAAGATGCCAGCGACCCGATCGACTATGGCGAAACCCAGGCCGTAAGCTCGGTGCGCACCGGCAGCGAAACCCAGGCCGGCACCAACGGCACCCTGGGCACCGAGCTGCGCGGCGCTTATGGCTGGCTGACGCTCAACGCCGACGGCAGCTACAGCTACCGCCTCGACAATGCCATGACCGAGGTGCAGCAACTGCGCGCGGGCAACAGCCTGCAAGACCTGTTCAGCTACACCGTGATCGACGCCAGCGGCGCCGAAGACCGCGCCACCCTGACCATCAACATCAACGGTGCCAACGACACCCCGGTCGCCCGCAACGACATCGCCACAGCCATCGAGGCCGGTGGCCAGGGCAACAACATTCCGGGCAGCAACCCCAGTGGCAATGTGCTGGGCAACGACACCGACGTCGACGCCTTCGGCGAAACCCTGAGCGTCACCCGTGTCAGCCAGGGCATCAACGTCGGGATTATCGGCAGCGCCTTCGTCGGCACCTACGGCACCCTGACGCTGGGCGCCGATGGCAGCTACACCTATGTGCTGGACAACAACAACCCGCAAGTCCAGGCCTTGCGCAGCGCCGCCAATACCCTGACCGAAGCCTTCACCTACAGCATTCGCGACCTGGCCGGTGCCACCAGCTCGGCGCAGTTGATCATCATCATCCAGGGCCGTGACGACACGCCGGTGGCGGTCAACGACACCGCCATTGCCGTGGAGGCCGGGGGCACCTTCAACGCCACCCCCGGGGTCAACCCCACCGGCAACGTGCTGGCCAATGACACCGACGTCGATGCCAACGACACCAAGACCGTCAACGGCATCCGCACCGGCGCCGAAGCCGCGGGCGGAATCTTCACCGCCGTCACCGGCAGCCAGGTCATCAATGGCCTGTACGGCACCCTGACCATCGGCGCCGATGGCAACTTCACCTATGTCGTCAACAACAGCCTGGCTGCAGTGCAGGCGCTGAAACAGGGCGAATCGCTGATCGAGCAGTTCACCTACAGCATGCGCGACACGGCCGGGCCTATCGACACCGCGCAGTTGATCATCACCGTCCAGGGTGCCTGGGACGCCCCGGTGGCCACCAACGACGTGACCGTGGCGGTGGCCGACAACGGCAACGGCAACAGCGTCAACCCCACAGGTAACGTGCTGCCCAACGACACCGATGTCGACCAGGGCGACCAGAAGCACGTCAGCGCTGTCCGTGCCGGCAACGAAGCCGCGGCCGGCCCCCTCGACCCGGTCAATGGCGGCACCAACAACACCAACGGCACCGTGATCACCGGGCTGTACGGCCAACTGATCATCGGTGCCGACGGCAGCTTCATCTACAACATCGACAGCAGCAACCCGACGGTGCTCGCCCTGGGGCCGCTGCAGTTCCTGCGGGATACCTTCACCTACCAGGTCACCGACCTGGGTGGCCTGAACGACCTGGCCGAGCTCAACATCATCATTCGCGGGCGCAACGATGCGCCGGTGGCCAACGATGACGCCGCCACCGCCGTCGAGGCCGGCGGCCTGGACAACAGCGAGGCCGGCATCAACCCCAGCGGCAACGTCATCACTGACAACGACACCGACGCGGAAGGCGACGTACTGCATGTGATCGGCATCAGCACCGGCGCAGGCACGGTGGGTACCGTGGGCAGTACCTTGCGCGGCCTGTACGGTGACCTGACGCTGCATGCCGACGGCAGTTGGCAGTATGTGCTCGACAACAACCTGGACGTGGTCCAGGCCCTGCGCACCAGCGGCCAGACCCTCACCGACGTGTTCAGCTACACCCTGGTCGACTTCTGGGGCGCATTCGACACCGCCCAGCTGACCATCACCGTCGATGGCCGCAACGACACGCCCCACGCCCGGGACAATGGCAGCATCGCCGTGGAAGCCGGTGGCGTGGCCAACGGCACCCCGGGCCGCGACGGCGTGGGCAACGTGCTGGGCAACGACACCGATGTCGACAGCGTCGCCAACGGTGAGAGCAAACAGGTGCAAAGCTTCAGCAATGAAGACGGCCAATCGGTCAGCGCCGGCCAGGTACTGGTCGGTCGCTATGGTCGAATGACGCTCAATGCCGATGGCAGCTACACCTACCTGGTCGACAACAGCAACCCCACCGTCCAGGCCTTGCGCACCGCCGGCGAGACGTTGTCGGAGACCTTCACCTACCGCATGCGCGATACCACGGGGGCCACGTCCGATGCACGCCTGACTGTGGTGATCCAGGGTGCCAACGACGCGCCCGTGGCGCAGAACGACAGCGCCGTGGCCATCGACCAGGTGCCCGCACCACAAACCAGCGGCAATGTGCTGCCCAACGACAGCGATGTGGATGGCAACGACCGCTTGCAGGTGGTTGGCGTGCGCACCGGAGCCGAAGCGGCCAGCGGCAACGCCGGCCTGGTCGGCCAGCCGCTGCAGGGCCTGTACGGCACACTGATCCTCAACGCCGACGGCAGCTACACCTACAGCATCGACCTGAATAACCCGCAGGTACTGGCAGCCGCCGGCCTGGGCCAGGTGCTGCAGGACGTCTTCACCTACACCGTGGGCGACCTGGCCGGCGGCCAGGACCTGGCGGAACTGGTCATCACCCTGGACATCGCCGCGCCGTTCATTCCGGCGCCCGCCGGTGAGTTTTTCAACCGCCCGACCAGTGATCCTTTCAATCGTCTGCCGCTTCCCGATGTGCTCCCGGCGATCTTCATTACCCCGGTGGTGGAGCGCGATGCACGGCTCAATGAGCTCTCCAGCTGGGAAACCGGCGGCAGCCGGCTGCGCCTGGCAACGGTGGCCGCGCAGCAGAGTGAATCCATCGGTGCCGGACTGGGGCTGGTGCAGGGTCAGTTTGTCAGCAACAGCGTGCAGCGCAGCCAGCGCGACAGTGAGCTGGACCTTGCGTGGTTGCTCGGGCGTCAGGGGCGTACCAGCCTCAGTGCCGATGGGCTGCTCAGCGATCCTTCGGTGTTCACCCTGGACCCGGCGCACCTGACCCAGGGCCCGGCGCAAAGCGAACCCCCTGCCGAGCCCCGCAACGCGCGTGGTTTTACTGCGCAATTGCACGCCGCCGCACAGCGTTTGTACCCGCACGGGCGTAGCGCACCAGAATGAATGGTGCTTTGTGGATTGTCGGGAAAGGTTGGCTTGGATGGTGATGGTGATGGTGACGGTGACGGTGACGGTGACGGTGTGCTTATCCATTTTGTGTGGTGGGGCCACTGGCCCCTTCCGCCCTTACGGCGGGTTCCTTTGGCAAACGCCCCAAAGGAACACAAAGGTCTCGCCCCACCAGGGGCCCTACGCTTCGCTACGGGTCCCCTCACTACGGCGTCGCTACGGGGCATTGCGAGCTACGAGTTGCAAGCAACTCTACGCTTCGCAACTTCGGCCATGGCCGAAGGCGCTTCGCGCTAGCCCCTCCACGACACCTCCGCTCGGCCCTTCTGGTTAACGGGGCCGGTGGATCAAGATCAAGAGCACAATTCGCTGCGCTCTTGCTTTTGAACCACAGTGAGTCAGTAGGCACCGCTCTTTTGTTTTTGTTCTTTTGTTTTTGCTCTTTTGCTCTTTTGCTCTTTTGCTCTTTTGCTTTTGATCTTGCTTTTGATCTACCTGCCCCGTTAACCAGAAGGGCCGAGCGTAGGTGTCGTGGAGGGGTGAGTGCGAAGCACCTTCGGCGCTAACCGAAGTCGCGAGACGTAGAGTTGCTTGCAACTCGTAGGCCGCGATACCCCGTAGCGACACCGGAGTGAGGGGACCCGAAGCGAAGCGTAGGGCCCCTGGTGGGGCGAGAATTTTTTGCTTACTTTTTTTCGACTGAAAAAAAGTAAGGCGCCGTAAGGGCGCAAAGGTGACTCGGCGCCGCCTTGGCAAATGGATAAGTCCGCGAAAGCCACAAGCCACAAGCTACAAAGCTACAAAGCTACAAAGCTACAAAGCTACAAACCCGTGAAGATCCGAATTCACTGCTCTATACAAAGGACTGAATATGCCCACAAACGCGACCCGGTTTACGATAACGGCCCTCACTTCAGCCTTGATACTCAGCGCCTGCGCGTCGCTGGAACCCCAGGCCATCACCGAAGAACAGAACCGCCAGCGCATCGTCGACGACCAGGCCCGCATGTACCGTGACCAAGAACCGGTCACCGCGCCCATCACCTTTTACGAAGCCGCGGCGCGGGCACTGAAATACAACCTCGACTACCGGCTCAAACTGATGGAAAGCGCCCTGGCCTCAGACCTGCGCGACGTCTCCAGCCACGAAATGCTACCGCGCCTGGTGGCCTCGGCCGGCTATGCCGGACGAAACAACGACTCAGGCGGCACCTCCATCGGCATCGAGGACCGCGAAGAGAGCTTGCGCCCATCGACCTCCGAAGACCGCTACCGCACACTCTACGGCCTGGGCCTGAGCTGGAGCCTGCTCGACTTTGGCGTCGCCTACTACCGCACCCAGCAAAAAGCCGACCAGATGCTGATGGCCGACGAACGCCGGCGCAAGGTGGCGCAGAACGTCCTGCAGGATGTACGCAACGCATATTGGCGCGCACTGGCCGCGCAACGCCTGATGCCTGAAGTGGACAAACTGCTGGCCCGCACCCACCGCGCCCTGACCCAGGCCCGCGAGGCCGAGAACAAAGGCTTGCTGCCCCGCCAGGAGATCCTCGCCTACCAGCGCGCCCTGCTCGACTCGGTGTACCTGCTCACCGTCCGCCGCCAGGACCTGGAATTCGCCCAGGCCGAGCTGTCAGCCTTGATGTCGCTGCCACCCAAGACCCGCATGGTCCTGGCCGACATGCCCGAGCCGCAACTGCCGCAGATCGGTACCGGTATCGACCAGCTGGAGCTGCTGTCGCTGCAAAACCGCCCGGAGATCATGGAAGAGTGGTACCGCAAGCGGGTCAACGAGAAAGACCTGAAGATTGCCAAAGCGCAACTGTGGCCCAACGTCAGCTTCGACTACGGCTACCGCTACGACTCCAACTCGCTGGCCTACAACAGCCATTGGAATGCCACCGGCCTGCAGGTGTCGATGAACCTGCTCAAGCTGCTGCAACTGCCCTCGCTCAACGCCGCCCAGCAGTCGCAAGGCAACACCGACGACATGCGCCGGGTCGCGCTGTCGATGGCCATCCTCACCCAGGTGCGGGTGGGCGCCTTGCGCTATCAACTGGCACGCCAGGAGGTGACGTTCTCCGATGAAAGCCTGCGGGTGGACCAGAGCCTGCTCAACTACGCCCAGGCGGCGCAGCGCAACAACCTGGGATCGGAGCTCGAGCTGATCCGCGCCGAAGGTCGCTACCTGCTCTCGCGCTACCAGCGCGAGGCGGCGTTCTCCAGTGCCCAGGCGGCCTGGGGCCGGCTCTACAACTCCATCGGCCTGGACATCCTGCCGGCCGAGATCGACCAGCACGACATCAAGACCCTGGCCAACGAGATCCACCGCACCCTCAATGAACAGGAACAAAAACGCCTGCTCGTCACCCAGCAAGGAACGCCTCATGCCCAACCGAGCTTGTGAATCTGCCGTGATGATTCTGCTGTCGCTCGCCACTGCCCTGCCCGCCTGGGCCGAAGACGCCCCCCAGGCGCCCCTGGTGCCGCCGCCCCTGGATGAGGCCGCGGCCATTCGCGTGTTGCTGGCCCCTGAGCTGGAAACCACCTTGTCGAGCCAGATGGCCGGCACCCTGACCGAGCTGCGCGGCAGCTTCGGCCAGCGCGTGGCCAAGGCAGCCCCGCTGGCACGCTTCAATTGCAGCGAAGCCCAGGCCCGGGCCAAGGTGGCCGCCGCCGAGCTGGCCATGGCCCGGCAGAACCTGGATGCCAAGAGAAACCTGCGCAAACTCGATGCCGTGGGCGATCTGGAAGTGTCCATGGCCAATACCGAAGTGCAGAAGGCCGACGGCGCCCAGGCCATGGCCGCCGCGCAAACCGGCTATTGCCAGGTGCTGGCGCCGTTTGCCGGGCGAGTGGCCAAGGTCCATGTAAAGCCCTACCAGACCGTGAGTGCCGGCACGCCGCTGTTCGACCTGGTCAGCGATGGCGACCTCAAGGTGCGCCTGAACGTGCCCTCCACCCGCTTGAAGAACCTCAAGCCCGGCATGCCCCTGGAGGTGAATATCGTTGAGACCGGCAAGCAGTACCCGGCGCATATCAGCGTCATCAATGCCCGGGTCGATGCCGTGGCGCAGACCGTCGAGCTCGAAGCCCAGCTCGATAACAAGTACCCCGAATTGATTGCCGGCATGAGCGGCACGGCGCGGTTCCCCGATGACCATGAGTGAATCGCCGCCGCTCAACCTGCTGCTACAGCTGGGGGCCCTGCGCGATCGTGCCTTGCAGGCCGACTCGCTCAATGCCTTGAGCTTCTCCATGGCCAACGACTTGTACCCGCTGCTGGCGTTCCACCAGGCCCTGGTGTTCGCCCAGCAGGGCAAGCGTCTTGAGCTGCTGCAGGTGTCGGGCCTGACCCGCCCCAGCGAAGACTCGCCCTACCTGGTGTGGCTGCAGCGGGCCAGCCGCTGGATCGCCAGCCAAGTGCCCGACGCGGCCCCCGTGTGGCTGACCCGCAGCAGCGTGCAGCCGCCCACTGATGTCGCCGACGGCTGGGATGAATGGTGGCCCGAGGGGCTGTGGTGCCTGCCGGTACATGATCGCGACGGGCAACGCCTAGGGCTGTTGCTGCTGTTGCTGGAGCAGGCGCCGCCGGCGGTGATGCAGCAGGCCGTGCCTACCCTGCTCGACACCTGGGGTTACTGCTGGACAGCACTGACGCGCCAGCGCCGGCTGCTGTCCTGGCGCCTGAGTCGGCGCCAGGGGTTGCTGCTGTTGGCGGCCCTCGGGCTGCTGTTGCTGGTGCCGGTACGCCAGAGCGCATTGGCGCCGGCGGAAATCGTCTCGCGCCAGGCGCAGATCATCAGTTCACCCATTGATGGCGTCATCGACCAGATCCAGGTACGGCCCAACCAGGTGGTCGACGTCGGGACGCCGTTGTTTTCCCTCGATGAAACCACCCTGCGCAGCCGCGCCGAAGTACTGGGCAAGGAAGTCGCGGTGGCCGATGCCGAACTGTCGGCCGCCAGCCAGCGCGCCTTCGACAACCCGCAAAGCAAGGGCGAACTGACCCTGCTCGAAGGCCGCGCGCGCCAGCGCCGGGCCGAGCTGGCAGCGGTCCAGGCCCAGCTCAAGCGCACCCGGGTACTGGCGCCGCGCGCGGGCGTTGCGGTGTTCAGCGACCCCAACGACTGGCTGGGCAAACCGGTGGTCACCGGCGAACGCATCATGCAGGTGGCCGACCCAGCGCAACCGGCGATGCTCATCCAGTTGCCGGTGGCCGACGCCATTGCCCTGGAACCCGGGGCCGAGGTGACGCTGTTTCTGACCGCCTACCCGCTGACGCCGCTCAAGGGCAAGATCCTCGAGACCAGCTACCAGGCCCGCAGTACCGATGACAACGTGGTCGCCTATCGGCTGCTGGCGAGCATCGACGAAGCCTCGGAGCATGCCCGCCTGGGCCTGCACGGCACCGCCAAGCTGTATGGTGGCCGGGTGATGCTCGGCTATTACCTGCTGCGTCGCCCGATTGCGGCGGTCCGTGCCTGGAGCGGCCTGTAATGCGCGAGCCCGCCGACCTGCCCTTGCCGCCACTGCGTGAAGACCTGCGCCTGTGCGAAGCGTCCGAAGGCAGCAACGGCGAGCCGGCCTGGGTGATCCAGGACACGGTGATCAACCGCTTCTACCGGATCGGCTGGCTGGAGTTCGAGTGCCTGCTGCGCTGGGGCCAGACCCCGCGCCAGATCAGCACCCAGATCGCCGAACAGACGGCCCTCAAGCCCGATGTCGACCAGGTGCTGGGGTTCCAGGCCTTCCTCGAACAGCACCAACTGCTGCGCGCGGGCCCCCAGGCGCTGGAGCGGCTCAAGGCGCGCGCTGACGAGCGCACCTGGCTGAGTTGGCGCTGGTGGCTGCATCACTACCTGTTCTTCCGTATCCCGCTGGTGCGCCCGCAACATCACCTGCAGCACCTGGCCCGGTCACTGGGCTGGTTGTTCAGCCCGCTCACGGCAGTGGCGGTGATGGCCTTGAGCGTGCTGGGGATCATCCTGGTGCTGCACCAGTGGGACACCTTCGTCCACGACGTGGTCGAGTCGTTCTCGGTCGAGGGGCTGCTCAGCTTTGCCTTGGCGCTGATGGTCGCCAAGACCTTGCACGAGTTGGGCCATGCCTTGGTGGCGACCCGCCTGGGCTTGAAGGTGGGGCACATGGGGATCGCCTTCGTGGTGCTCTGGCCCATGCTCTACACCGACACCGGGGAAAGCTGGAAACTGCGCAAGTCGCAGCAGCGCCTGGCCATCGCCGCGGCCGGGATCATCACCGAGCTGTCGCTGGCAGGCCTGAGCACCCTGGGCTGGGCCCTGTGCGACCCGGGCCCGCTGCGCAATGCCCTGCTGTACCTGGCGACCACTAGCTGGGTGTTGTCGCTGGCCCTCAATGCCAGTCCGTTCATGCGCTTTGACGGCTACTTCATCCTTTCCGACCTGCTGGACTTTCCCAACCTGCACGAACGCGCCTCGGCCCTGGCCCGGGTCAGCCTGCGCCGCAGCCTGCTGGGCCTGGACGAGCCCTGGCCGGAACACTTTGCGGTCGGCAAGCGCCGCCTGCTGGTCACCTTTGCCTTTCTCACCTGGGCCTACCGGCTGGTGCTGTTCCTGGGTATTGCCCTGGCGGTGTACCTGTTCTTTTTCAAATTGCTGGGGATCGTACTGTTGGTAGTGGAACTGTCGTGGTTTATCGCCATGCCGATCTGGCGTGAGCTCAAGCACTGGTACACCCAGCGCAGTGCCGTGCCGCAGCGCCGGCGCTGGCTGTTCTATGGCCTGCTGGCGGCGCTGTTGCTGCTGTTGGCGGTGCCCTGGCGCAGCCAGATCGACGCCGTGGGCGTGGCCCGTGCCGAGCATCAACTGCGGGTGTATGCGCCCTATCCTGCGCGCCTGCAGTCAGTGCGCGCCGAGGGGGCGGTCAAGGCCGGTGACACCCTGGTGGTACTGGACGAACCCGACATTGCCTCGCGCCTGCAGAGCAGCGAAGCCAACGCCCGCAGCTACCAGGCACGCCTGGGTGGCCTGCTGGCCGAGCCGGGAGGGCTTGCCGAACAGGCGGCGACCCGTGAGCGCTTGCGCGTGCAGTACGAGGAAGCGCGCTCGGCGCGCTCGGAAATCGCCCGCCTTAACCTGCAGGCACCGTTTGAAGGGCAATGGCTGGATGTGAACCCTGACTGGCGGCCCGGGCAATGGGTGGGGCGCCAGGAAGCCCTGGGGGTCTTGATCGACCCGCGCCACTGGCAAGTCGATGCCTATGTCGACCAGGACAAAGTGCACCGCCTGGTCCAGGGTGGCCGGGTGCGTTTTTACGCCGATGGGCAGCCTGTGCCGGTCAGCGGACAGGTGATCGCCATCGCCAGCACCCGCACCAGCCAGCTCAGCCACCGGCTATTGGCGTCACGCTACGGCGGGCCGTTGGCGGTGGCCGCCCATGACAGCGCGCTGATACCGACGACGGCGGTGTTCCAGGTATTGGTGCAACTGGACGCACCCTTGCCGTCGCTGCGCGAAACCCGCGGGCACCTGAAAATCGAAGGCGAACGCCGCAGCTTGCTGGCCGATGGTGTGACCCACCTGATGGCGGTGTTTCTGCGCGAGAGCGGGTTCTGAAGCGGATCGGGGATCGCGGGCTTGCCCGCGATCCCCGATCAATCAGCCCAGCACGGCACTCAGGTCGAGCCCGGCTTCACCCATCGGCGGGCACCAGTAGTAACCGCCAGTCAGCGGCCGGCTGAAGCGGTACAAGGCATCGACCACACCGTCTTCCAGCCCGCTCATGCGCCGCAATTGCACTTCAAATGCGTCGAACGAATGACCAAAGGCCAGGAAGGCCAACCCTGCCCCGCGCTCGTCCGCCCACGGCATCGAGCGACGCACGATGAACGCCTCGGGCTCGAAGCTTTCCTGCGCCGTGCGCTTGACATGCGCCGACACCGGCGCCTCGTCGAGTTCCTCGTTGTCGGACTTGCGTCGGCCAATGATGTCGTCCTGTTCGGCCTGTGGCAGGGCCTTGAAACAGTCCAGGTCATGGCGCCACAGCTGGAACGCGGCGAAGCTCGAACCACTCACCCCCGGGACGTCGCCGGCAACGATCGCCGCCTCGACCGCGGCGTCTTCCACCGGGTTCTCGGTGCCATCTTCATAACCGGTCAAATCATGGCCGCTCTTGTGGCGGAAGGCGTCGGTGGCCTCGACCAGCGCAAACGCCGGGGCCAGCCGCTTTTCCAGGTCCTGGCTGAGCAACCACAGCTCACCCCGGTCTGCGCCGCGCACCCACAACCAGAGGTCGTGCTGGGTGCAAGGGTTGTCGACGGCGGCGGTCAGCTGCGGGAAGGCACGCAGGCCTTCGATGCTACGCCCCAGCGCCTGTACCAGCGGCGCGCCGAAACCGGCCACCACGCGGCTGCCATCGACCTGCAACAACAGCGCATCGAGCACGCCGGCGAGCGCGGCCGGGGTGTGCAGGGAGAAAAACAGGTGACGGGCTTGAGCAGGAACGGGAGCGTCGAGAATGCCAGGCTGGAACTGCATCGGGTATCGGATCCTTGAGTAAAGCCGCGAATGCTACTGCCTGGGGCCAGGGTCCACAAGCGCGGCGCCTTGACGCAGGCGCGGCCAACAATGGCCAACAAAGATAACAACCTGGCGCCTGGGGTGATTGGGTACAAGGCCCGCGGCTTCTTATGCTCGGCCCAGCCACAACGGCCTTGACCCTGGAGCCCTGCATGAACGCACGCGCGCGCTTTACCCACATGGACGACAGTACCGCCGAGGACTGGGCAATCATCGCCCGTCACTTTCCCGACTTCGCCGCAGGCTTGCCCGAGCGCATCCTCGCTCACCTGAAGTTGCTCGAAGGGGATTTCGGCGGCTTTGCGGTGGATCGCCTGACCCATTCCCTGCAGACCGCCACATTGGCCTACAACGCCGGTGAAGACGAAGAGTACGTGGTCTGCGCCCTGCTTCACGATATCGGCGACACCCTGGGCAGCTACAACCACGCCGATATCGCCGCGGCGGTGCTCAAGCCTTTTGTCAGTGCCGAGAACCACTGGATGATCGAGCGCCACGGCATCTTTCAGGGTTACTACTTTTTCCATCACCTGGGCATGGATCGCTTTTTACGCGAGCAATTCAAGAAGCACCCGCAGTATCACCGCACCATCGAGTTCTGCGCCCGCTACGACGCAGCCGCCTTTGACCCGGCGGCCGAAACCCTGCCCCTGGAGTTCTTCGAGCCGATGCTGCGCCGGGTTTTTGCCCGTCCCCGGCAATCGCTGTACGTGGCCAACGACTAAGGTGCGCGGTTGCCGCGGTACTCGTTGGGGGTCGTGGCGAACCAGCGCCGAAAGGCACGAAAGAAGTTGCTCGGTGCGGAGAACCCCAGCAAATAGGAGATCTCCTGCAGGCTAAGCCCCGGCTGGGCCAGGTATTGCTCGGCCAGGGTACGGCGCGTGTCGTCGAGCAGTTGGTGAAAACTGCTGCCCTCCTCCTGCAGGCGCCGCTGCAAGGTGCGCTCGGACAGCAACAGGGCCTGGGCCATGACTTCCCGACGCGGCTCCCCCTGGGGCAGCAGGCGACACAGCAACAAGCGCACCTGGTGCGTCACCTGGCCATCGGCGAAACGTGCCAGGTAGTCATCGGCAAAACGCTGGTGCAGCTTGGCCAGGGCGGCATTGGCCGTGGGCAGCGGCGCGTGCAGGTCGGCGCGCTCGAAGCACAGGGCGTAATGCTCGGCCTCGAACCGCAAGGGCGCCTGGAATACTTCGGCATAGGGCGCCGGGTCCCGGGGGGCTTCACTGCGAAAGCACACCCGTCGCAGCTGCACAGGCCGATTGGCCAACCAGCGACAGAACGCCAGAAAGTACGCCAGCGAGCCTTCGGCACTCTGCCGGGTCGAGGGCAAGCGGTCGCCATGAATGGCCAGGGTCAGGTCATAGCCTTCGTCCGTGGCCTGCAGGGCCAGGTCGGCCCCCTCGCCGATGATGCGCTGATAACGCACCAGGCTCTCGATCCCCTCCAGCAGCGTATGGCTGGACATCACCGCATAGCCCACCACATGGAAGGCCGACGGCCGCACGGCCCGAGCCATGCCAAGGCCGATGGCCGGGTTGTCGGTGAGCGCCGTGGCGGCGTGCCACAAGCGGGTCATGCCGTCCTGGGGAAAGCGCGCATCGGCGTCGCTCAAGGCCGCGTAGTTCATGCCCAGGGCCTGGAACAGCTGGCGACAATCCACGCCCTGGTGCTCCAGGGACTGGACGATGGTGCTGGCCCAATGTGAAGAGGTGGTGCGTTCGGTCATCAAAGGACTCTTGTTCGATCGGTGCGCAGCAGTTCTACACCACTGCCCGCAGACGAACAACCTCAGCGGTCGGTTGACCCGCAAGGCTACCAGTCTGGCTGCCAAGGCGAGTTCCGGGCGCGCGCCGGCTGGCTAGACTCAGGGCCAAAACCACAAGAACAAGGAATGCCCCCATGCCTAGCGTGAATTCACCCTCCGATGTCCAGCAACAGGTCTCTGCCCTGGAATGGCAAACCCGTGTCGATCTGGCCGCCTGTTACCGGCTGATCGCCCTGCACGGCTGGGACGATCTGGTGTTCACCCATATTTCGGCCAAGGTGCCGGGCACCGACGACTTCCTGATCAACCCCTATGGGCTGATGTTCCACGAAATCACTGCCTCAAGCCTGGTCAAGGTCGACCTTGAAGGCACCAAGCAGATGGACAGCCCCTTCGAGATCAACCCGGCCGGCTACACCATCCACAGCGCCGTGCATGAGGTGCGCCACGACGTCAATTGCGTGCTGCACACCCACACCGCCGCCGGCGTTGCCGTATCGGCGCAGCAGGCCGGTATCCTGCCGCTGTCCCAGCAGTCGATGTTCGTGCTGGCCAGCCTGAGCTACCACGACTACGAAGGTGTCGCCCTGCACGCCGAAGAAAAGGCCCGCCTGCAGGCCGACCTGGGCCTGAGCCACTACATGGTGCTGCGCAACCACGGCCTGATGACCTGCGCCAGCAGCGTGGCCGACGCGTTCCTGATGATGTTCATTTTCCAGCGCACCTGCGAGATCCAGCTGATGGCCCAGGGCAGCGGCGCGGCGCTCACCGAAATCCCCAAGAGCATCCTCGCCGGCACCCAGGCCATGCTCGCCGGCGTGCTGCGCAGCAGTACCGGCATGGGCGGCGCCTTGCCGTGGCCGGCCCTGCTGCGCAAGCTCGATGCGCAGATGCCGGGCTACGCGGCCTGAGATCCTCGCCTACACTGGCGCTCATCCCTTTGCGTGAGACCCGGACATGACTGCATCGCCATTGCTCAGTGCCTTTCTGCCCATTGCCCTGGGCTTCATCATGCTGGGGCTGGGGTTGACCCTGACCCTGGCCGACTTTGCCCGGGTGGTGAAATTCCCCCGCCCCGTGCTTATCGGCCTGGCCTGCCAGATCCTGCTGCTGCCGTTCATTTGCTTCCTGATTGCCAAGGGCTTCGGCCTGGCCCCGGCGCTGGCGGTGGGCCTGATGCTGCTGGCCGCCTCCCCTGGCGGCACCACGGCCAACCTGTTCAGCCACCTGGCCCACGGCGACGTGGCCTTGAACGTGACCCTGACTGCCGTCAACTCGCTGATCGCGATCCTGACCATGCCGCTGCTGGTAAACCTGTCGCTGGCCTACTTCATGACCGCCGACCAGGCCATTCCACTGCAATTCACCAAAGTGCTGCAGGTGTTCGCCATTGTGCTGGTGCCGGTGGCGCTGGGCATGCTGATCCGCCGCCTGGCGCCCGGCTTTGCCGCGCGCATGGAGCGGCCGATGAAATTGATTGCGGCCTTGTTCCTGGTGTTCACCGTGGTCCTGGCCTTGGTCAAGGACTGGCAGACCGTGGTGGACTACGCCCCCGTGGTGGGTGGCGCCGCGCTGCTGTTCAACCTGCTCAGCCTGGGTATCGGCTACTGGCTGCCGCGCCTGCTGAAAATCCCCAAGCGCCAGGCGATTGCCATCGGCATGGAGATCGGCATCCACAACGGCACCCTGGCCATCGCCCTGGCGCTGGCCCCGAGCCTGCTGAACAACTCGACCATGGCGATACCGGCGGCGATCTACAGCCTGATCATGTTCTTCACGGCCGCAGCGTTCGGCTGGTGGGTAAGCCGCGAACCCCTCCTGGTAGGCGCGAACGTGCCCCGCGATGCCGAGTGACCGGCTCAGCCCCCACCGGCGTTGTGCCTACCCGCGCCTACCAGGGCCCGGGGTGGCGCGCCGTAGGTGCGGCGGAACAGGCGGCTGAAATGCGCCTGGTCGTAAAAACCCAGGTCCAGCGCGATGCCGGCCAGGGGCTGGCCCGCCAGCACCCGAGGCAAGGCGCGCTCAAGGCGTAGCTGGGTCAGCCATTGCTGCGGGGGCAGCCCGCAGTGATTGCGAAAACGGCGCAGCAATTGCCAGGGGCTCAAATCGACGAACGCTGCCATTTCTTCCAGGCTCGGCGGCTGGTCCAAGCGCGACTCCAGCCACTCGCGCAATTGCTGCCAATGCCTGGGATCGAAGCCGTTGCCGTGGTCACTGACCCTAAGGCTGGAGCCCATGCCCAGCAACAGTGCCAGGGCGTCCCAAAGCTGGCTCTGGAAGGCCAGCGGGTCGTGCTGCTGGTGCAGGCCATTGAGCAACCGTTGCAATTGCGGGTGGCGCAACTGCGTGGCGTTGAGCGTGGGCAGACCTTGCCGGCCGTCGCTCAGGTCACGGCTGGCCTCGGCCAGCCAAGTCGGGTCAAGGGTCAGGATACGAATGCCGTAGCCGTGCTCGTCGACGCTGGCGCCGTCGTGCACATGCTCCGGGGCCATCAGCAGGATGTCCCCTGCCCCGGCCACCTGGCGCTCGCCGCCGGCAGCGTAGCGCTGCTGCCCGGCGACGATCAGGCCAATGTGGTACTCCAGGTGAAAATGCCGGGGGAAGGCAAATTGCTGGTACCGGGCATCGATCAGGCGAACCCCTGGATGGCCCGGTGCCTGGTGAACGACACTTTCCAACCTAGCAGGCCGCCCGCCACTGGCGGATCTGGTCCAGGGTCGCGGTCACGCCACCACAGACGATCACCAGCACCTTGGCATAGCCCTTGAGCGCTTCGCTGGGCGCATAGGCCAGTGCCAGTGCGGCGCCGCAGGCAGGCTCGACCAGCAGGCGCTGGTCCGAGAGGAACCGCTCGCACGCCTCCAGCGCCGCCTGGTCGCTGACCACATGACTGAACACCGGTCGCGCCTGGCTCCACTCGAACGCCCGCAGGCACACTTGCTTGGCGGCCAGCGAGGTCGCCACGGTGTTGACGCTGTCCAGGGCAACCCACTGCTTGTGTGCCATGGCCGCCGCCAGCGACGCCGCGCCGGTGGTTTCCACGGCGAACACCGGCACCTGGCCCAGGCCGTTGCGCGCCAGACCTTCACACACACCGGAAAACAGCCCGCCACCGCCCACCGCCACCACCACTGCATCAGGCGTGAAACCACTGGCGACGACTTCATCGATCATGGTCGCGTGGCCTTGCCACAGCAGCGGGTCATCGAAGGGGTGGATATAGGCGTCATCGTCGCCCAGCAGCGACAGCGCCAGCGCATTGGCTTCGTGCCAGGCCTTGCCATGGACGATCACCTCGGCCTGTTCCTGGCGGATCAGTTGCTTGGCCCGCTCGGTGGTGGTTTCCGGCACCACCACGGTAACGGCCAGGCCCAGGCAACGCCCGGCGTAGGCCACGGCGATGCCGGCATTGCCGCCCGAAGACGAGACGAAACGGCGCTTGCCTTGCTTGGCATAGGCTTCACAGGCGGCGCCGATACCGCGCAACTTGAACGAGCCCGAAGGCTGCAGCGCGTCCAGCTTCAACCAGATGTCCAGGCCGCTGGCCAGGCTCAGCGGGCGGGATGCCAGCAGCGGGGTTTCGATATGCAGGCTCATGCACGTACTCCATGTGGGAAACAGCTCCAGCGTACGCTTAACGGGATGGGCAATCTTGTATGAAATTGCGCACCCCCTGTGTAGGAGCGGGCTTGCCCCGCGATAGCCATTTGCCTGACACACCGCTATCGCGGGGCAAGCCCGCTCCTACACATGAGTCTTGCGGCGGGCGCGCAGTTGGCGTTTGAGGCGGTGCAAAGGCGGGGCATACAAGAAGCCGAACGATACGCTGTTGTCCCGCCCCTTCAATGCATGGTGCAGCAGGTGCGCCTTGTACAGGCGCTTGAGGTAGCGGTTGCGCGGCCTGGGTTTGAACGGCCAGTGCCGGTGGACGATGCCGTCGTGCACGATCACGTAGATAACCCCGAATGCCGCCACCCCTGCCCCCACCCATTGCAACGGCGCATGACCGGCGCGGCCCAACGCCACCAGGGCAAAGGCGATCAGGGCCAGGGCTGCCAGGTAGATATCGTTGGTTTCCAGGGCGCCCAGGTGCGGTTCATGGTGCGAGCGGTGCAGGAACCAGCCCCAGCCGTGCATGATGTAGCGATGGGCCAGGTAGCCGATGCCCTCCATGGCCGTCAGGGTGCAGAGAAATACCGCGAGGTTGAGGATCATCGAAGGGAGTACGGTTCAAAGGGCATGTGAAGGGCGAAAAGCCTACCACCACCGCCCCTTCCGGCACACCCTGCAGCGGGTTAAAACCGATTGAATGTCGCGTGTTCGGTGACCTTGGGCAGGTACAGGCTGGTGATTGAAAAGTGTTGCGGTACCGGGTCGGGCGCGGTGGATGCGGTAGCGGCGCCCACCAGTACGATGACAACCAGGGAAAAGAGGTAGTGACGCATAACGATGCTCCTGCACCCGGGTTAGCCTGGGTGGTGAAGTTTTTTGTTGTAGGTCACCACCATGGACCCTTGTGCAGGGCGTGTCTTGTCTTAGTGCGCCAGTGCCTTATCTTTTCATGCCAATTCGATGATCTGCCGACATTTCAATCGCGCACGGTAACCGTGGCCGTGGTGCCGGCACGCAAGGCGGCCTTGCCGGCATAGGCCGGGTCGATCTCGATCCGCACCGGCACCCGCTGGGCCAGTTTGACCCAGGTGTAGCTGGGGTTGACGTTGGCCAGCAGGCGGTTGCCCAGCTCGTTTTCGCGGTCGGTGATGGCATAGGCGATGCTCTGCACCGTGCCCTCGAAGCGCTCTCCGCTCATCAGCGTGATGTCCACCCGGCTACCGGGGTGAATGCGTGGCAACTTGGTTTCCTCAAAGTAGCCGCTGACATAGAACGAGGCGCTGTCGACCAGGGCCATCAAGGCCACACCACTGCTTGCATAGTCGCCCTGACGGGTCTGCAGGTTAGTGACGAAGCCTGTGACCGGCGACACGATACGCGTGCGTTCAAGGTCCAGTTCGGCCTGGGTCAGCGCCGCGCTGGCCAGTCGGCTGTTGGCCAGGGCCAGGCTCAGGTCCGACTGGCCGCGCATCAGTTCGGCCTGGGCGACGGCGACATCGGTGCTGGATTTTTCCCATTCCTCCCCGGAGATCGCAAAGCCTTGCTTCAAGGTACGCCGGCGCTGTTCTTCACTCTGGCGCTGCTTGAGCAAGGCCTGGCTCGAGACAATCTGCGCGCGTGCCTGGCCTTCGCTGGCCTGGGCCACTTCCACCGCGCGCCGTGCATGCTCCACCGCCAGGGTGTAGCGGGCCGGGTCGATCTCCAGCAGCAGATCGCCCTTGTTCACGTGCTGGTTGTCCTGCACGTGCAGCGCGGTGATGCGCCCGGACACATCGGCCGACAAGGTCACCACGTCGGCGCGTACCCGCGCATCGCGGGTCCAGGGCGCACGGGTGTAGTGTTCCCAGGCAAACCAGCCAAGGATCAATGCCAGTGCCACGATTGCCAGGGTCGAGGCCTGGGCCAGAAACGTCTTCAAGGTTCAACTCCCCATGAACAGGATGATCAAGGCACAAAGGCAGGTGTACAGCGCGCCCTCGAACAGGGCCGGGTGCCACACCCGCTGCATCACGCCCAGGCGTTGCAGCAGCCACAGCAGCACGAACAGCAAGGGCATGGCCAGCAGCAAGGCCTGGGCAATCGGTGGCAGGTAGACGCCGCCGATCTCGAAATCAATGGGCAAGGGCCGGTACTCCTTCGGCGGCGGGATCAAGGTAGGTGCTGTAGTGCCGCAGGAACCCGGCGATGACCAGCAGCGCCACGCGAATCCTGAACAGCGAGCGCAGCTGCTCGGCGGGCGCTTCAAACTGTTCGCTGTGCAGGGTGTCGAGGTCCTCGCCCAGCGCCTGCAGGGTCTCGAGCAAGGCCGGCAATTGGCCCCGGGTGCGCCCGGCCACATAGCGACCGGTGTTGCGCAGCACGTGTTCAAGACGTTCGCGGGTCGCCTCGGCCAGTAGCAGGTTACTGCGCCCCTGCTCCTGCAACTGGCGCAAGGCCACGCCAAGCGCCATGCATGCCAGGTTGACCTCGAACAGCGCCTTGGAGCGCGGGTCCTGGGTGGCGGGCAGCAGCCCGAGGATCAGGGTCAGGCGGTCGACCATGCGACTTTCAAAGGCAAACTGCCGCTCATCGCTGGTGGGGCCCTTGAGCAAGGCATAGACCTGCTCGCGGGTCTCGCGGAACAAGCGCTCGATGCGCAGGCGCGGATTGAACGGAAACAGCCAGGCATACACCAGCAGCGACAGCACCCCGCCACAGATATAGGCGCCGGCGAACTCGAACCACTGTATCGCGGTGTTCTGCCAGGCACCGATGTTCTGCGGCCCGAACAGCAGGAAGCTGGACAGCCCCAGGCCCATGCCGATGCCCGCGGTCATCGGGGTAGAAAGCCCCACCGCCACCACGTACAGCAACGGCAACAGCAACAGCGCGAGCATCTCGAAGTCCACCACCTGGGGAATCAGCCAGAACTGGTACAGCGCCGACACCACCAAGGCCATGCCCAGGCCGCGCATGTAGTTCTGCGCCGCCATCAACGGGCGTGGAAAGGTCGCCATCAGCGAACACAGGATACCGACCAGAATCACGCCGGCGCGGGCGCCGTCCCAGGCGGTCTCGATCCAGATCACGCCAGCAACGAGCAAGGCGATGAAGGCGCGGCTGGCGTTCATTGCCGCCAGACGAAAATCCAGGTGCAGCGGATTGGTCAGTGGCTGGCGGTAGACACAGTCGCCCGCACGCCCATCCTGGATCGCATCGCTCAGCTCCAGCATTTCACCCAGCTGCTCAAGCAAGCGCGCCTGTTCCCAGCGCAGGGCCCAGGCGAGCGAGCGCAGGGTCGGTGGCAGGTCGTGCTGCAGTTGCTCGGCCTGCAGGGCCGCCTGGTCGAAACGACGCTGCAAGGCGCTGAAGTGTTCGCGGGCACTGGCCGGCATGGCCCTGCCCTGTTGCGCCAATTGATCGAGGAAGGCCAGTTCGTCGGTGAGCAGGCGGTTGATGAACTCGGGATACGCGCCCTGCCAGCGCTCGGCAATCATCAGCTTTTGATTGCGCAGTACGGTCAGGCGCGAGCTGAGCAGCACCAACTGATTGCCCAGCAACTGCACCAGGCCGTTGGCGCCACGCAAGTGCGGGGCATCGAAGTACAGGTGGCGGCGCAGTCCTTCCAGGGCGCTGATTTCACCGAGAATCTGCATTTGTCGCTGACTGAACGCGGCGCTGGTTTCTTCGCCGCGAATGGCCGCGGCGGCGTGGGCGGCCATCAGCTTGATCAGGTTGTCGACTTTGGCGAAATACCCCGTGGCCACCGCCTGGGGCCGGGCGCCGAGCAGGCTGACGGCACACACGCAGGCCACCGCCAGCAGGGTTTCGGTGACCCGGGTGATGGCCAGCATCAGGGTATTGCCTTGCTCGGGAATCGCCAGCATGGCGACCACCACGGCGGTAAAGCCGCTGAGCACAAAAGCATGGGAACTGGTGTAGCGCAGCAAGGTGCCCCCGGCAGTACACAGCGCCAGCCACAACGCCAGGGTGACAATAAAAGGCACGGGCGCCTGGGGGAACAGCGCCATGATCAGCACCGCCACCGCCGCCCCCACGGTGGTGCCGACCACCTGGGCGAAACTGCGCTGCAAGGTCATGCCACCCAGCGGCTGGCTGACGATGAACACGGCCATGATCGACCACTTGGGCTGGTCGAGGTCGAAGATAAAGGCCAGGTACAAGGTCAGCAGGCAGGCGACGATGGTCCGCAGGGCAAAACGAAACGTGTCCGGCCCTGGGTGCAGGACCATCCGGAAATAGTTGATCAGTGGCTGCATACCGCTCCCTCGACACACTGTGCTACTTACCTTAGTCACAGTGATGGACCGGCGGAAGCGGTGTTGGCACATTACAGCGTTGCAAATTCGGAACGGTGGCTAAAGCGACCAAGCCTTCAACGGCGATCATCCGACAGCGGTGTCGGCTGGTCCGGTTCAGGCAGGCGATCGTCCAGCTCCGGATCATCAGGCACACGCTCGACATCCTGAGGATGCTCGCGCCGTTGCGGGTCGCCATCGACATTGGGGTCGGTGACCGGGTCGTGTTCGCGTTGCGGGTTGTTGAGCGGGTCCTTCCAGAGCGGATCGTCATCAGGGCGTGGGCTGCTCATGGCAATTACCTCAAGAAACCGGCCGGGTGAAATCCTGGCCGTATCCGTTGGAGGTACACCAGCACCCCGCGTGCCATCGAGGCGATCAATGGTTGGCCAGCGAAAATATGCTCAGTGCCCAGCAAAATCCGCTGCAAGGCGCAACGCCCGGCGGGGTATCGTGTAGCCAAACAATCAGCCAGAGGTGCACTGTGGCGTCCTATACCTTGCGTCAGTTGAAGTACTTCGTCACCACCGTCGAATGCGGCAGCGTGGCCGAAGCATCGCGCAAGCTGTACATCGCGCAACCGTCGATTTCCACCGCGATCAAGGGCCTGGAAGACAGCTTCGGCGTGCAGCTGTTCATCCGCCACCATGCCCAGGGGGTCTCGCTCACGCCCAGTGGCGCGCGCTTTTACCGCAAGGCCCAGGAACTGCTGCGCATGGCCCGGGAGTTCGAGCAGAACGCCCTGGCCGACAATGACGTGGTGTGCGGCCAGATCGACATCGGCTGCTTCGAGACCGTTGCCCCGCTCTACCTGCCACGCCTGATCAAGGGGTTTCACGAACGCTTCCCGGGGGTGGAGATCCGCCTGCAGGACGGCGAGCAACAGGAACTGGTGCAGGGCCTGACCGGCGGGCGTTTCGACCTGGCGATTTTCTACGACCATGACCTGGACAGCACCATCGAGACCGAAGCGCTGATGGCGCCGCAGCGTCCCTACGCCCTGGTGCCGGCCGGGCACCGCTTTGCCGGCCAAGCCCAGGTGTCGCTGCGTGACCTGGCCCTGGAGCCGATGATCCTGCTGGACGTGCAGCCCAGCCGTACCTATTTCGTGAGCATCTTCGAGGAGCTGCAACTGAACCCCAACATCGTCTTCAGTTCGCCGTCGATCGAGATGGTCCGCGGCATGGTCGGCCAGGGCTTCGGCTTTGCCCTGCTGGTGACTCGCCCCCACCTGACCTGCACCTACGACGGCCAGGAGGTGGTCTGCGTCGAGCTGGCCGAGAATGTCACCGGTTCCGGGCTGGTGGCCGGGTGGCTGAAGCGCGCCCAACTGACCAAGCCTGCGCAATTGTTCGTCGAATACTGCAAGGAACAATTCACCGCCTGGCTGAAGTGATCGCGCCCGCGCCCCGGCAAGAGGATTTCTGGGCGCAGCGTGGGCCCAGGGATTAGACTGGGCGCCTTTTTTTCACATCGAACACGAGGTTCTCATGGCCAACCACGACATCACCTACATCCCGGACCCGGACGTGGACTCCATCTCCAGTGACGTCACCGGCTTCGGCGGCCTGCTGGTCTCCACCCAGATCCCGACCCGTGCCGACGGCAGCCTGGAGCTGGGCGACATCACCGCCCAGAGCGAATGCACCCTCGAGGCGCTCAAGGTGGCCCTGGAGCGTGCCGGCAGCTCCATGGACCGCGTGCTGCACCTGACCATCTACCTCACCGACATGGCTGACCGCCCGGCCTTCAACGAAGTGTACAAGCGCTACTTCGCCAAACCCTGGCCGGTGCGCGCCGCCGTAGGCGTCGCGGCCCTGGCAGCGGAAGGCATGCGCGTCGAAGTGACCGCCATGGCCGCCAAGGCCTGATCCCCCTTGTAGGAGCGGGCTTGCCCCCGATAGCGGTGTATCAGTCACATCGTTTCGCGGGGCAAGCCCGCTCCTACCGGCACCACCGGGCAGCATTCGGGTGCCGTCGCGCTGTTTCGCCGCTACAATGCGCGCCTTGACCGTGACAGCCTGACTAAAAAAACCATGTCCCTGCCCAAACATCATCTTGAATTGCTCAGCCCTGCCCGCGATGTGGCCATCGCCCGCGAGGCCATCCTCCACGGCGCCGACGCCGTGTACATCGGTGGCCCAAGCTTCGGTGCGCGCCACAACGCCTGCAACGAGGTGAGCGAAATCGCCCAGTTGGTGGAGTTCGCCCGGCGCTACCACGCCCGTATCTTCACCACCATCAACACCATCCTGCACGACAACGAACTGGAGCCAGCCCGCAAGCTGATCCACCAGCTCTACGACGCCGGCGTCGACGCGCTGATCGTCCAGGACCTGGGTGTGATGGAACTGGACATCCCGCCGATCGAACTGCACGCCAGTACCCAGACCGATATCCGTACGCTGGGCCGGGCCAAGTTCCTCGACCAGGCCGGCTTCTCGCAACTGGTACTGGCCCGCGAGCTCAACCTCAAGGAAATCCGCGCCATTGCCGATGAAACCGATGCCGCCATCGAGTTCTTCATCCACGGCGCGCTGTGCGTGGCCTTCTCCGGCCAGTGCAACATTTCCCACGCCCAGACCGGGCGCAGTGCCAACCGAGGCGACTGCTCCCAGGCCTGTCGCCTGCCGTACACCCTCAAGGACGAGAAAGGCGGCGTGATCGCCTATGAAAAGCACCTGCTGTCGATGAAGGACAACAACCAGAGCGCCAACCTGCGCGCCCTGGTCGAGGCCGGCGTGCGCTCGTTCAAGATCGAAGGGCGCTACAAGGACATGGGCTATGTGAAGAACATCACCGCCTACTACCGCCAGCGCCTGGACGAAATCCTCGAAGACCGCCCGGACCTGGCCCGCGCCTCCAGCGGCCGCACCGCGCACTTCTTCCTGCCCGACCCGGACAAGACCTTCCACCGCGGTAGCACCGACTACTTCGTCAGCGAGCGCAAGATCGATATCGGCGCCTTCGATTCACCGACCTTCACCGGCCTGCCGGTGGGCGTGGTAGAGAAAGTCGGCAAGCGCGACCTGATGGTCGTCACCCATGAGCCGCTGTCCAATGGCGATGGCCTCAACGTGCTGGTCAAGCGTGAAGTGCTGGGCTTTCGCGCCAACATTGCCGAGCCCAAGGGCGAGTTCGATGAAGACGGCGAGAAGCGCTACCGCTACCGCGTAGAGCCCAACGAGATGCCCAAGGGCCTGCAACTGCGCCCCAACCATCCGCTGAGCCGCAACCTGGACCACAACTGGCAACAAGCCCTGCAGAAAACCTCTGCCGAGCGCCGCGTGGGCCTGACCTGGGTGGCGCAGCTGCGCGAGGATCGCCTGCAACTGACCGCGACCAGCGAGGAAGGCATCAGCGCCAGCGTCGCGCTGGACGGCCCGTTCGGCGCGGCCAACAAGCCGGAGCAGGCGCTTGAGCAACTGCACGACCTGCTTGGCCAACTGGGCACCACCCAGTACCACGCCACCGACATCAAGCTTGATGCACCGCAGGCGTACTTCATCCCCAACTCGCAGCTCAAGGCCCTGCGCCGTGAAGTGATCGAAGCCCTCACCGCCGCCCGCGTTGCCGCCCACCCTCGTGGCGCGCGCAAGGCCGAGAGTGATCCTGCGCCGGTATACCCCGAGTCGCACCTTTCGTTCTTGGCCAACGTGTACAACCAGAAGGCCCGCGACTTCTACCACCGTCACGGCGTCAAGCTGATCGACGCAGCCTACGAGGCACACGAAGAAACCGGCGAAGTGCCAGTGATGATCACCAAGCACTGCCTGCGCTTCTCCTTCAACCTGTGCCCCAAGCAGGCCAAGGGCGTGACGGGCGTGCGCACCAAGGTCGCGCCGATGCAGCTGGTGCATGGCGATGAAGTGCTGACACTGAAGTTCGACTGCAAGCCGTGCGAGATGCACGTGATCGGCAAGATGAAAGGCCACATCCTCGACCTGCCGCAACCCGGCAGCGTGCAGCAGGTGGTCGGCCACATCAGCCCTGAAGACCTGCTCAAGACCATCCCGCGCGCGCCTCACTAAGCGACGGGCAAGCACGGCGCTGTCATGGCGCCGTGCCGGTTCTTGCCCCCCTGCGGGTAAAAAAACGCGTACTGCAGATACAAGAACACCCCGGCGTTCTGGCAGCGCATGCTGCTGAACGACCGGGGTGCTCTTGAGAATATGGCAGGGGCGGCTGGATTCGAACCAACGCATGGCAGGATCAAAACCTGCTGCCTTACCGCTTGGCGACGCCCCTGTAGACTTGGCAGCATGCCCGTGAAGGCCTGTGCAAGAATGCGCGCAAATTTACCAACATATTTGCCCCCTGGGAAGCCCCTTCCGCAAAAAAATATCAGTGGAAACAGCCGCTTACTGCCCGAGTGACGATTTTTGGCAGCGCAGCCGGGGCTCAGACCCGCTCGTTGATGCCCTGGTACGTACGACTCGGCGCCATTGAACAGCATTGAACTATAATTGCTCTTATTAGCGTTTTAACTAATGGCTTAATTAACTTCCGCCTCCATGACCTGTATCAATAAGCCGTCGGTCGCTCTACGGTTTTATCGACAAACTCGAAGCACTTGTTGATCTACGCTCAATCAACAGTTCGACTGGAGATCGTTCCATGTCATTGGCTGAAGAACAAAAACCCGCGCGCCGCAAGGAAGCCAGGCTGTTCATCTTTCTTGTCGCCTTTCTCTTCCCCTTGCTGTCGGTGGCTATCGTCGGCGGCTACGGCTTTATCATCTGGTTCTTGCAAATGCTCTACGGCCCGCCTGGGCCGCCCAACGGATAGACCTTCCCCTACCGTGTCTATTGGAGCCAGCCCATGGACGAAATGCTGCATATCGCCAGTCTTGTCGTACTTGCCCGCCCTGAACTGCTAGAAGCGGTAAAAGCCAACTTGCGCCTGCTTGAAGGGCTGGAGTTGCATCAACAAAGTGCCGTTGGGAAGTTGGTGGTGGTACTTGAAGCCCGTGATGAAACACAGATTCTTCAGTGCATTGAACAGATCAACAACTTGCCCGGCGTATTGAATGCGGCGTTGATCTATCACGAACTCCTCGACCCTGCAGGAGCGTCCCAATGAGCATGACCCGCCGTGAATTTGCCAAGGCCCAGGCTGCCGCCATTGCTGCCGCTGCGGCCGGCTTGCCGATCTACACCACCGCCAGCAACCTGATCACCGAAGCCGACATGGTCACCCTGGACTGGAACAAGGCGCCCTGCCGCTTCTGCGGCACCGGTTGCAGCGTGATGGTCGCCACCCGCGACAACAAGGTCGTGGCCACCCACGGCGACGTCAAGGCCGAGGTCAACCGCGGGCTCAACTGCGTCAAAGGCTATTTCCTGTCCAAGATCATGTACGGCAACGATCGCCTGACCCAGCCGCTGCTGCGCATGAAAAATGGCCAGTACGACAAACAGGGCGAGTTCCAGCCCATCAGTTGGGAAAAGGCCTTCGACATCATGGAGGCCAAGTTCAAGGAGGCCCTGAAGAACAAAGGCCCGGAAGCGGTGGGCATGTTCGGCTCCGGGCAATGGACCGTGTGGGAAGGCTATGCCGCCAACAAGCTGATGAAGGCCGGCTTTCGCAGCAACAACATCGACCCCAACGCTCGCCATTGCATGGCCTCGGCGGTCATGGGTTTCATGCGCACCTTCGGCATGGACGAGCCGATGGGCTGCTACGACGATATCGAAGCCACCGATGCCTTCGTGCTCTGGGGCTCGAACATGGCCGAGATGCACCCGATCCTCTGGAGCCGGGTCACCGACCGACGCCTGAGCAACCCCCAGGTCAAGGTCGCGGTGCTGTCGACCTTCGAGCACCGCAGCTTCGAGCTGGCCGACATCCCCATGGTGTTCACGCCACAGACTGACCTGTTGATCCTCAACTACATCGCCAACCACATCATCGAAAGCGGTGCGGTGAACAAGGACTTCGTCAGCAAGCACACCCGCTTTGCCAAGGGCGCCGATGACATCGGCTATGGCCTGCGGCCGGACAACCCCCTGGAGGCCAAGGCCAAGAACGCCGACAAGGCCAACACCTGGAGCGACATCGACTTCGACCAGTTCGCCGCGTTCGTCAGGCCCTACACCCTGGAGCGCACCGCCAAGGAGACCGGCGTGCCTGCCGAGCGTCTCAAGGCCCTGGCCGAGCTGTATGCCGATCCCAAGCGCAAGGTGGTGTCGTTCTGGACCATGGGGTTCAACCAGCACACCCGCGGGGTGTGGGCCAACAACCTGATCTACAACATCCACTTGCTCACCGGCAAGATCAGTGAGCCGGGCAACAGCCCCTTCTCCCTCACCGGCCAGCCCTCGGCCTGTGGCACGGCGCGCGAAGTCGGGACCTTCTCCCACCGCCTGCCGGCGGACCTGGTAGTGACCAACCCAAAGCACCGCGCCACCGCCGAGAAGATCTGGAAGCTGCCCGCCGGCACCATCCAGGAAAAGGTCGGGTTCCATGCCGTGCAGCAGAGCCGCATGCTCAAGGACGGCGTCCTCAACGTCTACTGGACCCAGGCCAGCAACAACATGCATGCCGGCCCCAACATCATGCAGGAGGTCCTGCCTGGCTGGCGCAAGCCGGACAACTTCGTCATCGTCTCGGACGTCTACCCCACGGTCTCGGCCCAGGCCGCCGACCTGATCCTGCCCAGCGCCATGTGGGTGGAAAAGGAAGGCGCCTTCGGCAACGCCGAGCGCAGGACCCAGTTCTGGCACCAACTGGTTACCGCACCGGGCGATGCCAAGTCCGATTTGTGGCAGTTGGTGGAGTTCTCCAAACGCTTTACCACCGATGAAGTCTGGCCGGCGGAGCTGCTGGCCAAGGCCCCCGAGCTCAAGGGCAAGACCTTGTACGAGGTGCTGTACAAGAACGGTCAGGTCGATCAGTTCCCGGTCGAGCAACTGGAGGCCGGCTTCAAGAACGATGAGGCCAAGGCCTTCGGCTTCTACCTGCAAAAGGGCCTGTTCGAGGAGTACGCCCAGTTCGGCCGTGGCCACGGTCATGACCTCGCCACCTTCGACCGCTACCACAGCGAACGCGGGTTGCGCTGGCCGGTGGTGGACGGCAAGGAAACCCGCTGGCGCTACCGCGAAGGGCTCGACCCCTATGTGCAGGCCGGCAGCGGCGTGCAGTTCTATGGCTACCCGGACAAGAAGGCAATCATCTTCGCCCTGCCCTACGAGCCGCCTGCCGAAGCCCCGGACAAGGACTACCCGTTCTGGCTGAGCACCGGCCGCGTGCTGGAGCACTGGCACACGGGCAGCATGACCCAGCGGGTCGAGGAGCTGTACAAGGCGGTGCCCGACGCCCTGGTGTACATGCACCCGGAGGATGCCAAGGCGCTGAACGCCCGGCGTGGCAGTGAAGTGAAGGTGATCAGCCGCCGTGGCGAGATCCGTGCGCGCATCGAAACCCGCGGGCGCAACAAGCCACCGCGCGGGCTGGTGTTCGTGCCGTTCTTCGATGCCAACAAGCTGATCAACAAGGTCACGCTCGATGCCACCGACCCGATCTCCAAGCAGACCGACTACAAAAAATGCGCCATTCGCATCGAGTTGATCAGCGTGGCCTGAGGAGCACCGTCATGAAGCTACGAATCCTGCCGTTGTGCCTGCTCGCTGCCATAGGTGTGGTGATCGCTGCCGAGGTTGACTACCCCCTGGACGCGCCCGGGCCGGACGGGCGGCGCCCCGGTGGCACCCTGACCCAGAGCATGCCGGCCCCGGTCATTGCCAACGATGAAAACAAGGACCTCAAGCGCGAACGCAACTACCCGGACCAACCCCCGACCATCCCCCACAGCATTCGCGGCTACCAGATCGACATTAACGGCAACAAGTGCCTGTCGTGCCACAGCCGGGCCAACAGCGCACGCAGCCAGGCCACCATGATCAGCATCACCCACTACATGGACCGCGACGGCCAGGCGCTGGCGGCAGTTTCACCCCGGCGCTACTTCTGCAACCAATGCCATGTACCGCAGAAAGAGGTGCAGCCGCTGGTGGGCAACAGCTTCGAGACCATCGACAAGATCCTGCAAGACGACGCCAACGCCAAACCTTGAGGAGCCGCCATGAAAGCACTGTTCGCCCTGCTCAAGGAGTACTGGGGCATCCTCTGTCGACCCAGCGTGTACTTCAGCCTGGGCTTCCTGACCCTGGGCGGGTTTATCGCCGGGATCATCTTCTGGGGTGGTTTCAACACGGCGCTGGAGATGACCAACACCGAAAAATTCTGCGTGTCCTGCCACGAGATGCGCGACAACGTCTTCGTCGAACTCAAGGAAACCATCCACTACACCAACCGCTCGGGCGTGCGCGCCAGCTGCCCGGATTGCCATGTGCCCCACGAATGGACCCACAAGATCGCCCGCAAGATGCAGGCGTCCAAGGAAGTGTGGGGCAAGCTCTTCGGCACCATCGACACCCGCGACAAATTCGTGGCCTTGCGCCGGGAACTGGCCGAGCACGAATGGGCGCGGCTCAAGGCCAACGACTCACGGGAGTGTCGTAACTGCCACAACTTCGAGTTCATGGACTTCACCCGCCAGAGCAAACGGGCAGCGGCCATGCACTCCACCTCACTGGCCAAGGGCGAAGCCACGTGCATTGACTGTCACAAGGGCATCGCCCACAAACTGCCCGATATGCATGGGGTCAAGGGCTGGTAGCACCGGGAATACGGCAGGGACGCTGGGGCGACTGCTGCGCAGTCGATCGCAGCCTCGTTCCTCGGCAGCGGCTACCACGGCCCCTGTAGCCGCTGGCGCCAGCCTGCGATCGACCGCGCAGCGGTCGCCCACCGCTACCGGCCTCGCGCCCGCTCCAACACGCCAAACACGCCCATCCCCAGCAGCATCGCCGCGACAAAGAACAGCACCTGCCAGTTCCCGCTCAACACCAGGGCCAATGAAGGCCCAGGGCAGATCCCGGCGATACCCCAGCCCACGCCAAACACCAGGCTGCCGATGATCAAGCGCCGATCCAGCTCACGGGCCACCGGCATGCGCATCGGCAGGCCGAGCAACGAGCGGGTATGGCGCTTGCTCCACTGCATCGGCACCAGCGCAGCCCCGATCGCCCCCACCATCACCAGCCCCAGGGACGGGTCCCACTGCCCGGCAAGGTCCAGAAACCCCAGCACCTTGGCCGGGTCGGCCATGCCCGCCAGCAACAGGCCAAGACCAAACAACAACCCGGCCACCACCGCCATCACACCCCGCATGATCAAGCCCCCAGCACATGACGAACGATGAACACCACGGCAAAACCGCTGGCCATGAAGCACAGCGTCGCCAGCAATGAACGGGGCGACAGCCGCGCAAGGCCACACACGCCATGGCCACTGGTACAACCGGCGGCGTAACGGGTACCCAGGCCGACCAACAGCCCAGCCACGATCAGGCCCCACACGCTGGTCTCGAACATCACCTGCACCGGCCCTGCCCACAACCACCACAGCAACGGCGAAAGCAGCACGCCAGCAAGAAACAGCGCCTTCTCCCCTCGCCCTTCGCTCCCGGGCTGCAAGACGCTACCCAGCAAGCCGCTGATGCCAGCGACACGGCCATTGACCAGCGCAAACAGGCTCACCGCCACGCCAATCAGCACGCCGCCCATCAAGGCTGTCCAGGGTGTGAAGTGGGTCCAGTCGATTGTCATGTGTGCTCCTGCTGTAGAAATGAGGGCGTCGGGCCTGCGTCAGAAGTACACCAGTGCCTCGATCAACCCACTCAGTTGACTGCGGTCCCGGCCATTGCCGTAGACCCGGTCATTGTACAGCGGGTCGAACAGGTCGTAGCGCAGCTCGGGGCGCAGGCTGATATGCCGCGTGGCATCCCAGCGCAGGCCGACCGTCACGGCATTGAAGTCACCCCGGGCGTTGCTGGTGGGAAACAGCACGAACGCATCACGGTCGCGAAAGTGCTCGGCACGCGCCGAAAAGCTCAGGTCCTTGCGGTACTGATAGGTCACCACGCCGTTGACACCCCACCACGACGCCCCCGCAAACCCCGGCCCCGTCACGATATCCACGGTGTGCGCCTTGCCATCGCCGGACTGGCGGCCATACACCGCCTCCGCGCCCATCGACCAGCGGGCATCGAAGGCGTGCCAGGCATTGAGCGAATGCTGCTGGCGCAGCTGGCCGTCTGGCGAAACCAGGCGTGCGCTGGGCGCTTGCACATCGTCCAGGTCATGGTTTTGCTCATCGCCGAGCATGAACTCGTAGTCGACCCAGGTCTGCAAGTCGGCGGTGCGCCAGCGCAGCGCGCCAAGCACCGACTTGCCCGGGTTGTTGTCGCGCAAATTGTTGCGGCCCTGCACCACGCCAATCTCGGCGCCCAGCAGGCTGCGGTCGCCGTTGTACAGCCGGGTGCTGGCCAGCACGCCGGCCACGGTACTGGGTTCGGACACAAAGGCGTAGGTCTTGCTGGCAAAGGGATTTCGCGCTTCGCGAATGTTCGGCGGAATCTCGTAGCCCAGCGCCGGGCCGAAAATCCCTGCCATCAGGCTGATGCCCGTGCCATAGGGCAGGTAGACCGCGGCAAACAGATTGGGGGTAGCCACGAAACGCTGTTTGTCGCGCCGGGCGCGCTCCGGGTCATCATCGCCTGGCGAGTTCACCCCCCAATGCATGTCCCAGCCATAGGTGCGGGCAAATTCGGCATTGCGCCCGTAGAAGGTTTCCAGGCTGAAGCCGAACGACACCGCCTCAGGCGCCGGCCCCGGAAGCGGCGTGACTCGGGGAATCACGTTGGCCACCAACGGCTTGTCGACGAACAGGTGCAGCGATGCCAGCTCCAGCCCCTCATCGGAAAACCCCGTCAGCGGCAGATTGCTCAAGCCATCCTCGCGCTCGTCGGCATTGGAGCGGTTGTTGCGCGCATAGCCCAGGTCCAGCAGCCCGGCGATGCGGATGCCGTGATCACGCTCCAGCCCAGGGCCCAGCAGCCAGCGCGCCAGGGCGCCTTCGCCCTTGTCTTGATCTTCGGCGTGGCCGGCCTGGGTGACCAGGGCCAGGACCGCGGCAGCCCCGAACGATTTCGTCAGCGTAGTGAACATCACATGCCCCTTGTTCTTATTGTTCTGGTAACAGCGGGCAAACGCTCCCCTTACCCGGCGTTGGCGGCCCGGTTGGGGAGCGTTTGAGGGAGCGCGCTTAGTGACGGGCCAGAATGGCCTTCAGCGCATCGAGCAGTTCGGCGTCGCATGCAGGTGAACTGCCATGGGCGCGCCAGGCGACATGCTGGTCGGGACGTACCAGCAGGCAGCCGTCTTCGCCGATTTCCCGCTGGCGTGCCCAATCGCCGTAGCTGTCGGCATAGTCGAGGCCCAGGCCGATACGCCGCACTTCAAGGTCGATACCCAGTTCGCGAGCCGCCGCCACGGCGGCGCGGCACCAGCCATCACCGCCATGGCCGGTGAGCAGGGTCAGGCGGCCCTGGCCACAGATATCCAGGGTCGATACCTGCTGCCCCCGTGCATCGTTGAGCCAGGCATGGGGCAAGCGGGCGCCGGGCCAGGTGGTGGGATGGTAGTAGAGCTCCGGGTCGCGGCTGTAGGCCGGCTGCTCGCTGCCATCGTCCAGCACCGCGGCGCTGCGGTAGCGCTGGCCCAGCTCCACGCCATGGCAGTTGAACTGGTAGTGCTGCAACTGGATGGCCTGCTCCAGCGCCGCCCGACGCTCGCGCCCCAGTGCCGTGTCGGCGTGCAACTCGTCCAGGCGTTCCCAGCCTTCGGCTTCGCTTTGGCCCGGCTCGAACCCCAGCGCGCTGGAGATCGGCAGCATGTTGCGCACGCTGGCCATGGCCCGGTTCACCACCTGCTGGCCAACCGGCTGGCGCTCCTGGGAGTAGCTGTCCAGCAGCCCCGCCCCTGCCTGGCCCTTGAGCACCAGTGCCAGCTTCCAGGCCAGGTTGTAGGCATCCTGCACCGAGGTATTGGTACCCAGGCCATTGGCCGGGGGATGCCGGTGCACCGCATCGCCGCAACAGAACACCCGGCCTTGCCCGTAGCGGTCGGCCACCACCTGGTTGATCTGCCACTTGCTGGTCGAGAGCACTTGCACCGGAATATCGGCATCACCAATCACCCGCCGTGCCCGTTCGATCACCGCCGCCTCGCTGAGGTCGGGCTCGCCCTGGGCGGGGTCGTACATGAACAGCATCACCCACTCATCCCACGGGCGCACACAGATGAAGGTGCCGCTGCCGACCCAGTAGTCGTTGCCCGGCTGCACCATCCAGTACAACACCCCCGGGCGGCTTTCGCAGTAGCGACGCAGGTCGGCCCGCAACCAGACGTTGACCGCACAGCCCAGGCCCATCTGCCCTTGCAGGGGGATACCGAGTTGCTCCATGACCCGGCTGCGGGCACCGTCGGCGCCGATCATGTACTGCGCCCGCACGGTGAATTCCCGCCCGGTAACCCGGTCGAGAATGCGAGCGGTGACGCCGTGGTCGTCCTGGGTGAAGTCGAGCAGTTCGTTGTCAAAGCGCATTTCGCTGCCAGCGCGCAGCGCGGCATTGGCAACAATCGGCTCCATCAGGTGCTGGGGAATGTTGCACATGGCCGATGGGCTGGCTTTCTCGTAATCGGACTTGCGCTCGATGGCGTTGCCCCAGGTGAGCAGGCGGCCCAGCTCCTGGCCGCTGAAGCTGGTGGCCCAGACGTTGTTGGCCATCAGCTCGTGGGGGCTGGCGGCGGCGGTTACCTGGGGCTCGACGCCGGCATCGCGAAACACCTCCATGGTGCGCTGGTTGGTGATGTGCGCGCGGGGGCTGTTGGCCGTCCAGCGGTACTTGTTGATCAACAGGCTCTTGATGCCATAGCGCGACAACAACAGCGACGCCGTGAGGCCCGCCGGCCCGCCGCCCACGATCAGGACGGGCACCTCGATGTGCGGGGTCGATTCTTGCTGGTTCATTATTGTTCTCCAGTGTTGCCTGTGTTGCGTATCAAGGCTGCGCCTGATCCGCCGCCTCGGTGTTGAAGATGAAGTAGTCGGGCACTTGCGGGCCCCAGAGGTAGAGCGAGCTTTCGGCAGGAAAGTCGCCGGCTGGCCACTGCGTCCCCGCCTCGATGTAGTCCATTTCGGTGGAGTACTCGCTGAACGACCCCCAAGGATCGCGCACGTAATGGAAGTAGTTGGAACCCAGGCAATGGCGCCCGGTACCCCAGCCTTCGCGATAGCCGGCCGCCGCCATCTGCTCGGCGCCGTTGCCCACCTCGTCGATGCTGCCCACTTCCCAGGCCGCATGGTGAAAGCCCTTGGCGCTGCTCTTGGCGAAGGCCACCAGGTGGTGGTCGCAGCCGTGGCGGGCATGGGTGAAGGCGATGATGTCCTGGGAGCGATCCGACAACGTGAGCCCCAGCACTGACTCATAGAACGCGACCCCACGGGACACATCAGGGGTAAACAGCAGCACATGGGAAAGCCGTTGCGGGCGCACCTGGGTCACGTCGACGCGGCTGCCGACGCCGCGCAGGCCACGAACCACCGGCGGGCTCGGCATCCGCGCATCCGGCATGGTTTTGACCCCCACCTTGATCTGCAGCAGATTGCCGTCCGGGTCGCGGAACCAGAAGCCTGTGCCGTCGCCATGCTCGAACCGCGCCCCGCTCTGCTCCACTTGCTGGCGCAGCGCGGCGTAATCGGACGCAAAGCAGTTGAAACTGATCCAGGCCAGGGACTTGGCCGCCCCCGGCAGTAGCTGCAACCAGCGATGGCCATCGGCGGCGGATACCGCCAGTTGCCCGCCGTGGGCCTGCACATCGAGGCCGAAATGGCCGAAAAAGTGCTGTGCCTCGCTCAGCGAAGGCACGAACAACGCGTAATGATCGATTGAATGCACGCCACGAACTGTCGTGATGCTCATCATCGTCTCCCGTTCTTGTTGTCATCGAAGCGCCGGGGCAGGCCCTGCGCTTGCGTTGGCCGGCGTGGCAGTCAGGCTTCGTCGACCACCGGGTTGACCAGGCTGCCAATGCCTTCGATAGACACTTCGACCACGTCGCCCGCCTTGAGGTAGACCTTCGGGTTCATGCCAAAGCCAACCCCGGCCGGCGTGCCACTGACGATCACGTCACCGGCTTCGAGGGTCACCGCTTCGCTCAAGGTGGCAATGATGGTGGCGACATCGAAGAGCATGTCGGTGGTGTTGGCCGACTGCACCACCTTGCCGTTCACCCGGGTCTGCAGCAGCAGGCCCTTGCCACCGGCCGGCAGCTCATCGGCCGTGACCAGGTCGGGGCCGAAGGCACCGGTGTCGTCGAAGTTCTTGCCCACGGTCCACTGCGGCGACTTGAACTGGTAGTCACGCACCGACGCCTCGTTGAACAGGGCATAGCCGGCGACGCAGGCCAGCGCCTGGTCCTTGGGAATGTGTCGACCGCCACTTTTGAGCACCACGGCCATTTCGCCTTCGTAGTCCAGGGTGTCGGAAATGCGTGGGCGCACCAACGGCTGATTGTGGGCCGTCAGGCTGGTGTTGAAGCGCGGGAACAGCGTGGGGTAATCGGGTTGGGCGTAGGGCGATTCTTTGGTGTGGTCTGCGTAGTTAAGGCCCACGCAGACGATTTTGCCGGGCTTGCGCATCAGGGGCAGGTAGTCCTGCTCGCCAATCTCCACCACCGGCCCCTGGGCACGGGCCCCGTAGGTGGTGAGGTCGACACCGTCGGCCAGCAGGGCTTCGAGGGTTTGCTCGCCCAGCACCTTGACCCCTTGCTCGGTACGTACACCCAGTGTCGGGCGGCCCTGGTGGTTGAAGTAGACATAGCGCATGGAAACGTTCCTCTGATTGTTATGGGATGGCCGCCCGGCGGGTCGGCGTGGACAGAAGCTAACTCCGCAACAAATATATCGTCAACCATAAAATATATTTTCTTGAGATTTTCGATAAAGAAGCCGGTGTGTATACTTTCGCTCATTCCGTTCCACGCCCGGACCCCGCCCATGAATCAAGCACCCCGCCCTGGCGACATCGCCGAGCTGACAGAAAAGCGCACCATGGCCTCACAGCTGGAGTGGCGCGTACGCCAGGACATCATCAACGGCAAGCTGGTGCCGGGCAGCAAACTGCGGCTCAAGGAGTTGGCCGAATCCTATGACGCAGGCGTGATTCCGCTGCGCGAGGCGCTTTCCAGGCTCGCCGCCACGGGGTTCGTGAGTTCAGAAGATCAGAAGGGATTCAGTGTCGGACGCATCTCTGCCGACGAGATTCGCGACATTACCCGCACGCGCCTGCACATCGAGTGCAAGGCGCTGGAGCTGTCGATTCGCAACGGTGATGTCGAGTGGGAAAGCCGCCTGATCGCCGCCCATCACCGGCTGCATCGGCTGCATCGGCTGCCGATCGTCGAAGGCCCCGAACGTTTGCTGCGAGGCGACTGGGAGCAGGCTCACGAAACCTTCCACATGGCGCTGCTGGCCAACTGCGACTCGCCCTGGCTGTTGCGCTTCGCCCAACTGCTGCGTGATCAGACGGCCCGCTACCGTGTGCTGGCCATGCACTATGCTGGCAGTGTCCATCGCGACGTGGCCGGTGAACACAAGGCGTTGCTTGACGCGGCCCTGGCCAAAGACACTGAAAAAGCCTGTGCGCTACTGACCGAACACTACGAAGCCACCACCGGCACCGTGCTCAAACACACCTTGCTCGGCGGCAATCAACAGGATGCTGACCATGCCTAAGGCGTTATTGACCTTCACCACCTGCATTGCCTCGGTGTTCGTTGCCGGGTGCTCCACGCAACTGACCGACGCGGGGGCGAAGGTCGACCTGGTGACAGCCGCCTCATCGCAACACTGTGACCTGGTCTCGATGTTCACCGTACAAGGCGCCGATCCCGACGAGACCTTGCGCATGGCGTTCAATCGAGCGGCGGTGCTGGGTGCGGACAGCCTGGCGGTTGCCGATGGCAAGGAAACCTCGGACGGCGCCGAAATCAACGGCGCCGCCCTGGTCTGTCACCCACAAGGATGACGCACCGGCCTCACAGCCCGCTGGTCACCTTGGTCCACAACCGGGTGACCTGACGCATCACTTTCGGTGGCATGGCCTTGAGCGGGAACAAGGTGGACATCACCTCCGGCGCCGGGTACATGGCCGGGTCATCGCGCAATTGCTGGTCCACCAGCGGCAGCGCCGCACTGTTGCCATTGGGGTAATGGATGGCGTTGCTGATGTCGGCAATCACCTTCGGCTCAAGCAGGTAGTTCATGTAGGCGTAGCCGTTGTCCTGGTTGGGCGCGTTGCGGGGCATCACCACCATGTCCACGGCCAGGGTCGAACCTTCCTTGGGAATCGAGTAGCCGATGTTCACGCCGTTGTTCGCTTCGCGGGCGATGGTCGCGGCCTGGGCGATGTCGCCGCTGAAGCCGATGGCCACGCAAATGTTGCCGTTGGAAAGGTCACTGACGTACTTGGACTGGTGAAAGTACTGCACGTACGGCTTGACCTTCAGCAGCGCCGCCTCGGCCTGCTTGTAGTCGGCCAGGTGCTCGCTGTCGTGCTTGAGGCCCAGGTAGTTGAGGGTAATGGGCAGCATCTGGGTCGAGTTGTCGATGAACGCGACCCCGCACTGGCTGAGCTTCTCCATGTTCTTCGGATCGAACAGCAGGTCCCAGCTGTGAGTCACGTCGGTACTGCCGAAGATCGCCTTGATCTTGTCGACGTTGTAGCCGATGCCGACCGTTACCCACATGTACGGAAAGCCGTACTCGTTGCCGGGGTCGTTGACCTGGAGCATGTTCAGCAACTGCGGATCGAGGTTGTTCCAGTTGGGCAGCTTGCTCTTGTCCAGCTTCTGCAGGGCACCCGCCTTGATCAGTTGCGCCAGGAAGTGGTTGGAAGGGCTGACCACGTCATAGCCGCTGCTGCCCGTGATGAGCTTGGCCTCGAGCATTTCATTGCTGTCGATCAGATCGTAGGTGGTGCGGATGCCGGTCTGGGCGGTGAAGTTGCTCAGGGTGTCGGCGGCAATGTAGTTGCTCCAGTTGGAGATGCGCACGGTATCGTCCGCGACGGCAACCGCGCTGCACGCGGTACACAGGGCAACGGCAAGGTGTTTGAAAGGGATCATGGCATTCTCGTTCTTGTTAGTGAGCTCAGGATTCTGATTTCGCGCGGCAGGCCTCGTAGCGCAGCCGCACCGAAGCACCGATATCGAAAAACGGGCTGGGCGGCAGCCAGCCAGGCGCAGCCTGCTCCAGCACACTGCTGAGCAAGGACGACTGACTGCCCGAGGCCATTTCCGCCAACAGGCGGCCCCACAAGGTGCCGCGCGCCACACCCGAGCCGTTGCAGCCCGCCACGGCATGAATGCCGCGGTCGACCCGGGCAAAGCGCGGTTCACCCGAGCGGGTGGCACTCAGGTGCCCGGTCCAGGTGAACTGCAGGTGCTGCTCGGTGATCCACGGGAAACGCCGTTGCAGGCCGCGCACATGGATGTCCCGGCGCGCTTGCAGGGCGCTGCCGACCAGGTCCTGGTGGCGGTACTCAACGGTGTTGCGAATCAGCAGGCGCCGGTCATTGGTCAGGCGCAGCGTGGCCCCGGCCGGCCGGGTCGACAACACGCCCCAGGGTGCCGGGCTGCCCATCTGCCGGTACTCGTCATCGGTCAATGGCCGGGTCAGCGAGGCGCTGAGCTCCAGCGCGAACACCGAGCGATCCACCAGGCCGACCCGCGGCATGAAGGCCCCTACGCACACCAGCACCTGGGCGGCCTCGACACTGCCATTGCGCGCCAAGGCGCGCACATTGCCGTTGGCCATACGCTCAAGCCCAGTGATGTCGGTGTGCTCGAACACCGCGACACTGTCCGGCAGGCTATCGAACAAGCCCTTGGCGTACTTGGCAGGCTGCAACAGCGCATTGCCGCCAGCGCAGAGAATGCCGGCCTGGTAGAAATCCGTGCCCAGGCGACTGGCCAGCGCCCTGCCCTCCAGGAACTCGGCGCGAGCGCCCACCGCCTGCAGGGTCTCGACCCGCTGGCGGGCTTCTTCGAGCTTCGCCGGGTCGTGTACGGCAAAGAAGTAACCGTCTTCGCGCCAGTCACAGTCGATGCCCAGGCTGTCGATGCGCTGACGCACCTCCTGGTTGGCCGCACGGCTGATTTCGGTGCTCTGCTGGTAATAGGCGTTGAGCGTGCGCCCGAGCAGTTCTTCGCCGCCGGGGTTTTCGTGGGCCACCACGAACCCTGAATTGCGTGCCGACGCGCCTTGGGCGGCGCGCTGGCGATCGACCAGCACGATACGCGCCTGCGGGTGCATCCGGGCCAGGTGATGAGCCGCCGAAAGGCCGGTGAAGCCACCGCCGATGATCAGCCAGTCGGCCTGCTCTACGCCACGCAAGCTGGCACGGGGGGCCGATTCCCCCGCCTGGACGATCCAGCCACAGCGATTTTCTGTCATGTGTTCACCTCATGCCGCTCGTGCTTGTTGTAGGCCGGCGCCATGAACTATTAGCATGCTTGCATGCCGTTCAGCTGATCGCCTGAGCACGAAAATAAGAGGTTAACGATGCGCAATCCAACGCTATTAACGCATTCATCCATGCCGTTTTCGCATGAATAAATTCTTCAGGGCACCGTCGATGCATGCCCTGCAGGCGCTGGTCGAAGTGGCAGACACGGGCAACTTCACCGAAGCGGCTACCCGCTTGTGCCTGACCCAGAGCGCGGTGAGCCGCAAGATCCAGCAACTGGAGAGTCACTATGGCGTGGCGCTGCTGGTGCGCAACAGTCGCCATGTGGCCTTGACTGCCGAAGGCAGGGAAGTACTGGAGTCGGCCCGGCGGATGCTCAGCGAGCTTCAGGCCCTTGAACTGCGCCTCGCCCCACGGGATACACCCCTGCGCATCCGCATTCATGTCTCGCTGGCCGTGCGTTGGCTGCTGCCGCGCCTGACCGACTTCTACCAGCGTTATCCCGACCTGACCCTGTCGATCGAAACCGTGGCCACCGCGCAGGTGGACCCTGCGGGTGATTGTGATGCCTGCGTTGTCTACCTGCCTGCACCCCCGGCGGATCCGGCCCAGCACACCCTGTTTGAAGAAGTCCTGGTACCGGTCTGCGCACCGGGCGTGGTGGATGGCAAGCCTGCGCCCGAAGGGCTTGAGTCGCTGGCTCACTACCCGCTGATTCACGGCTCGACCGATCATGTGGAATGGTCGTGCTGGCTGAAAGCCAACGGCCAGGCGCTGTCGGGGCATCGCAAACACGTCACCTTCAACCTCGACGAACTGGCCCTGGACGCGGCGACCCGAGGCCTGGGCATTGCCATGACCGACCTGGCACTGGCGCAGGAACTGATAGACCGCGGAGACCTGACCATCCCCTTTGGCCCGGCCATCAGGACTGGCGGTGTGTATGCCTTGTGGATGCAGCCCTCCAGCGCCCGCCACCCGGCCCGGCAGGCGGTGCTGGACTGGTTCCTTGGAAGTAACGGGCTTGCCCCGCGATAAGGCCGGTCGCGGCGCGGACTACATCAGTTTGGCAAACGTCTGCAGATGGTGATCATCATCACCAAACTGCCGCGCCACCATCAACAAGTGCTTGGCATGATGCGACAGCATGTACTCCCAGGTAAGCCCGATACCGCCATGCAGCTGGATACCCTGGTCCGCCACAAAACGGCTGGCCCGACTGACGATGAACTTGGCCGCCGCCAGCGTACGGCTGCGCGCGTCGCTCTCAGGTTGGTCGGCCACGCACGCAGCAAGCAACGCCATTGAAGTGGCCTGGTCCAGCTCGATATGCATATCCACCATTCGATGCTGCAACACCTGAAACGTGCCGATCGGCTGACCGAACTGCCGGCGCGTCTTCAGGTAGTCCAGGGTCAACGCACAGGCCGCCTCCATGCTCCCCACCGCTTCGGCACACTGCGCCGCAATCGCCCGCCCCTGCTGGTAACGCAGTGCCGCCAGCGCACCACCCGGCTCACCCAGCAGCGCGCCCGCCTCGACAAACGCCTCCTGCAGATAAAGCTCACACGCCATGCGCCCATCAAAGGTTGCAAACGACCGCCGGCCAACACCCGGAGCGTGCGGATCAAGCAGGAACAGGCTGATCCCCTCGCGACTGCGCGCCGACACCACGATCAGCCCCGCACTCTGCCCGCCCACCACCACCGACTTGCGCCCGTCGAGCGTCCAGCCGCCTTCAACCGGCGTTGCCACGGTGTGCACATCGTGCAGTTGGTAGTGGCTCTGGGGCTCCTCAAGGGCAACGGCCAACTGCAGGCGGGCGCTACCCACTTGTGGCAACAACGCCTGCTTCTGCGCCTCGGTTCCCAGTTGGGCCACCAGGCCACCGGCGTAAACCACCGAGTGCATGAAAGGCTCGAGACAAAGCCCCCGCCCCAGCTCGGTCATGATCACGTGGGTATCGACACCGCTGCCGCCGAAGCCGCCATAGGCTTCGGCGAAGGGGACGGCGCACAGGCCAAGCTCGCCCAACTGCTGCATGAACGCCGTGCTGAAGCCGCACGCACTGTCGCGAGCCTGTTCGCGCTGTGCAAAACCATAGGTGTCCCGCACCAGGCGCGCGGCGGTGTCCTGCAGCATCAGCTGCTCTTGAGTCAGTTTGAAATCCATGAGCAAGGCGCCTTAGAGTTCGAGGATCATTTTCGCGATGATGTTTTTCTGGATTTCGTTGGCGCCGCCGTAGATCGAAGCCTTGCGCGCATCCAGGTACTGATAGGTGGCTGCACTGCTGTACGCGGTGTACAGCAACGGCTCATCGCCATAGCCCAGCTCGTCCTCGATGAACGGCATGGCATAAGGGCCCACCGCCTTGCTCATCAGGTAGGTGATGGCCTGGCGGATTTCCGTGCCCTTGATTTTCAGAAACGAGCTTTGCGCCCCCGGTGCAGCGCCATCCTGCGCGGCGGCCAGGGTGCGCAGGTTGGTCATTTCGGCGGCGATCAACTGCATCTCGACTTCGGCGACCTGGGCACGGAACAACGGCTCCTCGATCAACGGGCGGCCGTCGCGCAGCTCGTGAGTGGCGATGTGCTTGAGGCGGCCAAGCAGCGCCTTGTTCTGGGCAATGCCTCCGATACTGGTGCGCTCGTGGGTCAGCAGGTACTTGGCGCAGGTCCAGCCGTCGTTCTCCTGCCCGACCAGGTTGGCCACCGGCACGCGCACATCGTCGAAAAACACTTCGTTGACCTCATGCTCGCCATCAAGGGTGATGATCGGCCGCACGGTGATGCCCGGAGTTTTCATGTCGATCAGCAGGAACGAAATACCCCGCTGCTGGCGCGCCTCGGGGTCGGTGCGCACCAGACAGAACATCCAGTCGGCGTAGTGGGCCAGGGTGATCCAGGTTTTCTGGCCGTTGACCCGGTAGACATCGCCGTCACGGGTTGCCCGGGTTTTCAACGACGACAGGTCCGAGCCAGCATCCGGTTCCGAGTAGCCCTGGCACCACCAGTCTTCGCAGCTCAGGATGCGCGGCAAGAAGCGCGCCTTCTGCTCGGCGGTACCGAACTTGATGATCACCGGGGCGACCATTTTCAGCCCGAACGACACCACTTTCGGTGCCCCGGCAGCAAAACACTCTTCATCGAAAATGTGCTTTTGCACGGCGCTCCAGCCGGTGCCGCCCACCTCCACCGGCCAGCCCGGTGCCAACCAGCCCTGCTGGTTGAGGATCTGCATCCACTGCACCTGATGCGCCTTGCTCAGGCGCTTGCCCTGATTGATCCGGTCCGACAGCTCGGCGGGCAGCCGGTCACGCAGAAAGCCCCGCACCTGCTCACGAAAAGCCTGCTCGGGCGCTGTGTATTCAATGTCCATCATTGCACTCCATCAGCCGGTTAGCTGCCCGAGGGCAGCAGGTTCATGCCCGCGCCTTACGCGTCGAACAGAATTACCGAGCGGGCCAGCTCGCCACGGCGCAGTTCGTCGAAGGCCTCGTTGATCTGGTCCAGGCGGATGCGCTGGGAAATCATCTGGTCGAGCTTGAGCTTGCCGGCCATGTAGAAGTCCACCAGACGTGGCATGTCCACCGGGAAGCGGTTGGAGCCCATCAGCGAGCCCTGCAGACGCCGCTCGTGCAGCAGTTGCAGCGGGTCCACTTCGATTTTCAGGCCCGGCTTGAGCATGCCGATCACCGTGGCGGTACCGCCGCGGGCCAGCATGGCGAAGGCCTGCTCGACAGTTTGTTTGAGGCCGATGCACTCGAAGGCGTGGTGTACACCGCCACGGGTCAGTTCCAGCACCTGCTTGGCGGCATTGCCGTCCTTGGCGTTGATCACATCGGTGGCGCCGAACTGGCGGGCCAGCTCCAGCTTGGAGTCGAGCATGTCGATGGCAATGATCCGCCCTGCCCCCGCCAGCGCAGCGCCATTGATGGCCGCAAGGCCAATGCCGCCACAGCCGATCACGGCCACGGTTTCACCCGGGCGTACCTTGGCGGTGTTGAACACTGCGCCCGTGCCGGTGGTGACCGCGCAGCCGAGCAACGCAGCGCGGTCCAGCGGCATGTCACGCCGGATCGCCACGCAGGCGTTCTCATGCACCAGCATCTGCTCGGCAAAGCCGGACAGGTTGACGAATTGCGGGATCGGCTTTTGCACGTAGGTCAGGCGCGACTCTTCGTCTGCGCCGCGTTTGGTTTCCGGGGAAACACAGCGGGCCAGGTGGCCGGTGACACAGTGCTCGCAGTGGCCGCAGAACACCGTGAGGCACGTCACCACGTGGTCGCCGGGCTTGACCGAACGCACCTCACTGCCGACCTGCTCGACCACCCCGGCCGCTTCATGCCCCAGCACCAGCGGCCCCGGGAACGGAAATGACCCATCAATCACATGCAGGTCTGAATGACACACGCCCACGGCCCGGGTGCGGATCAGCACCTCACGGGGGCCCGGTTTGCTGATGCCCACTTCTTCGATAACCAGCGGGGCGCCAACCTGATGGAATACGGCAGCTTTCATGGCAGTTCTCTTGATTGGAAGGTGAAGGTTCAGGCCGCCGTCGGCGCGCTACGCAGCACCGCCTTGGCATGGCTGAAGGTGCGGAAGCCGTCGATACCGTGATAGGCCCCCATACCGCTCTGGCCAACACCGCCGAACGGCAGGCCCTCGGTGCTGGCATGGCTGAGCACGCCATTGAGGGTCACGCCGCCGGAGCAGGTACGGGTGAGCACCCGGGCTTCCTCTTCGGCGTCATGGCCGAAGTAATAGAGCGCCAGGGGACGTGGGCGGGCGTTGATGAAGGCGATGACCTCGGTGATGCTGTGGTAGGGCTTGATCGGCAGCAACGGGCCGAAAATCTCGTCCTGCATCACCTGCAGATCGTTGCCCGGATCGCGCAGCAAGGTCGGCGCGATCTTGTTCAGCGGCGCCTGGCTCAGGTCCTCGGCCGTGGCGTTGAGTTCGATCAGCTCGACGCCTGCCTCGCGTGCTTCGCTCAGGTAGCCCTGCAGGCGCTCGACATGGCGGGTGTTGATGATCGAGGTGTACTCGGGGTTGTCCTTGAGGGTCGGGAAAAATTTCGCGACCACCGCCTTGGCCACGGCAATGAAGGCGTCCACCGACTCGTGCGGTACGAACACATAGTCGGGCGCCACACACAGCTGGCCGGCATTGAGCAATTTGCCGATGACCACCTTGGCCACCGCCTCGTTGAAGTCGGCTGAGCGCGAGAGGATGGCCGGCGATTTGCCACCCAGCTCCAGGGTCACCGGCACCAGGTTTTCGGCGGCCGCGCGCAGTACATGCTTGCCGATGCTGCTGGCACCGGTGAACAGCAAATGATCGAACGGCTGGCTGCAGAAGGCCTGGCCAACGTCGGCGCCACCGACGACCACGGCGACCTCATCTTCACCATAGACCGAGCGGATCAGCCGGGCGATCAGGGCCGAGGTATGCGGGGTGTATTCGGAAGGTTTGATCATCACCCGGTTACCGGCGGCGAGCGCCCCCGCCAGGCCGCTGAAGACCATGTAGCCCGGGACATTCCAGGCGGTGACGATACCCACCACGCCCAGTGGCTGGTAGTGCACCCAGGCCTGGCCAGCCTTGGCCTGGCGTGCTTCGGGTTGCATCCAGCGGGCCAGTTCGGCCTTGGTCTGGGTGAGTGTGGCCAGGGGTGAAAGTACCTCGCTGCCCTTGGAAAAGCTCGGGCTGCGGTGGCCGAAATCGGCGGCCAGGGCGTCGATGATGTCCTGTTCGTGGTTGGCCAGCAGACCGATCGCGCGGTCGATCAGCTCGCAGCGTTGTTCGGCGCTGTAGGGTTCACTGGCCAGGAAGGCGGCTCGCTGCTTTTCAAGGATCAAACGGATATCGGTGCTGGTTGAATGCTCGATGGCGCTCATCACTGCCTCGCTGGTTATTGTCAGAGTGCGAATGGCTGCATGGTTGATCATCGGGGCGCGGGTGCCGCCACCCGGATCAGGTGGCGGCTACCGGTATGTGCCTTGATCGCTCAGGCGTTCAGCAGTTAACGCACACCGGCATTACGCAGCGCCGACGGGGTGAAGTCGTTGAGCTTGGCGCTGATGCCGTAGGTGGTGGCATGTCGGGACTGGTTGGTCATGGCCAGGACGTTGTAGCGACCGGCAATCAGGTCGTAGATGCCGAGCATGGCGAAGTTGGGCGAACCGCGTTCGTAGTCGTTCATTGCGTACCCCTCCGCCACCCGCCACAACTGGCCACGGCCGTCGTAGTGGTCGACCTCGGCCAGTTGCCAGGTGTCTTCGTCGAAGTACATGTCGCGCTTGGCGTAGATGTGCCGCTGTCCAGGCTTGAGGGTGGCCTGTACATGCCATACCCGGTGCAGTTCATAGCGCGTCAGGTCCTGGTCGATGTGCCCCGGTTTGATGATCTGCTCGTACTTGAGCTTGGGCGACTGCAGCCGGTAGTTGTTGTAGGGGATGTAGATCTCTTTCTTGCCGATCAACTTCCAGTCGTAGCGGTCCGGGGCGCCGTTCATCATGTCGGTGTTGTCGGCGGTGCGCATGCCGTCCGAGCCGTTGCCCGGGCCGTCGTAGGCCACCTGCGGCGCACGCCGAACACGGCGCTGGCCGGCGTTGTAGACCCAGGCCAGGCGCGGTTCCTTGACCTGGTCGATGGTTTCGTGGATCAGCACCACGCTGCCAGCCATGCGCGACGGTGCGGTGATTTCCTGCTTGTAGTAGTAGAGGACGTTGTCGCCCTGCCCCGGCTTGATGTCGCTCATCAGCTGTGGAAACGCCAGGGTGTCGTCGTACTCGACGATTGAGTACGAGCCGTTGGTTTGCGGCGCTGCTTGCGCCGCCTCGCGACTCATGTTGCCGCCGCGGTAGCGGTTGTTGTGGTTCCAGTACACCTCTACCCCGCTCTTGGGGATCGGGAACGGGTAATAACGGTTCTGCGCGAAGTTCACCAGGCCGTTGCCATCGGGCGTAAGCTCGGTGGTGACGGCGCTTTTCTTGGCAATGTCGTAGATGTTCTGCGGCGAGGCCGCGCTGCGTTGGGTCTTGTACACCGGAATCCTGTAGCTGTCCGGGTAGCGCTTGAACATCGCCAGCTGGCCGGGGGTAAGTTTGTCCTTGTACTGCTCGGCAGTGGCGGCCGTAATCACCATCAGCGGTTTGTCACCGGCGAATGGATCACCCAGAAAGCCGTTGTCCAAGGGTGCGGCACCCGGCTTGAGGCCGCCGGTCCAGGCCGGGATGCTGCCATCGGCGTTGCCCTCCTTCTGGGCGCCCAGCGGTGTCAGGGTGGTGCCCAGTTGCGCGGCTTCCTGGGGCGAAACAGCGGCCATCACACTGCTTGCCAGCAGCGACAGGCTCAATGCGCCAACGCGCAGAATCAGACGTGCGTTCATGTTCAGGTTCCTCTGGCAGGGTTGCATCAGAAACTCACGCCCAGGCTCAGGGCGAGGAAGTCGCGGTCGATGTTGGTGTTGAAGTCGCCACCAAAAAAGTTGGTGTAACTGAGGCTTGCGGTGTAGGTGTTCTGGTACTCGGCATCCACGCCCACGCTGACCGCCTTGGAGCCTTCATCGAAGTTCGGGCCATAACCCTGCACGTCGTGGGACCAGGCCAGGTTGGGCGAGAGGTTGATGCCGGCGATCACGTTCTGGTAATCGAGCTTGCCGCGTACGCGATAACCCCAGCTGTTGCTGGTGTAGAAGCCGTCGTCGTTGCACTCCTGGGCCGGGTTGCTGGCCGTTGGCGTACCCGCCGCGCTGCCCTGGCAGGTAGCCAGGCCCACAGCCCCCGGCAGTTCACCGGAACCAAACGCCGGGCTGCGACCAAAACGCAGGTCGCTGCCGTCGGCCTTGCCCAGGCCATTGATGTGGTTGTAACCCACCTCGCCCACCACGGTCAGGCGGCTGGCTCCCAGCACCTGGTCGAAGAACTGGGTGGCGGTAACTTGCGCCTGGGTGACCGGCATGCGCTTGTAGCCGTTGACTTCGGCGCCCAGGGTACGGCCGGCAAAACCGGTGGTGATCAAGGGCGAGGTAGCACCGAAGGTTGCCGATGACAACAGGTCCGCGGTGTTCAGCTGCAGCGGCATGTTCGGCCGGTAGCTGACTTCACCGCCCAGCGACACACCGCCGACGTTGGTCTGGAAGCTCAGGCCGTAGAGGCGGATGTCTTCGGGGTAGTCGATGAAGTAACGGGCACTGCGCGCCGACGCCACGCCCCCTGCGGCGTTGCTCATCTGGTTGATGCTCAGGTACGGGTTACGGCTGTGGTAGTTCATGGCGTAGGCACCGAACTCGGTGTCGTTGAACTCGGGCACGAACCAGCGCAAGGCCAGGCCGTACTGGCCGCTGTCGCGGGCATCCTTGTCCTTGAGCCGCGGGATGTAGGCATCGTCAAGGCCGGCGGCGATGGCGGCCAGGCCCCCGGTGTTCTGCGCAGCGCCCGGCGGCAGGTCGAGGCCGGCGATCACCAGGCGGTCGTTGCAGCCCTGTGGCACACCGTCGTTGCCAAAGAAGGTGCCGCAGTTGTCGACCACCGATTTCTCCCATTCGAGCTGCAGGAACGCTTCGGCGGTGATGTTCTCGGCCAGCCCCTGGGAGACATAGAGCAGGTTGACCGGAATCAGGCCCTCCTTCACCTCCGCCCCCGGCCGGCGCAGCGCGGCCACGTCGATGGGGTTGATGCTGTTGATCGAGTTGCCGATGAAGGTGCTTTCACCCCAGCTCACCACCTGCTTGCCCAGGCGCACGTTGCCGACCTGATCGCCGATGGAATAGTTGTGGTACACGAAGCTGTCGAGGAACATCGCCCCGGACGACTTGGCCGCACGGTCGCGTCCGCTGTCGTCGATGTCGTAGAACGGCCGGCGCTCGTCCATCAGCTCGAAGTCGTACCAGTATTTGCCGCGCACGAAGGCGCCACTGTCACCGTATTTGAGCTCCAGATCGTGCACGCCCTTGAAGATCTTCGAGAAGGTCTCGCCCCTCTTGAAGTTCAGGCGGTTGTCGTCGGTGGTGCGCGACGACGACTCACCGGACTTGCCCTGGGAATTGAAGTTGGAGATGAATTTCGCCTCCGGGTCGGTGGTCGACCAGCTGGCACCGATGGACAGCGCCGAATCGAAACTGCCCTGGATCTCCCCGATGTTGAACTCCACCGCCTGGGCTTGAGGGCCCGCGCAAGTGGCAAACATTACAGCTACGGCCAGCAGACTTGGCTGGAAGACGCCGCGCATTGTTGTTCTTGTCATGCGGTTTCTCCGGTTAGGGATTGAGTGGTGCATCCGTGCTGGCAATCGGGTGTGTCCCTGCACCCGGAGAATTGAGGCGTTACCGGTTACCGGCTGGCACTGGCATACAGCGTCACCACGCAGGCGCCGCCCAGCCCCAGGTTGTGGGCCATGGCCAGGCGCGCGCCTTTGACCTGACGCTGATCGGCGTTGCCGCGCAGTTGCTGGGTCAGCTCGTAGCACTGGGCGAGGCCGGTGGCCCCCAGCGGATGCCCTTTTGAAAGCAGGCCACCGGACGGGTTGATGACGATTTGCCCGCCGTAGGTGTTGTCGCCGTCCTTGACGAACTGCTCGGCGCCGCCTTCCGGGCAAAAGCCCAGCGACTCGTAGCTAATCACCTCGTTCTGGGCGAAGCAGTCATGCAGCTCGCACAGCTGGATGTCCTGCGGGCCAACGCCGGCCTTCTCGTACACCTGGTGTGCCGCCGCCCGGGTCATGTGGGTGCCGACCCAGTCGAGCATCGACGGTTTGTCGAAATTGAAGGATTCAGGCGTGTCGGTGGTCATGGCCTGGGCCACGATCTGCACGTCACGGCGCAGCCCGTGCTTGCGGGCAAAGCGCTCGGACACCAGGATCGCCGCCGCACCGCCGCAAGTCGGCGGGCACGCCATCAGGCGGGTCATCACCCCAGGCCAGAGCACCGGATCGGCCATGACGTCTTCGGTGGTAAGCACCTTGCGAAACAGTGCCAGCGGGTTATTCGCCGCATGGCGGCTGGCCTTGGCGCGCACCGCGGCGAAGGTCTCCATGCGCGTGCCGTACTTTTGCATGTACTCGCGCCCGGCACCGCCGAAGGTGCGCAGCGCCTGGGCCATTTCGCTGCCGACATCGGCGGTGAGCCCGTGCAGGATCGGCAGGAAGCGCTCACGGGTCACCGGACGGTCATCCCAATGGGACTTCAAGGGGCCTGCCTGCATCTGCTCGAAGCCCACCGCCAGCACGCAATCGGCGGCGCCCGACTCGATGGCCTTGCGCGCCAGGTACAAGGCGGTAGAGCCGGTGGAGCAGTTGTTGTTGACGTTGATCACCGGGATGCCCGTCATGCCCACTTCATACAGCACGGTCTGGCCGCAGGTGGAGTCGCCGTAGACATACCCGGCGTAGGCCTCCTGCACCAGCTCATAGCCAATGCCGGCGTCGGCCAGGGCGCGGCGTACCGCTTCGGCGCCCATCTGTACATAGGTCGGGCTGGTTCCGGGCTTGCTGAAGGGAATCATCCCGACGCCAGCCACCATTACGTTCTCGCTCATGGGTTCACCTGAAATTAAAACCAAGGGATCAAAGCTGGCGGGCGATCAGTTCGCGCAGCACTTCACTGGTACCGCCGAAAATGCGCGTCACACGCATGTCGACGAAGGCCCGGGCAATCGGGTACTCAAGCATGTAGCCGTAGCCGCCGTGCAGCTGGACCATGTCGTCCAGGCACTTGCACAGGGTCTCGGTGGCCAGCAGCTTGGCGATGGCCGACTCCTGCACCGTCAGGCGGCGGCGCATGTGTTCGCCGATGTAGTGGTCGATGGTCAGGCGCACCGCCGTGGCCTGGGCCTTGATGTCGGCGAGCTTGAATTTGGTGTTCTGGAAGTCCCAGACGGTCTGGTTGAAGGCCTTGCGGTCTTTGACGTACTCGATGGTCTGCTCAAGCATGCGCTCGAGCTTGGCGGCGCTGTACAGGGCGATCACCAGGCGCTCCTGGGGCAGCTCCTCCATCAAGTGCATGAAGCCCTTGTTCTCTTCGCCCAGCAGATTGCCCACCGGCACCCGCACCTCGTCGAAGAACAGCTCGGCGGTGTCTGCCGCCGACTGGCCGACCTTCTCCAGCTTGCGGCCACGGCGAAAGCCCGGGCGGTCGCACTCGACCATGATCAGGCTGCACCCCTTGGCACCTGCGCCGGGGTCGGTCTTGCACACCACCACGACCATGTCGCACGACAGGCCATTGCTGATGAAGGTCTTGCTGCCGTTGATCACCCACTCGTCACCGTCGCGCACCGCGGTGGTGCGGATGGCCTTGAGGTCGGAGCCGGTGCCAGGCTCGGTCATGGCCACGGCCAGCACGGTTTCGCCGGTGCAGATCTTCGGCAGCCATTGCTGCTTTTGTGCTTCGGTGCCCAGGCGCACGATGTAGGGCGCGACGATGTCCGAGTGCACCCCCAGGCTCCAGCCCGAGACACCGGCGCGGTACAGCTCTTCGATCAGCACCGCCGAGTGACCGAAGTCGCCGCCACCGCCGCCATATTCGGCCGGAACGGTGAGGCACAGCAGATTATGGCGACCAGCCTTGAGCCAGGTTTCGCGATCCACCTGCCCGGCTTCGTCCCACTGCGCCTGCTTGGGCAGGCATTCACGCTCGAAGAAACGCCGTGCGGTTTCGCGCAGCATTTCATGGTCTTCACGGTAGACGGTACGGTTGATGTGCATCGGAATCTCCAGTGGGTTGCCAGGCCAGGTACGCCTGCTTCGTAACCCCAATGTAGTGAGCAGGGTGGGTGTTTAAGCCACCCGGATCGGGTAGCGCCGCCAGCGTCAGCTCGCAGGCGCTGCGAGGCCCGCCACATAAGGCGCGCGCAGCACCCGCTTGAGGACTTTGCCGGCCGCCGACAGCGGCAGTTGCGGGCGGAATTCAATCGATTTGGGGCACTTGTAGCCGGCGATGAACTGGCGGCAATGCCCACGCAATTGCGCCTCGTCCACCTGGGCGCCGGGGCTGCGGACCACCACCGCATGCACCGCCTCGCCCCACTGCGGATGGGGAATGCCGATCACCGCGCACTGGGCCACTGCCGGGTGCCTGGCCAGGGCGTTCTCGACTTCGGCCGGATAGATGTTCTCGCCGCCGCTGACGATCATGTCCTTGAGCCGGTCGACGATGAACAGATACCCCTGCTCGTCCATGTAGGCGCCGTCGCCGGTGTACAGCCAGCCATCGCGCAAGGCCCTGGCGGTTTCCTCGGGTTTGTTCCAGTAGCCCTGCATGATGTTCGGCCCGCGCACGATGATTTCGCCCACGGTGCCGCGGGGTACCTCCACGCCGTCAGGGTCGACAATCTTCACCTGCACGCCCAGCCCGCCACGCCCCACCGAGCGCGCCAGGCCACTGGCCCGCGCCTGGGGGCTGTGGTTGCACGGCAGGTTGCTCGACACCACCGGGCACGCCTCGGTCAAGCCATAGGAGTGCGAGAGTTCGATGTCCGGCAGCCGCGCCAGCAACTGCTCGACCATTTCGCCGGCACTTGGCGACGCGCCATAGGTCAGGCGCCTAAGGGAGCTGAGGTCATGGCGGTCGAAGTCGCTATGGGCCAGCAGCGCAAGGATCATGCTCGGTACCAGCAGCGTTTCCGTGACCCGCTCGCGCTCGATCACCTGCAAGGTCTGTGCGGCGTCGAAGCTTGCCACCAGCACATGGCTTTCTCCGGCCATGAACTGGATCAATGCCCGCGCCATGCCGGCCACATGGAACAGCGGCGCTACGTGCAAGAGCCGCCCGCCAGCAATCGGCGGCATGTCCACCATTCGTGGCATGCAGGCCGACCATAGGTTCAGGTGCGACTGCATGACGCCCTTGGGAAAGCCGGTGGTGCCGCCGGTGTAGAGGATGCAGGCCAGGTCGTCGCCACCGCGCCCGGCATCCTCCACCGGCGCCGTGTCGGCAATCAGCTGCTCAAAGCCATACATGCCCACCGGCGCCTCGCCGTCGCCGGCATGGATAAACAGCGGTGGCGTGCGGGCCAGGTCGCAGATGCCTTCGGCCAGGCCGGCAAAGTGCTCGTCGACGATCAGGATGCCGGTGCCGCAGTCGTCCAGGGAATAAACGATCTCGGCCACGCTCCAGCGACTGTTCACCGGGTTGAGCACCCCGCCGCCCCACCACACGGCGAACAGGTACTCAAGGTAGCGGTCGCTGTTGTGCGCCAGCATGCCGACCCGGTCCCCCGGGGCCATCCCCAGGCGTTGCAGGGCGCCGGCCAGGCGGGCGACGCGCTCGACGAACTGTCGGTAGGTCTGACACCTTTGAGCAAAACAGGTGGCCAGGTGTTCGGGGTTTTGCTGCAGGGTGCGGTGCAGGCATTGGGTCATGTACATGGCGTCAGCTCACCCCGCGGTCCTTGCCGCCCCAGAACGGCTCGCGCAGGTCGCGCTTGAGCACTTTGCCGGCACCGGAGAGCGGCAAGGTGGCGCGGAACTCGACGGTTTTCGGGGTCTTGTAGCCGGCGATCTGGCGGCGGCAATGCTCGATGATGTCGGCGTCGCGGGCCAAGGCGTCGGCCTTGAGCACGATCACCGCATGCACCGCCTCGCCCCACTGGGCACAGGGAATGCCGATCACCGCGCAGGCAGCGACCGCCGGGTGGCTGGCGATGGCGCTTTCCACTTCGCCGGAATAGACGTTCTCGCCACCGCTGACAATCATGTCCTTGAAGCGGTCGACGATGTAGATGAAGCCGTCCTTGTCCATGTAGGCGCCGTCGCCAGTGTGCATCCAGCCGCCGCGCAGTGCCTGGGCGGTTTCCTCAGGTTTGTTCCAGTAGCCGAGCATGATGTTCGGCCCACGCACCACCACCTCGCCCACCGTGCCGCACGGCACCTCGTTGTCGTGCTCGTCGACAATGCGCACGGTCACCCCCAGCCCTGGCCGTCCGGCCGAACGCAGTCGACCGTTGGCGACGCCTTCGGGGCCGTGGTTTTCCGGGCCGTTGGCCGAGATCGGCGGTGCGGCTTCGGTCATGCCATAGCCCTGGGTGAACCTGACCTGCGGCAGGGCCTTGAGGGCAAGTTCCAGCAATGGCACGGCGATGGGTGAGGCGCCGTAGGTCAGGTCGCGCAGGCAACTTAGGTCATGCCGGGAAAACTCGGGGTGCATGATCAAGGCTTGCAGCATGGTCGGCACGATGAGGATGTCGGTGATGCGCTCGCGGGCAATGGTGCGCATCACATCCACGGCATCGAAGGCGGGTACGAAGTAGCTCGGCAGGCCGACCAGCCCGATCAGGATCACCCGTGACAGCGCCGCCAGGTGGAACATCGGTGCGATATGCAGGCTCAGGGCATCGGCCGGCACCGGCACATCGGCGGCACGCGCCACCGCCGCCGACCACAGGTTCATGTGCGACTGCATCACGCCCTTGGGCCGGCCCGTGGTGCCGCCGGTATAGAGGATGCTGGCCAGGTCCTCACCGCCACGAAAGGCATCGTCCACCGGCGTGGCCGCTTGAATCAGTTGCTCGTAGCCGAGCATACCGTCAGGCGCCGGGCCATCGCCGACATGGATCAGCAACGGGCGCACCTTGGCGCTGGCGGCGATGGCCTCGGCCATCGGCAGGAAGGTGTCATCGATCAGCAGGATGCGGGTGTCGCAGTCGTCCAGGGAGTAGACGATCTCGGCCACGCTCCAGCGGATGTTCACCGGGTTGACCACACCTCCCCCCCACCAGGTGGCCAGGTAGTACTCCAGAAAACGGTCGCTGTTCAGGCCCAGCATCCCGACACGCTCGCCGGTGTGCATGCCCAGTTGCTGCAAGGCGCCCGCCAGGCGCGCCACCCGCGCGGCCAATTGGGCGTAGGTGTGGCGGCGGTCGCGAAACACGGTGGCCAGGGCGTCGGGGTTTTGCTGCAGCATGCGGTGCAGCCCTTGGGTGAGGTACATGAAGCTCTCCTGGGAATTATTGTTGTCAGGGTTGAACGGCGGTAACGAAGGGATGCGGGATCAGTTCCCGGTGTAGCGCGGGGCGCGCTGCTCGGCTTTTGCCAGGCGGCTTTCAGCCTGGTCGAGGCTGTCGCGCAGCAATCCCCAATGCAGGTGGGCCTGGGCGGCGAAGTCCCGGGGGTTCAGGTGGGCACTGTGCAGCGCCAGGCGCTTGACCGACTGCACCGCCAGCGGACCATTGGCGGCGATGCGCTCGGCCAGGCCCAGGGCCATCGGCATCAGTTGTTCGCGCGGTGCAAGGTCGCTGATCAGGCCGATTAGCAACGCCTGCGCGGCGCTGACCGGCGCACCGGTCAGCGCCATCTTCATGGCATGGGCGGCGGGAATGGCCCGCAACAGGTACTGCACACCGCCGGCCGGCGCAATGGTGGCCTCGCACACCTGGGGCAAGCCAAAGCTTGCGTGTTCGGCACCAAGGCGCAGGTCACACTGCAGCGCCAGCTCCAGCCCGCCCCCCAGGCAGGCACCGTTGATGGCAGCGATGAGCGGCTTCCAGATTTCAAGGTCGCTCAGGTCCAGCAGCCGTGCATGGCCGCCCTCCTCGGCTTCGGTCTCGCGGCTTTTGAGCGCGCCGGCCACGACGCCTGGCAGCGCCCGCAGTGATTCCACTTGGCCAATACCGCAGCAAAAAGCCCGGTCAACGGCTCCGGTGAGCACGATCACCCGCACCTGCTCGTCGTCCTGGCAAGCGCTAAGGGTCTTGCGCAAGTGCATCAGGTCACTGACGCTCAGGGTGTTGTCCGGCATTTGCCCATCAAGCGTGATGACCGCCACGTGCTCGTTGATCTTGAACTGTATGGCCATGGGCGAGCTCCTGCGCTGCGGGGCATGGTTTTCTTGATGGTTTCAGTAGAACAACGCCGCCCTCCCTCATCGCCACCCGCATCGGGTGGCGATGCCGCTCCCGCCAGCACCGGGCTTCAAGCGCCGGGTTACATTGAGATAGATTCAGTGCATGCTTGAAAAAAAATGAGCGGGAAGCCCATGGACAAAAACCGCAAGTCTGTCGCAGCGGATAGCCAAGCCAGCCAGGTCTTTAATCCGACACAGTCGCCGATCGTCAGCACCAAGCTGATCCCGCCACGCAGCAGCCGGCTGATTGCCCGCGAACGGCTGCAGGAGCAGATGCTCAAGGCCCGCCGTCAGCGCTGTATCGTGCTCCAGGGCCCGGCCGGCTGCGGCAAGACCTCGACCCTGATTGCCTGGCGCCAGGCCTTGTTGCCGTTGGGTTTCGAGGTGGCCTGGCTGACATTGTCTGCCGACGACAACGAGCTGACGCGCTTTCTCGATTACCTGCTGGCAAGCCTGGGCCAGGTCGACCCCGAGCTTGTGCGCGAGGCCACTCAGCTCGAAGGCCGCGGTATCGACGGCGAGGCCGTGGAACGTACGGTCATCACCCTGGTGCGCAGCATCGCCCGCCGCAGCGACGAACTGGTGCTGGTGCTCGACGACCTGCATCACCTGACCGACGTCGGCATTCACCAGGCCCTGCAATGGTTGCTCGACTACGCCCCCGCCAACCTGCACCTGGCGCTGGTGTCGCGCAGTAGCGTGCCGTTGTCGCTGGCTCGCCTGCGCAGCCAGAACCTGGTGCAGGAATTGAACCTGCGCGACCTGCGTTTTACCCCGGCCGAGTCCGAGCAGTTTCTCAAGGCGCAGTTGGGCCAGATCGACTCCCGTGACGCCCGGCTCATGCACGAGCAGACAGATGGCTGGGCTGCCGGGTTGCAACTGCTGGCCGTGAGCCGCAAGAAGAATCGCCCGGGGTCCTCGGCATCGACCGCGCCGGTGCAGCCCCAGGTGCGGGACGACCAGGCATTTGCGCGGTTTTTTGAAGTCGAGGTGCTGTCCCACCTGTCACCCACCGACCTTGACCTGATGCTGCTCATGGCCGTGTGCAACCGCTTTTGCGCCTCGTTGTGCGCAGCCCTGAGCGGCCACCCCGAAGCCGTGAGTGAAGCCACCGCGCTGCTGGCGCGCCTGGAGCGCGACAACCTGTTCCTGATCCCGGTAGACAGCGCCGGACGGGAAACCTGGTACCGGCTGCACCCGCTGCTGCGCGAAACGCTGCTCACGTACTTCGACTCGCGCAGCGCGGCCGAGCAGCAGGCAGTGCACGTGCGCGCCTGGACCTGGTTCCGCGACCACAACCACCTGAACGAAGCCGTACACCATGCGGTCAAGGGGGGCGACCCTGCTGCCGCCGCATTGTTGGTGGAGCAGCATGCCCCGACCCTGTATGCCCATGGCGATTTGCGCATGCTGATCGAACTGGTGCGCCTGTTGCCGGTGGAGCAGGTGCAGTCGCGGGTCAAGCTGCGCCTGATCAAGGTACGTATGCAGTTGTACGCCCGGGATTTTGCCGGCTGCGCCGAAAGCCTGGAGCAGCTGTTTCGCGACCTGCCGGAGCACGATGTGCACGACCACTTCATGCTGGCATTGATGCGTGCCTCCCTGGCCCTGCAGCGCGATGACACCGAAGCTGCCATGGCCGTACTGCCGCAGCTGCTCAACCCGCCGCCGGGCAGCGACAGCGTCGCCATCGGCTCGTGCGCCAACATCCTGTCCTGGCTGTACATGCACCGTGGCGACTACGAAAAGGCCCGCCAGGTGCAGATTGACCGGCCACTGCTGCTGGTCAACGGCGAGCCGCTGCTGGGCACCACCGCCGGTAGCCTGCAAGGACGCTGCATGGTGGGTTTGAGCCTGGCCCTGGAAGGCCAGATGACCCAGGCCGAACGGGTCTACCGCGATGTGTTGCACACGTCCGGCCAGTGCGGCAAGGCCGGGGCCGATGCCACCTACCTGTCCGCCGCCCTGCTGGGCCAGGTGCTCTACGAAACCAATCAGGTGGACGAGGCGTTCACGTTGCTCTCGGGCTGGGTCGACATCCTCGAACGGATCTCGATTCCCGATTCGGTGCTGCGGGTCCTGCAGGTGTTGTGGGATGTGCAGTGGCTGGCCGGCAATCAGCAGGAAGCCTTCGCCTTTGTCGAGCGTCTGGATGAGTACGCGATCAAGCTGGGCCTGGACCGCTTGCAGGCCTACTGCCTGACCTGGCAGGTGCGCTGGCTGCTGATCCTGGGCGAGACTGCGGCGGCACAGGGCAAACTCACCCGCCTGGAAGCCCTGGACGCCCGCCACCCCGATGCCGGGCAAACGGCGCTCAAGGAAATCCACATCCTCACCGAGAATGCCCGGGTGCGCTGGCAGCTGGCCCAGGGTGATCTGGACGGCGCGGCAGCACGCCTGGATCAACTGATCGCCACCTGCGAGCGCCACCGCCGGCAGTTGGGCACTGTGCGTTTGCTGGTGCTGGCTGCCGTCGTCGAGGCCGAGCGTGGCAACCCGACGCGGGCCCGGGACAACGTCCTCGAGGCGCTACGCCGCGGCCAGCGCTTTGGCTTGCTGCGCAGCCTGCTGGACGCCCACCCCAAGGGGCTGGAGCTGATCAACGCCGTCGCCAGCCGGGAAACCCTCGACCCGGTGCTGGCGTTCTATGTCGAGCGTCTGCAAGAGGCGCACAATGCCATTCCCGCCGTGGCCAGCGCCAAGCCCTCGGTCACGGCGCCGAGCAAACCCGGCGCGGTGGCTATCGAGCCGCTGAGCGAGCGCGAGATCGAAGTGCTGCGCTTGCTCGCCCAGGCCCTGCCGAACAAGAAAATCGCCCGGGCCCTGGGGCTGTCGCCGGAAACGGTGAAATGGCACCTGAGCCATATCTACAGCAAGCTTGGGGTCAGCAGCCGCGATGAAGCCGTCGCGCGCATGCGAGACCTGGAATCCCACCCCGGCAACGCGCCTCACGCCTGAGCCCCCTCCTCCACCGCCGTGTTTTTTTGGCCCGCCACCCGCCTCGGGTGGCGTTCGGCCAAGGCCCTGCACCTATCGTAACCCTCATTCCACAGGCGCACCGCGCGCCTGGCGTAAGCGCCTGATCCAGGCGGCCTGCCACCTTTGAGGAGACGTGCGTGCACATTGCCCGAACCGTTTTGCGCGACGACCATGAAATGTTCCGCACCACTGTGCGCCGCTTTTTCGAGCGTGAATGCCTGCCGCGCCAGTCGGCCTGGGACAAGGCCGGACAGGTGGATCGCGAAACCTGGCTCAAGGCCGGCCGTGAAGGCCTGCTGGGTATCAGCCTACCGATGGAATATGGCGGTGGCGGCGGCGACTTCGGCCACTGTGCGGTGTTCAACGAAGAGTTCGCCCGCTGCGGTGTGAGCGGCCCTTACTTTGGCATGCATTCCGACGTCATCGCCCCCTACATCAACCGCTGCGGTACTGAAGAACAGAAGCGCAAATGGCTGCCGGGCGTGTGCGCCGGCGAGATCATCCTGGCCATCGCCATGACCGAGCCTGGCACCGGCTCCGACCTCAAGGCGGTGCGCACCACCGCCGTGCGCGAGGGCGATGAGTATGTGATCAACGGCAGCAAGACCTTCATCAGCAACGGCCTGACCGCCGACCTGGTGATCGTGGTGTGCAAGACCGACCCCGACGCCGGCGCCAAGGGCATCAGCCTGATTGCCGTGGAAACCGACCGCCCCGGTTTTGTCCGGGGCCGCAAGCTGGACAAGGTCGGCCAGCACGCCCAGGACACCGCCGAGCTGTACTTTGACAACGTCCGCGTACCGGTAGCCAATCGCCTGGGCGATGAAGGCCTGGGCTTCAGCTATCTGATGGCCGAACTGCCTCAGGAGCGCTTCTCCATTGCCGTGTCGGCCGCCGCCAAGCTCGAGCGCCTGCTGGAGCAGACCCTGGACTACGTGAAGGACCGCAAGGCCTTCAACCAGACCGTGTGGGACTTTCAGAACACCAAGTTCAAGCTCGCCGACATCAAAGCCCAGGCCACCGCGTTGCGGGTGATGGTCGACCACTACCTGGGCGAGCACATGCGCCGCCGCCTGACCCTCGAAGAGGCGGCGATTGCCAAGCTGTACACCACCGAAACCCTGTCGCGCTGCATCGACGACATGGTCCAGCTGCATGGCGGCTACGGCTACATGCTCGAGTACCCCATTGCCCGGGCCTTTGCCGACATGCGCGTGAACCGCATCTACGGCGGCACCAGTGAAGTGATGCGCGAACTGATCGCGCGCAAGCTCTGACCCTCGAAAACAACAAGGAAAATACGATGAACAACAAAGTATTCGTGGCTGGCGTGGGCATGATTCCGTTCAAGAAGCCTGGCACCAACGAGCCCTACGATGTGATGGGCGAGCAGGCGATCCGCCTGGCCCTGGCCGACTGCGGCCTGGACTTCAAGCATATCCAGCAAGCCTATGCAGGCTATGTGTATGGCGACTCCACCTGCGGGCAGAAAGCCCTGTACCGGGTCGGCATGACCGGCATTGCGCTGGTCAACGTCAACAACAACTGCGCCACCGGCTCCAGCGCCCTGTTCCTGGCCCGCCAGGCGGTGCAAAGCGGCGCGGTGGACTGCGCCCTGGCGTTTGGCTTCGAGCAGATGAACCCCGGTGCGCTGAAATCGGCCTGGAGCGACCGCGCCCCGGCCACCGAGCGCGCCCTGAATCTGACCAACGACCTGGTGGGCATGCCCGAGTTGCCCACGGCCATTCGCCAGTTCGCCGGGGCCGGCTACGCCCACATGCAGAAATACGGCACCCAGCTGGCCACCTTCGCCAAGATCCGCGCCAAGGCCAGCCGCCATGCGGCGAACAACCCGCTGGCGGTGTTTCGCAATGTGGTCAGCCCCGAAGAGGTGCTGGCCGCACCGATGCTCTGGGAAGGCGTGCTGACCCGTCTGATGGCCTGCCCGCCCACCTGCGGGGCGGCGGCCGCCATCGTGGTGTCCGAGGCGTTTGCGAAAAAGCACGGTTTGCGCACCGACGTACTCATGGCCGGCCAGGCGCTGACCACCGACCTGCCCAGCACCTATGACGCCAACGACATGATCCGCGTGGTCGGTTTCGACATGACCCGCATGGCCGCCAACATCGCCTACAACCAGGCGGGCATCTGCCCCAACGACGTCGACGTGATCGAACTGCACGACTGCTTTGCCCAGAACGAGCTGCTGACCTACGAAGGCCTGGGCCTGTGCGCCGAGGGCGCGGGCGAGCAACTGGTCAACGATGGCGACAACACCTATGGCGGGCGCTGGGTCACCAACCCGTCCGGCGGCCTGCTCTCCAAAGGCCACCCACTGGGCGCCACCGGCCTTGCCCAGTGCTACGAGCTGACCCATCAACTGCGCGGCAGCGCCGACCAGCGCCAGGTGCAGGGTGCGCGTACCGCGGTGCAGCACAACCTCGGCCTGGGCGGTGCCTGCGTGGTCACCGTGTACCAGAAACACTGACCCGGCCTGCCCTCAAGGAGCCCCTCGATGATCGACAAACAACATATCGGCCGTCAGCTACCTGCCTTTCAGGCGACCGCCGAAGCCGGGCAGCTGCGCTTTTTCGCCAAGGCTACCGGCGAGACCAACCCGGTCTACTTCGACGAGCAGGCTGCCCGCGATGCCGGCCACCCGAGCCTGCCGCTGCCGCCGACCTTTCTGTTCTCGCTGGAGTTCCAGATCCCGTCCAACGCCTGGCGCGACGAACTGGGCATCGTCACCGCGCGCATCCTGCACGGCGAGCAATCGTTCCGTTACCACCGCATGGCCTATGCCGGCGACACCCTGCGCTTTGACGTGCGCATTGCCGACATCTACGACAAAAAAGGCGGCGCCCTTGAATTCGTGGTGCGCGAAACCCGTGTGACCAACCAGCACGGCGAGCACGTTGCCGACCTGCGTAGCGTCCTTGTACAGCGCAACAGCTGAAGCGGAGACCCCTGATGACTACCCCAGTGCTGCAACACCTGCAGGTCGGCGAACAACTGCCGGCCCTGACCCTCGCCCCGATCAATCGCACCACCCTGGCGCTGTTCGCCGGCGCCTCGGGGGATCACAACGCGATCCATATCGACATCGACTATGCCCGCAATGCCGGCATGCCCGACGTGTTCGCCCACGGCATGTTGTCGATGGCCTACCTTGCCCGCCTGGTCACCCACTGGGTGGACCAACGCCAGCTGCGCGACCTGGCCGTGCGCTTTCTCGGCATTACCCACCTGGGCCACCAGATCACCTGCACCGGCACGGTGGTGGAGCGCTTCGAGGCCGAAGGCGAACAACGCCTGAGGGTCGAGATCCGCACCGCCAATCAATACGGCGAAATCAAGATCGTCGGCGACGCCGTGATCGCCCTGTAAACAAGACCGATAAAAGAGGAAAGACCCATGGCAAAACTCGAAGGCAAGGTCGCACTGGTAACAGGTTCCGGGCGCGGCATCGGCCAGCAGATCGCACTGAAACTGGCCCGCGAAGGCGCCCGCGTGGTGATCAACGACCTGGACGCCGACCCGGCGCACGAAACCGCCGAAATGATCCGCAACCTCGGAGGCCAGGCCGCCGTGTGCCACGGCAATGTCAGCGCCCCGGACTTTGCCGAGCGCTACATCAAGACGGCAATGGACAACTTCAACGCCATCGACATCATCGTCAACAACGCCGGCTACACCTGGGACGACGTGATCCAGAAGATGAGCGACGAGCAGTGGTACGCCATTGTCGACTGCCACATGACCGCGCCGTTTCGCATCCTGCGCGCCGCCTACCCGGTCATCAAGGCCCAGGCGCAGGCCGATGCGGCCCTGGAGCGGGAAGTGTTCCGCAAGGTGGTGAACATCTCGTCGGTGTCGGCGCTCAACGGTAACGCCGGGCAGATGAACTATTCCTCGGCCAAGGCTGGGGTGATCGGCATGACCCGTGCGCTGGCACGTGAGTGGGGGCGTTTCAAGGTCAACGTCAATGCCGTGGCCTTCGGCTTTATCGAGACCCGCATGACCAGCGCCGACGCCCACGCCGGCGCCACGGTGAATATCGAAGGCCGGGATATCCGTGTCGGCATCAGCCCGGAGGCGGCCAAGTCGTTCGCCCAGCGCAACCCCCTGGGCCGCCCGGGCACGGTGCAGGAAGCGGCCGACGCGGTGTACCTGTTCTGCTCACCCGAGTCGAACTACATCACCGCGCAGACCATCGCCGTTGCCGGCAACCTGCAATAACATGCACCGCAGCGTCAGGGGGTGACCTGATAGCCCTTGCCCTGCAGGCAACTGGTGTACGCCGTGGTATTGGTCGATTCGTTCGTGCGGCGTTGCTGGCGGCGCTCCTGGCGCTGATGGGCGCCGCCGACGACGGCACCGGCCGCGGCGGTTTGCTTGGCGCGGTTCTGCCGGTAATCCTGCTTCACGTCGTCATCGACGCGATCATAGATCTCGTCGTGCTGGTTACCGCGCACATTCGCCCCCACTGCCCCGGCGGCGGCCCCCACGGCCGCGCCCTTGATCCGCCCGCCGCTGGGCGTCGAGGTATTGCTCGAGGCACTGTTGGCGACGTTTTGGCATTCGTTCATATCCAGCTGGACTTGCTGAGAACTCTGGCCCTTCATCGGCACCACGGTTTCGGCGCTTGCCTGGGCGCTGAACAGCGCAAGCGCCACACATAGGCTCACTGACGACAACCTGAACATGATGACCTCCGGATCCTGCACCTGCTTCGGCGAAGCAGCCTGTTAAGTGTAGATCCGCTGCTGAGGTGTGCCGGGGTCAGCGTTCGGTGCCCAATTGATCCTGCATCAGGATCGCCCGGGCGATGTCTTCATCGGTGGCTTGCAGTCCCGGGTTCTGTTGCCGAACCCGCTGCAACATGGACTCCAGGTACACCCCACGAATGGCCCCGCCGCTGGCGATGAACGACGAGGCATCGTCACGGGCCGGAATGATCCGTTTGTCATCCTTGAAGGTGGAATACAGCGAAGCGGAAACCCCTGCCGAGGTGGCGACATCACCGGCATCGACATCAGCCAGGGCCGCGCCGAAAGGCAGACAGAGAACAAGCGAAGAAGCGATCAGTAGACGACGCATGGTGGTGCCTCCGGAAATAGACTCCCTACGTCAACTAAGATACGTCTGCCCCGGCAGGAGTTCCCTGCTACTGCACCGGCAGAAAGTTCATCAGCAGCAGGCTTTGCGCATAGTTCAGGCCAATGCGCCGGTACCGCTCATCGAGCATCTGCGCCAGCAGGTCAAGCCGGGCGACGATCTTGCCGAATTCGACGGCGAAGCTGAGGTTGCTGCCCTCCTCGGTCATTTCGTTGGAAAACAGCAACAGCACGCCGTTTTCATCCTGGCGCTGGCTGAGCATCCAGGTGGCCTTTTCGATGTTGCGCGCCGCGTTGCTGACGAACTGCGGATTGATGGTGTCGGTCATGAAGAATTCGCTGCGCCCGCCATGGGCGGTCACCAGCATGCTGCCGATGGCGTAGATGAACGCCCCCACCCGGTCGCCGCGAAACTCCGGGCTCAGGGCGTAGCTCAGGGCCGCCAGGTCTCGTCGCTCGCCCAGTTGCGGCAACGTCTGGCGCTGCTCGATGGCCTGGCGGATCTGCCGTTCGGCAGTGGTGGCATCGACAAACCCGGATTGACGCCACTGATTGGGGTTGCGCAGGTACAGCTTGTTCATCAGCAGGTACAGGCTGCGCAGGTTGTCGCGCATGGCCAGTGTCGCCATGCGGTCGACGCTGGTCTGGAACAACTCCTGGGGGTTGCCCTGGCTGAACTGGGTGGCGATGTCGCGGCCCTGCTGCTGGCTGCAGGCGCTGGCACACAGGATCAAGGCACCGGCCAGCAACGGCTGGCACAGCACTCGCAGGGAACGAACAGGGGCAGTCTCGACCATCGGCACCGGGTGTGGATTCTGGAGGCGGCGCCGGGAATCGGCGCCGTCTGGCCATGAGTAGAGCCGCGAATCGGTAAAAAGTGCCTCAAGGCGCTTGCCAGCGGCCGCCAGCCGACTCGCAGTCCTTGCGCGCCTGCTGCAAATGCGCGGTGGCGTAGTAGTAGGTCACCATCTGGGCGCCGTCGGGGACCGCAAGGCTGTCGCGTGCCGGCGCCTTGCTGGTGGCGTGCGGATTGGCCAGGCTTTCCTGGGTCAGACTGGCGGTACAACGCCCCACCGAATTGTCCTGGCAGGCCTGCACCCGGCGCTTCTGGGTGCTGAGCATTTCCTTGCTCTCGTTGCTGCACGACCAGTCAATGGCATCGTCGGGCATACCGGTGAACTGATAGCAGGTATGGGATTCGATGCTGGGCACCGAGGCGCTCTGTGAGCGGGTCTGCACGTCGCAGGCTGCGCCAAGGCTGACGCCACTGCCGAGCATAGCGACGGTGAAGAGGAATGCATGGAGGTTCATGGCCGTGTACCTGTCAGGCTGCTGCTATCAGTTCTGAGCATCGAGAACTGGTGCAGGTTCAGCTTTTTTCGACCAACGCCCTGCCACGGCTACCGTTCGTAAAACATGATGGATGCTGCGCCAATAAGCGGCAGTGCAACGAGGTTTTTAGCGCAATAGCGTTTGCACTTCTCCCGTCGGCAGCCGGTCCGATGTGTAATCACACCCGGCTTTGCAAAGGAGCCCGTCATGTCCGACGCCCACCGTCGCTTTCAGCTCAAGGCGTGCCGCCGGTTCGCCCTGAAACAGAACCAGCATCTGTTCCATCAGGCCTGGCACCTGGATCGCCAGGCGTTTGCCTTGCTCGACCACCCGCAACTGGATGCCGAGTCCTTCTCGCTGTACCAGCGCCTGCGGCGCAAAGCCCGGGACAGATACCAGGAAGCCATCGAGCATCTGTTGCTGGTGAACCGCGTTTTCGCCGATCCCTTGCCGCTGATGCTCGACGCTCGCTCGCATCACATCGAACATGAGCCTTCGTCAACCGGCCGGGTACTGACCGACGCCTGAAACCCCAATGCTGGCGGGGGTGACGCCATGAGCTTCATTGTCTGGGTGGCCGTGCTGGGCATGGTGCTGCTGACGCTGGCCCTGACGTCCGCGTACCTGCGCTGGCTGCCGGTGACCACCTCGGCGGTGTGCCTGGCGCTGGGTGTGGCCATCGGCCCGGCGGGCTTGGGCGTGTTGCAGTTGAACCTGGCCGAGGCTGCGCCGTGGATGGAGCACCTGACCGAGGTGGCCCTGCTGTTTTCCCTGTTTGTGTGCGGCCTCAAGTTGCGCCTGGTGTTCAGCCGGCGCATGTGGCGCGTGGTGGTGGGCCTGGCCGGCCCGCTGGTGCTGGTGAGCATTGCCGGCCTGTGCCTGTTGCTGCACCTGTGGTTGCAGTTTTCCTGGGGGTTGGCGCTGCTGGTCGCTGCCATGCTCGCCCCCACCGATCCGGTGCTGGCGTCGCTGGTGCAGGTCAGCGATGCCAAGGACCAGGATGCCATGCGCTTCGGTCTGTCCGGTGAAGCCGGGCTCAATGACGGCGTGGCCTTTCCCTTCGTGCTGCTGGGCCTGCTGCTGATCGCCCAGGCGCAACCCACCGCCGGCGCCCTGCTGCAGTGGGCCGCGCACGACTTGCTGTGGGCGGTCAGCGCCGGCCTGGCGCTGGGCTATGCCATGGGCCAGGGCGTCGGACGCCTGAGCCTGGCGCTGCGTATCCGCAACGATGACAGCACCCTCTCGCCCAACGACTACCTGGCCCTGGCCCTGATTGCCCTGGCGTATGTCGGCGCCGAGCTGATCCAGGCCTATGGCTTTCTCGCGGTATTTGCCGCCGGGCTCGGGCTGCGCCGTACCGAGATGAGCTCCAGCGACCATGCCCCGGTACCGGCCGAGCATCTGGTGCAACCGCTGGTCGGCCATCATCAGCTGGCGCCGGAGCAGGCGACCCACGGCGACACCCGCCAGTTGCCGGACAAGCAAGTGGCCGCCGGCATCATGATGGGTGACATGCTGGCGTTCGGTGATCTGGTGGAGCGGGCGCTGGAGGTCTTTCTGGTGACGTTGCTGGGCATCGTCCTGGCCAGCCATTGGGACTGGCGCGCCCTGGGCGTCGGCCTGGTGCTGTTCGTGGTGGTGCGCCCGCTGGGCACCCTGCTACTGCCCTGGGGCACCCTGCTGGACCGCCAGCAACGTCTGCTGGTGGGCTGGTTCGGCATTCGCGGGATCGGCAGCCTCTACTACCTGTTCTACAGCCTCAACCATGGCCTGCCCCCGGGCTTGGCCACGGCCTGCATCAACCTGACCCTGTCGGTGGTGGCCCTGAGCATCGTGCTCCACGGGCTGAGCACCCAGCCCTTGCTGAACCACGCCAGGTAGGAGCGGGCTTGCCCCGCGAAAGGCCAGTGCATCAAACCCATCAGGTGTCGCCCGGATTACGATCGCGGGGCAAGCCCGCTCCTACCGGCCGAAATGACCTATACCCAATAAGCCGCACATCACGCATTGGGGATAGGCATGGCCGAGTCGAAAAAAATGGGCCTGATCGGGCTCACCACCCTGGTGATGGTCAACATGATGGGCTCGGGCATCATCATGCTGCCCACCAGCATGGCGCAGCTGGGGGCGGTCTCGCTGTTGTCGTGGGCCGTCACTGCCGTCGGCTCCATGGCCATCGCCTACAGCTTCACCCAATGCGGGGTGTTCTGTAACCGGCCGGGCGGGTTGTCGGCCTATACCGAGGAGGCGCACGCCAAGTCGGGGTTCTTTCTGTGCTCCTACCTGTATTTCCTCTCGCTGGCGATTGCCAACGTCGCCGTGGCGATTTCGGCCGTGGGCTACATGACGGCGTTCTTTCCCTGGCTGGGCAGCAGCGCAACGGCGCTGTTAGTCGGCACGGCCGGCTTGATCTGGCTGACCATCCTGGCCAACTTCGGCGGGCCGAACATCACCGGCAAGATCGGCGCCATTACCGTCTGGGGGGTGATCGTGCCCGTGGCGGGCCTGAGCGTGATCGGCTGGTTCTGGTTCGACAGCAACATCCTCGCCCAGGCCTGGAACCCCAACGACTTGCCGATCTGGGAGGCCATCGGCAAGACCATTCCGCTGACCCTCTGGGCGTTCCTGGGCATGGAGTCGGCGGCCCAGGCCTCCGATGCGGTGGAGAACCCCCAGCGCAACGTGCCCCTGGCCTGCCTGTTCGGCACCCTGGGCGCTGCGGTGGTGTATGTGCTGTCGACCACGGTGATCCAGGGCATCGTGCCCAACCTTGAGCTGGCCAATGCCTCGGCGCCCTTCGCGCTGGTGTACGCGAAAATGTTTAACCCGGTGGTCGGCAACATCATCATGGCGCTGGCGGTGATGGCCTGCATCGGCTCGCTACTGGGCTGGCAGTTCACCCTGGCGCAGACCGCGAAGATGACGGCTGACCAAGGGCTGTTTCCTGCGCTGTTCTCCCGGGTCAGCGCCCGCAACGCGCCGATCCTCGGCATGATCGTGTGCGGCGTGCTGCAGACGGCGATGGCGCTGTCGACCATCTCGCCCAATGCCAGCGCCCAGTTCGGCAAGCTGGTGAGCCTGGCGGCGGTGACCAACCTGATTCCCTACGTCACGGCCCTCACCGGCCTGCTGGCGATCATGTACAAGGCCCGGGTCAGCCCGGCGGTATACACCCGCAACACCGTGGTGCTGCTGGTCGCCGTGGGCTATTCGCTGTACGCGCTCTACGCCTGCGGCATGGAAGCGGTGCTGGGGGGCGCCCTGGTGCTGGCCTTCGGGTATCTGCTGTATGGCTTTCTGGCCAAGCGCTTCATCATCCAGCAGGCGGCGGTCGAACGCGCCGAGCTGCCTTGAGCGAGGACCGCCCATGAAGATGAAAATAGTGGCCTGCCTGCTCAGCCTGGTGCCGCTGTATGCCCAGGCCGACACCCTGGAGCGGGTTCGGGCCAGCAACACCCTGACCCTGGGCTATTTGCCTGACTTTGCCCCGTTCAGCGCGCAGAACGGCGACCAGCCCACGGGCTACGCCATCGACCTGTGCGACAAGATCGCCGGGCAGGTGAAGGCGACGCTGAACCTTGCGCAGCTGCAGGTGCGCTACCAACCGGTGAGGATGGCCGATGAAATCAGCGCCGTCAGCCGGGGCCAGGTAGACGTCCTGTGCACGCCCACGGTGGCGACCCTGGAGCGGCGCCAGCAGGTGAGCTTTTCAGTGCCCGTCTACACCGCCGGGCTCACCGCGGTGGTCCGCCAGGATGCACCCGAGACGCTGCTCAATGTGCTCAGCGGCCAGCAGGCACACAGCGGCCCGACCTGGCGCGCCACACTCAACCGCGGCTTGACCAACCAGACCTTTGCGGTGGTTTCGGGGGCGGTGAGCGAGCAGTGGGTGCGTCAGCAACTGCGCAGCCTGGGGGTGATTGCCACGGTGATCACCGTCGAGAACAACCTTGCCGGGCTCGAGGCGGTTGCCCAGGGCAAGGCCAATGCCTTTTTCTCCGAGCGCATGGTGCTCAAGAACCTGCTGGCGGGCCAGGGGGATGGTGCTTCGTTGAGGTTGCTCGAGCATATCTATGAGTATGCGCCGGTGTCGATGGTGCTGCCGCGCAGTGATGAGGCATTCCGGTTGCTGGTGGATACGGTGTTGAGCCAGATGTACCGGTCTGGGGAAATCGAGCAGGCCTATGGGCGGTACCTGGGCGGGACCACCGAAACGATTCGCAAGCTGTTCAAACTCTATGCCCTGCCCTGAACCCGGTAGGAGCGGGCTTGCCCCGCGATAGCGGTGGGTCAGGCAGATCGCTATCGCGGGGCAAGCCCGCTCCTACAGAGGTTCGCGCTGGCCAATGTGATTGCGGATAGCCCGCTCCTACAAGGGTTCGCGCTGGCGTTGCTGGCGGCCCAGCCAGGCACCGGTCAAGGCCCACACCAACGCGATTGCAGCGCCGATGAACATCGCCAGCGCCGGGTGATCGCCGATCACGTCCAGCCCGCGCTTGACCCAGCCACTGAGCGCATCGCCGCCGCGATAGACCACGGTGTCGGTAAAGTTCTTGGCCTTGTACTTCTGCTCGGGCACGACCACCGTGTAGAGCATTTCGCGCCCCGGCCGCACCAGCGCGTACTCGCCCACCCGGCGCACCACCATCACCACCACGAACACCGCAAACAACGGCGCCAGCGCCAACCACAGGAACCCCACCACCATCACCAATGGCACGGCCACCAGCAACACCCCTACCCCAAGCTTGCGCGCCAGGTGGCCGGTGATGAACACCTGGGTGAGGATCGAGAGGAACTGCACCAGGCTGTCGATCAATCCGAACACCTGGGTTTGCTCGGTACGGCTGGTGAAGTGCGTCGCCACCAGGCGTGCCTGCTCGAAGTACAGGAAGGTGCTGACACTGGCCAGCAACACCACAAACACGGCAATGCCCAAAAGATACGGTGAGCGGAACACTTCGCTGGCGCCGGCGAACGGATTGCCGCCCAGCGGCCGTGAACGCGGCAGTTCGGTGTCGGCGGGCAGCGGATGGCGATCCCTGAAGCGCTGCAGGCACGCCGCCGCGACGATGCTGCCGAGCAAGCAGGCCGTGGCCAGCAGCACCAGCCCGGCGTGGCCGATCACCTCCACCAGCACGGTCCCCAGCAACGGCCCCACCAGCCCGCCCAGGCTCGCGCCACCGGCCAGCAGGCCGAACAGGCGCTTGGCCTGCTCGCTGGAGAACAGGTCGGCCAGCACGCTCCAGGCCAGGGAAATGGTCAGCAAGTTGAACATCGACAGCCAGATGTAGAACGCGCGGGCACTCCAGAGGTTGTCCGGTTGCCACGCAAACAGGGCGGCGAACACCAGCAGGTTGCTGGCCAGAAAGCCGTAGGTCCAGGGCAGGATGCGCCGGCGCTGCACCTTCGAGGCCAGCCAGCCGAACAGCGGCAACGCCAGCAATGTCAGCACGAAGGTGCCGGTGAACAGCCATTGCAGGTTCTCGACACCACCGGCCACCCCCATGGTTTCGCGTACCGGGCGCAGCATGAAGTAGCCGGTGAACAGCAGAAAGAACAGCGCAAGCCCGGCCACCACGATCGGCAGCTCGCCGTCGCGGACGTTGAACAGGCGGGTTGCCAGGGCGCTCATGGGCTGTTCGCCTCAGGCGAACTGGGCAATCAACTGCTTGCTCTGGGCGCCACTGAGCAACGGCCCGTGCCCGGCCTTGAGCTGGTCGAGCTGGCGGTCCGGGCGGCGGGTGGCCGGGATCACCGTGGTCACCGCCGGGTGGCTGATGGCGAACTTGAGAAACAGCTGAGCCCAACTGCTCACCCCGAGTGCCGTGGCCCAGGCCGGCAACGGCTGGTCCTTGACCTTGGCGAACAAGCGGCCATCGTCGAACGCCCGGTTGATCAGTACCGCCACGCCCTTGTCCTGTGCCAGCGGCAACACGGTGCGGGCGGCGCCGGGCGAGTTGACCGAGTAGTGGATCTGGATGAAGTCCAGCGGCTCCTTGCGCAGGATGGCTTCCAGCTCGTCCAGGCCGCTGTCCACGTAATGGGTCACCCCCACATAGCGCGTCAGGCCCTGGGCCTTGAGCTCGCGAGCGTAGGGCAACTGGCGTTGCCAGTCGCGCAGGTTATGGATCTGCAGCAACTCGACCTTGTCGGTGCGCAGGCTGCGCAAGGTGCCGGCCCACTGCGCCTCGGCGGCGGCGCGGCTGTCGGCGGCGATCTTGGTGGCCAGGAAGGTTTTGCTGCGCCAGCCGCCCTCCTCCAGCAACTGGCCAAGCACAGCGTCGGCCCCCCCGTAGTTGGGCGAGGTGTCGATGACCTGCCCACCGCCCTCGAAGAACACCTTGAGCACCTGCTTGAGTTGCTGGTACTCGGGCGACCCGGCATCCACTTCAAAGCTGCCAGAGGTGCCGGCGCCAATCACCGCCAGCGCCTCCCCGCTGGCGGGAATCTTGCGGGTGAGCATGGCGCCGCCGGGGCTCTGGGCGAAGGTGATAGCGGGCAAACTCAGGCAACCGACACCGGCAGCCAGGGCGGCGCTGGCCGCCAGAAAATCGCGACGGGTGGGCATGGCAAGGCTCCTGTGCGAAAGACAGCGCAAGAAAAAAAGCTTAGCCCCGTGGGAATCGTTACACCCCGGTAATCGTTACGTCATGTGTAAACAGCCCAAGGAGTACATTTGTACTCCTTGGGTTTCCATGGCGTTGACCACCACGCAGCTAATATTGCTGCCCTGTTGTGCAGATGTGGGAAAAATCCGTGAGCTTGTCTGCACGGCGTCTATATTGAGCTAGACCCCGCCGGCAGTCTGAGCGAGCACCATGCTGCAAACCGATCAACTGATCATCTGCGAACATTGCGACTGTGTGTACCACAAGGTCCCCCTTGCCAAGCACCAGAAGGCTTTATGCCTGCGCTGTGGTGCCGTGCTGCAACGCCATAACAACCTGAACCTGCAACAGCGCCTGGCCCTGAGCCTCACCGCCGGGGTGCTGTGGATACTGGCCAACTTCTACCCGGTGATGAGCATCAGCCTGCAGGGCTTTTCCAACAGCGCCACGCTCTGGGACTCGGTGCGCGCCCTGGCCACCGGGCCGATTACCTTCATTGCCCTGGTGGCGGCGATCTCCATCATCATCGCGCCGATGTTCCAGCTGATGCTGCTGATCTGGGTGTTGACCTACGCCCTGGCAGGCCAACGCTCGCCGGGCTTCAAATGGTGCATGCGCTGGCTGGAAACCCTGCGCCCCTGGAGCATGCTCGAAGTCTGCCTGCTCGGCGCCATGGTCGCGGTGTTCAAGCTGGCCGGCCTGCTCGATGTGCTGCCCGGCATTGGCCTGTTGGCCCTGGCGGCCCTGAGCCTGTTGATGATCCGCGTGGCCGGCCGCGATATCCGTGACTTGTGGGACGAACTGCCATGAACCGCCCTCCCTTGGCCAGTGAGCTCAACCTGGTGCTGTGCCATGCCTGCGGCAAGGCCTGCGACACCACGGCCGGGCCCGTGCATGAGTGCCCGCGCTGCGGCGCCCCGGTACACGAACGCAAGCCCAATGCCCTGACCCGCACCTGGGCCTACCTGATTGCCGCGCTGGTGTTCTATATACCGGCCAACCTGCTGCCGGTCATGAACACCAAGATGCTCGGCAGTGGTGACGACAGCACCATCATGAGCGGGGTGATCGAGTTCTGGGCCCATGGTGCCTGGGACATTGCCTCGATCATCTTCATCGCCAGTATCGCTGTGCCGGCGACCAAGTTCGTCGCCCTGGGCCTGTTACTGATCACCGTGCAGCGCGGCAGCGACTGGGCGCAGAGGGAGCGCTCCAAACTCTATCGCTTCGTCGAGCTGATCGGTTACTGGTCGATGCTCGATGTGATCGTGGTGGCGCTGGTCGCCGCGCTGGTCAAGTTTCAGGCCCTGGGCGACATCGAGCCGCGCCCGGGCATTCTGTTTTTTGGCCTGGTGGTGGTGTTCACCATGCTGGCCGCGATGAGTTTCGACCCCCGAATGATCTGGGAAAGCCGCGAACCCAAGGAGCGCATGGATGAAGTCAGCAGTCACTGAAGAACCGCCAGTGCCAGGCGCAGCAACGGTAAAAACCCGGCGCTTCAGCGTTTCACTGGTGTGGATCGTGCCGATCATCGCGGTGCTGGTGGGCATCTCTCTGGTGGTGCATAACTGGCTGCAGCAAGGCCCGACCATCGAGATCACCTTCAAGACCGGTGAAGGCCTGACAGCCAACAAGACCGAGGTCAAATACCGCAACGTGGTCATCGGCAAGGTCTCGACGGTGGAGCTGAGCGACGACCAGAAACACGTGACCGCCACTGTGCAACTGGTCAAGCACGCCGAAAACTTCACCCGCAAGGATTCGACCTTCTGGGTGGTGCGGCCGCGTATCGGGGCCGGCGGCGTATCGGGCATCGACACCCTGTTTTCGGGTGACTTCATTGGTGCCGACGCCGGCAAGGAAGGCGCCCGGGCCAAAACTTTCACCGGCCTTGAAATGCCGCCGCCCATCACCTACGACGAACCCGGCAAGCGCTTTACCTTGCACACCAGCGACCTGGGATCGCTGGGGGTTGGCTCGCCGTTGTACTTTCGCAAGATCCCCGTCGGCCAGGTCGTCTCCTATCAGCTGAGCAAGGATGGCAAGGGCGTGGACATCGAAGTGTTCGTGCAATCGCCCAACGATGCCTTCGTCACCAACAACACCCGCTTCTGGAATGCCAGCGGCATCGATGTCGAAGCCGGTGCCAATGGCTTTGCCGTGCGCACCGAGTCGCTGTCATCGCTGCTGGTGGGCGGCATCGCCTTCCGCGCCCCGCAGTTCAACCCTGAGGATGAGGTGGCGAGTGAAGACCGGGTGTTCGAGCTGTTCGAGAACGAGGTCAGCGCCCTCGCCCCGCCCAACGGCAAGGCGCAGTACTTGGCCCTGCGCTTCGACCAGGCGCTGCGTGGTCTGAAAGTCGGCGCCCCGGTAGAATTCCTCGGCGTCGAGATCGGCAAGGTGGTCTCGGTCAACCTGGACTTCGACCTCGAACAACGCAGCTTCCCGGTCAATGTCGGCATCGTTATCTACCCGCAACGCCTGGGCAAGGCCCATACCAAACTGCTCAAGGCACTCAAGCACAACCCGGAGGACGAACAGGGCTCCGCCGAGGTGCTGGGCATGTTCGTCAACAACGGCCTGCGCGCCCAGGCCCGCAGCGGCAACCTGCTCACCGGGCAGTTGTACATCGCCCTGGACTTCGACCCCAAAGCGCCGAAAGTGGTCTTCGACCCCACTGCCCGGCCGATCATGATCCCTACCGTACCGAGTAGCCTTGAGCAGTTGCAGGAGAAATTCGAGGTCATGGTCGATCGCCTCAACCGCCTGCCGATCGAGCGCATCGCCAACAACCTGGATGCCAACCTGGTAGAACTGCGCAAGGGCTTGCAGCAGTTCAACAACCGCACCTTGCCGGGGGTTCAGGGCACGCTGGCGGAAGTCAGCAAGACGCTGCAATCGGCCAACTCGACCCTGGCCGACGACTCGCCGCAGCGTGAGCAACTGACCCAGACCCTCGACGAGCTGGGACGCATGTCGCGCTCCTTGCGTGAACTGGCTGACTACCTGGGCCGCAATCCTGAGTCGCTGCTGCGAGGCAGGCCCAAGGATGCCCCGGCTGACACCTTGAAACCGTCGCGCAATTGACCGCAGGAGCACCGACCATGGCGCACGCCACCAAATTCGCATTGCTGGGCCTGACCTTGATGCTCGCCGCGTGTCGCAGCGACCCGATCCACTACCACACCCTGATCCCCCAACAGCCGGTGCCGGTCAACAGCGTTGATGTGCAACTGGAGCTGATCAGCGTGCCGCCCCAGGTTGACCGGCCGCAGCTGGTGATCCGCCAGAGCAACAGCAGCCTGGCGATCCTGGAAACCGAGTGGTGGGGCGCAAGCCTTGCCGATGAGCTGCAGAACGCCCTGATCAACCAGTTCTCCAGCAACAGTGCCCAGCCAGGCCTGGGCTTGCGGGTCGATATACAGCGTTTTGACTCGGTACCGGGGCAGTACGCGCTGTTCGATGCCCGCTGGCGCCTGCGCGCGGCCGGCGGCAGCGATGCCGGCGCCCTGAATTGCCGCAGCGTGATCCAGACCCCGGCAGGCCCCACCATCGAGGAGCTGGTGGTGGCCCATCAACAGAACATCAAGCGTTTTACCGAACAGGTCAGCCAGGCCGCCCGTGGCGGCGCCAATCGCTGCCCCACACCGTAGGAGCGGGCTTGCCCCGCGATGCGATGTGACTGCTGGATCGCTATCGCGGGGCAAGCCCGCTCCTACTGTGTTTGTACCCTCCACTGCATCTGTAGAAGGAATCTCACATGGCCGACCCTCGACCGATCCACTTTGGCAATGGCAGGGAACTGCTGGATGTACTGATCCGCGCAGGGTTGATCGCGGCGCTGGTGATGTTCTGCTTCGATATCTTCAAGCCGTTCCTGAGCCTGATGCTCTGGGCGATGATCCTGGCGATCACCCTGTACCCGGTGAACCAGCGTCTGGGCGGCTGGCTTGGCGGGCGCAATGGCCTGGCGGCGGTGCTGCTGGTGATCGTCGGCCTGGCCTGCCTGATCGGCCCGTTGAGCCTGCTCGGCACCTCGATTGCCCAGTCGGTGCATGCGGGTATTCAGGGCTTTGAAGACCAGGTCATCGAGATCCCGCCACCGCCGGCCAACGTGCGCGACTGGCCCTTGATCGGTGCACCGCTGTACGGCATCTGGGAACACGCCAGCACCGACTTGAGCTGGGCATTGTCGCAAGTGGCGCCGCACCTCAAGGGGGTGAGCAAGACCCTGCTGACCCAACTGGCGGGGATCGGCTCGGGCATTCTGGTGTTTGTGCTGGCGCTCATCATCGGCGGCGTCATCATGGCCAAGGGCGAAACCGGCCATCGCACCGGCGTGGCCATCGCCACGCGCATTTCCGGGCCTGAACGCGGGCCCATGCTGGCCGAGTTGTGCACCTCGACCATCCGCGCCGTGGCCCAGGGGGTGGTGGGTATCGCCTTCATCCAGATGATCCTGGTGGGCATCGGCCTGGTGGTCATGGGTGTGCCTGCGGCGGGGGTACTGGCCTTGCTGGTGTTGCTGCTGGGCATCACCCAATTGCCGGTGCTGCTGATCACCCTGCCGATCGTGATCTACGTCTTCGCCCATGACGGCGTGGGAGCCAGCACCGTGATCTTCGCCATCTGGACGATCCTGGCCGGGCTCTCGGATAACGTCCTCAAGCCCTTGCTGCTGGGCCGCGGCGTTTCCGTACCGATGCCGGTGGTACTGATCGGCGCCCTGGGCGGCATGCTCACCAACGGCATCATCGGCCTGTTCATCGGCCCAGTGCTGCTGGCGGTGGGGTATAAGCTGTTCATGTCCTGGGTGGCGCAACCGCTGGTCGTGGACCATCCTGTGCCGGATCCTGTACTGGACAAGCCCGAAGATCGACCGATCTGATCGCCGTTACAGCGGGCATGCCGCGCGGCATGCCCGCCTCCCCTCAATGGAACGGGAAGATGTAGTTCATCCAGGCGGCCATGCGCAAAAGAATCTTGCGCATCGCCGCAATGTGATGAAAGTGCTGGCTGTACAGCGCTGCCTGTCCATACGCGCCACCCGGCATCTGCGCACTGTACTTGGCAAACTCAGGGTCGGTGATCTCGATGATCACCGGCACCCTGCCTGCTGGCGGTGACCCGGTAAAGCCGATCAGGTTGCCCGAAGGCTGCACCTGCCCTTCGGCAATCACCGAAATGACGTTCTTCACCCGTCCCTTGAATACCTTGCCCGGTATCCCATCGAACGCCACCTCGGCCTCGTCGCCGGGCACCAGGCGCAGCAAGCTGTTCTGCCGCATCCAGGCCGCGAAGTACTGCCCCTCATCAGGTATGAACACCATCGAGGGCCGCAGCGGCAGCCTGCTCGCCATCATGCCCTTGCGCAGTGATACATGGGTCACATACCCCTTGCTCGGCGCGCGCACCACCGTGTTGTCCAGCTCGAACTGGGCACTGTCGATCTGTGCCTGCAGGTCGTCGACCCGGGCGATGGCCGATTCCTGCTCGCGGCGGGTACCGAAATTGCGCTTGATCAGCTCGTTGATCCGGTACAGGTCGCCCTTGGCCGCCAGGTGCTGGGCCTTGAGCGACTCAAGCCGGTACTGGAACGGTGCGGGGTCGATACGAAACAGCACATCGCCCTCCTCCAGTGGCTGGTTGCCCTGCACCGGAACGTCGATCACCTTGCCGGTGACCACCGGGATCACCGGCACCGAGACGAAGTAGGAACGCGCCACCTCCGAGTAGGGATGGTTGTAGTTCATGGTGAAAATCAGCGCACCGATAATCAGCACCCCACCCAGCACCGCCGTGGGCACGGTCCATTTATTGAGGGGGATGCGGAACAGCTTGAAGATCGCCACGCAGATCGCGGCGTAGGTCAGTATCAGCAGCAGGTCCATGGCCTAGATCCCCCCGCCCGACTCGACACGAGCCTCGCTGGCACGGGCCTGGGCTGCCTCCAGCTGGGCCACCCGCTGCTGCAGCTCCTGCACCTCTCGTTGCAGGTCGGCTGCCGAAGGCTGGACGCCCGAGCCGATGCCCCAGCCGCGATCCTCGCGGTAGAGCATCGCCCAGATCCATAAAAACGGCCAAAGTGCATGCAGGGTGAACAGGCTGACCCACCCCGTGGCATGGATGGCATCCTGATGGGGATGGTTACGGTGAACGGCGATTTCATAGGGAATATCGTGAAGCACGATGATGCCGTAGAACATCACCAGCCCCACGAAGATCAACAGACCCAAGGCAAAGTAATCAAGCATGGCTTCTCCGTTCTCGCACGTGACATGAGTGCGCTGGCTTGAGTCTAGCCAATGAACACCGGCGTATTGCGCGATTTATCCGGCCTGTTCGACGCTCGCGTCCGCCCGGCGCGTTTCAAGCAGTTCAACAAAACTCGACAGGCTCTGGGACACGGTGCCCCGCCGCCACACCAGCCAGGTGTCGAGGTAGCGAAAGTCCTCGGACAGCGGCCAGACACTCACCGTGGCGCACCCCGGCATGCTCTGCAGCATGCTGCGCGGCATCAGCGCCAGGCCAGCGCCGGCGCTGACACAGGCGAGCATGCCGTGATAGGACTCCATCTCGTAGATCTTGCCCGGCACGGCCGCATCGGTGCTGAACCAGCGCTCGAAATGGTGACGGTAGGAACAGTTGGCGCGAAAGGCGTAGATGTTCTCGCCGTTGACATCCTGGGCGCGGGTGACCGGCCCGTGCTGCAGGGGCGCGATCAGGACCATTTCTTCCTTGAACACCGGCACCCCGTCCAGGGTCGGGTGCAGCACCGGACCGTCAACAAAGGCCGCCACCAGGCGCCCGGCCAGCACCCCTTCGATCATCGCCCCGGACGGCCCGGTCGATAGGTCCAGCTCGACCTTGCTGTATTGCTGGTTGTAGGCCGCCAGCAGCGCCGGAATGCGCACCGCCGCCGTGCTTTCGAGCGAACCCAGGGCGAACGGCCCCTGGGGCTCTTCGCCCGCCACGGTCAGGCGCGCCTCCTCGACCAGGGCCAGGATGCGCCGGGTGTAGTCAAGAAAGGTCCAGCCCGCCGGCGACAGGCGCAGGCGGCTTTTTTCACGAATGAACAGCTCGACGCCCAGGTCGGTCTCCAGCTGTTTGATCCGTGTGGTCAGGTTCGACGGCACCCGATGGATATGCTGGGCGGCGACGCTGATGCTGCCGTGTTCGGCCACGGCCTTGAAGATCTCCAACTGGACCAGATCCATGGCATTCTCCTTTCATGAATGAAAGGCTCATTATTATTCAGTTTCCAGAACATGCACAGCGCAATACGCTGGCGGCATTCCCTAACACCTGCAGGACTGTGCCATGACCGCGTTCCCGAGCCACACCCACGCTGTGTCCATCAACCCCGCCACCGGCGAAGCCATCGGTCATTACCCCTACGAATCCGAAGCCGCCCTCGATGCCGCCCTGCAACGTGCCGCAGCGGGCTTTTCCCAATGGCGCCGTACCCCGGTGAGCGACCGCGCTCAACTGATCCTCGACCTTGCCGGCGCCATCCGTGAAAACGCCCCGGCCATGGCCCGCATGATCACCCTGGAAATGGGCAAGCCCCTGGCCCAGGCCCGTGGCGAAGTAGAGAAATGCGCGCAGCTGTGCGAGTGGTATGCCGCCCAGGGCCCCGCCATGCTCAGTGCCGAATCGACCCTGGTGGACAACGGCACGGCGCGCATCGAGTACCGCCCGCTGGGCCCGATCCTGGCGGTGATGCCGTGGAACTTCCCGGTCTGGCAGGTGCTGCGTGGCGCGGTGCCGGCGCTGATCGCCGGCAACACCTATGTGCTCAAGCACGCCCCGAACGTGATGGGCAGCGCCTACCTGCTGCTGGAGGTGATCAAGCAGGCGGGCTTGCCGGAAGGCGTGTTCGAGGTCATCAACGTCACCCCTGAAGGCGTCTCCCAGGCCATCAAGGACCCGCGCATCGCCGCCGTGACCCTGACCGGCAGTGTTCGCGCCGGCATGGCCATCGGCGCCCAGGCTGGCGCCGCGCTGAAAAAATGCGTGCTGGAACTGGGCGGCTCCGACCCGTTCATCGTGCTCAACGACGCCAACCTCGATGAAGCCGTCCGCGCCGCGGTCATCGGCCGTTACGCCAACACCGGGCAAGTCTGCGCCGCGGCCAAGCGCCTGATCGTCGAGCAAGGCGTGGTGCAAGCCTTCACCGAGAAGTTCGTCGAGGCCACCCGCAAGCTGGTGATGGGCGATCCGCAGGATGAGCAGACTTACCTGGGCCCGATGGCACGCTTTGACCTGCGCGACGAACTGGACGAGCAAGTGCAGGCCACCCTGGCCGAAGGTGCCACCCTGCTGCTGGGCGGGCACAAGGCCGAAGGCGTGGGCAACTTCTATGAGCCAACCGTGCTGGCCGACGTCACCGACCAGATGACCTCGTTCCGCCAGGAGCTGTTCGGCCCGGTGGCCTCGATCATCACCGCCCGCGATGCCCAGCACGCCCTGGCGCTGGCCAACGACAGCGAGTTCGGCCTGGCCGCGACGATCTACACCCAGGACCTGGCGCTGGCCGCCCGGCTCACCGATGAACTGGACACCGGCGGCGTCTTCGTCAACGGCATCTGCGCCTCCGACCCCCGCGTGACCTTTGGCGGCGTCAAGAAGAGCGGTTTTGGCCGCGAGCTCTCCCACTTTGGCGTGCGCGAGTTCTGCAACGCCCAGACGGTGTGGCTCGACCGCCGCGCGTGAGGCAGCGCCCGGTTACGGCGCTTTCGGCGGCTTTGCCGGGGCGCTGTACCAGTGTTCCCTGGGCACCCACTTGGCCTCGGGTGGGTCCCCCAGGTAGTGCGGCGACATGATCTGCACGCCGTATTCGTTGAACACATCCTGGATGTGCGCATGCAGCTCGCTGAGCAGCACCGCCCGGGGCCGGGGTTGGCTGGGGATGGCCTGGGCCACCAGGCGGTACTCGGGGTAGAAATCCGACAGCGCGGTCTGGAACACCTGTGGCTTGGGCTGCTCCAGAATGCCGTGGGTGCGCCCCGCCGCCTCCAGCAACATCGCCTCGACCTGCCGCCAGGGCGTGTCGTAGCCGATGGTCACCGTGGTATCCACCACATAGCCCTCGCCCTCCACACTCCGTGAGTAGTTCTTGGTCACGCTGCCGGTAATCATCGAGTTGGGCAGGGTCAGTACTTCACCCAGCCCGGTACGGATACGGGTGGTGAACATACCAAGCTCGGTCACCGTGCCTTCATACTCGCCGATGCGCACAAACTCCCCCGGTCGCAAGGTGCGGGTGTAGGTCAGGATCAGGCCGGAGGCCGCCTGGCCGACCACGCTGGTGGCGCCCAGGGAAATCATCAGGCCGATCAGCACCGACAACCCCTTGAACGCTTGAGTATCGGCCCCCGGCAGGTACGGATAGGCCATGGCCAACGCAAAAAGCCAGATGGCCAGGGCCGTCAGCCGCGTGGTGGGTTGCAGGGTTTCCTGGTTCAGCCAGCTCAGGGTGCCAGGCATTGCCAGGCGCCGCAGCAGGTGACGGCTGAAGGCCACCGCGCCACGGGCAATGAAGAAGATCGCCAGCGCCACCACCAGCCCCGGGATGGCGCTGACCATGCCTTCGAGCAGGTAGCGGGCCAACTCGAACAGGTAGGCGTTGAGCTGTTCGCCCCAGGGCCGCGTATAGGGAAAGCGCGAAAGCACGAAGCCCAGCCACTCGTAGCTGAGCAAGGCGATCAACAGCCAGCGCACCAGGGTCAGCGCACGGCGGATCAGGGTATAGATGTAGTTGGCGTCGATAACCGGCGTCTGCCCCACCGTCAGGGGCCGCGCGTGGCGGCGCATCAGCGCGGGCAAGCGTTCATGCAACTTGCGCCGCACCAAGGCAATCAGCCACAGCAGTGCCAGGTACAGCACGGTGGCAATGGCGGCGGCCAGCAACGCGCGCATCAACAGTTGCAGGTTGCGCGCCTCACGGCTTTCCTCCACCGCCTGGCGCAGGTTGGCGGCGGCCTGGTTGGCAGCCTCCAGTACCGAGTTCTGGGTCAGTGGGTCGATGTCGTGGGGGGTGACGATAAAGGCGCGCTTGTCGCCCAGCAACACCAGGTAGGCGTCCTGGATCGGGTCGGTGCGAACCTGAAGCTCGCGGTTCTCATCCAGGGTTTCGGCGATCACCGCCTGCGCGCGCTTGACCCGTAGCTGGGGTGTTTCGCCAAGCAACGAGGCGCGAAACAGCATGATGCTGCGGTTGAACACCTTCAGTTCCACCGGCTCGTGCGCAGGCGTTGCAGCCTCCTGGGCCCCCGCCAGGCCCGTCAGCAACAGGCAACTCATCAACAGCCAGCCCACGACACTTCCCCGCCCCATGCCCTGCTCCTCGGATACTGGCTTGCAACGCTCTGTAGCGCAGCCTAGACCAGCCCGGACCGCTTGTCAGATTGCCCACTGCCCCGCGCCGAAAGGCCTGCTGGCAATGGACTAAACTCAAGCTCGGGGGCTGGCATGCCACACAACCGGAGGTGCACCATGAGCCAGTACCAACGCCTATTCCTGATGGTCGGGTCGGACCTGCGCCATACCCCGGCCATGGAGCGCGCCGCGGCGCTTGCCCGTGTCACCGGCGCTACGCTGCACATCACTGCCTTTATCGAAGAGGTCGACACCCTCGGCCTGATGAGTGGCGATGAGCAGCGGCTGCAGACCCTGGTGACCGACAACCGCCAATGGCTGGCCGACGAAGCCACCCTGCTGCATGAAAACGGTATCCGGGTGACCACCGATGTGATGCTGACCCGCGATGTACTCAAGGCAGTGCTCACCCAGGTGGTCGAGATCGGCCCTGATTTGCTGATCAAGGATGTGCAGCATCAATCAACCTTCAAACGGCTGATGAGTACGCCCCTGGACTGGGAACTGCTGCGTGAATGCCCGTGCCCGGTGCATCTGGTGAGCGCGGTGCATTGCCCGCTGCCGCGCATTGTCGTGGCGGCCGTGGACCCCACCCACCCCGAACACCCCTACAGCGACCTCAACGAAACCGTCATCAAGGCAGCCGCCGACCTCGCCCAGCAGTGCAATGCCGAACTGCACCTGCTGCATGTGTGCGACAGCGCGCATACCCATATGTCCGACTTCGGTGCCGGCACGATCACCATGCCCGGGTTCGGCAACGATGTGCGCAAGTCGATCCACAAGGCCTTCGAGCACTTGGCCGAACGGCACGAGATACCCGTTGATCGCCAGCATTTTCTCTCGGCACCGATCACCCGCAGCATTGCCGAGTTCGTCGCTCACAGCCGCACCGACGTGCTGGTGATGGGCAACCACACGCGCACGCTGACCGAGCGCATGACCGGGAGCACCACCGAGCATGTGGTCGACCATCCGCTGTGCAATGTGCTGGCGATCAGGGCCCAGGCATGAACGTCAGTCGTACTCAGCCTCGGCGTGTTCGCCCAGCAGTCGTCGTTGACGGGCCGTAGCGGCCGCCAGCACCGCCGGTTTGAACTGCCAGTGCAGGTACGGCGAGAACTTCTGCGCGACCATGCGCCGGCCGTAGTGCACCTGCAACATCGAGCGGCAGCGGTCGGCGGTGCGGTTGTCGCTGCCGCCATGCCATAGCTCGCTGCGAAACATCAACGCATCGCCGGCATGGCACAAGATGCTCTGCGCCGCCTGCCCCTGCCACTGCTGCTCACCCGGCTGTGGCTTGCGCCCTGCCCGGTGGCTGCCGGCCAGCACCCGGGTGGGGCACAGGTCGGCATCGACTTCGTCCAGGTAGCACTGGAGCGTACACACCTGCATGGGCAGCTCGAAGCCGGGGTCGGCCAACAGCTCTGGCGGCAAGGCCATGACCAGGTAGTCCAGGTGCAGCGGCATGCCCAGGCAGCCTGGATGGCTGCGCCAGGCCGTCTGGCCGATGATGTGGCAATCCTCGCCCAACGCCGCTTCCGCCAGTTCGATCACCCCCGGCAAGTCCAGATAACTCAGCCACAGCGGGTCACGGTTGAACACGCACTTGTAGTGCTCCACCAGGCCGTTGTAGTCCCAGTGCTGAGGTTTCAGGCGACCGATGGCCGCTTGCAACTGGTCGATCTGCGCGCAGTCCAGCACACCGGGCAACAGCACGAAACCGTCCCGGTGCAACGCGCCAAGGGCCGACTGCAGGTGTATGCCGGGGCTATTCACGCCAGTGCAGATTGAGCTTGACCGGCGTGCTGCCATCGATCACCACCTGCTGACGCTGTTGCTCGCCGTTGAGGCTGGCCAATACCTGGTAATGGCCGTTGGGGAGCTTGGTGTAGAGCATCGGACCGACATCCGAGAGGGTCAGCACCGGCTGACCGCCGGCCGACTCGATACGCACTTCAGCACCGCTCTGGTACTTGTTGTCCGGGCCCGATGACAGGGTGATCTGCAGGTTATAGCCACGGATCTGCTGCATGGCCTGGGATTCGTCGATGCCGATGCCGCCCTTGAGGTAGCTGATGCCGTTCTGCTCCTGGGGATGCAGTTGCACGCCGGCAGGGTCGATGGCCGCCTCGTCCAGTGTTTGCGCGGCGGCCAGCGGTGCCACGCAGAGCATGACCATTGCCAGGGCGAGACCGCTCAGAACGCATTGCTGATGGCTGTTCATGGCGTGTCCTCCAACACGGATCCAGCCTTCATTATCCGCGCATCAGCGCCCGGGTTGCCCGGGCCTGACGCGCGGCGCGGCGGTCAGCGGTTGGAACGCATGAACGTGTCGAACTCAAGGTCGTCCAGGGCCGTGGACAACCGGGCCAGCCCCAGCAGCACACAGGCCAGCAGCGAGAAGGTAAAGCCGTAGCCGAAGAAGCTTGGCCCCAGGTGCAGGCTGAGCAGGGTCAACCCGGCGTTGAGCACCACGAACAGCAGGCACAGCTCCCGCACGATGGCGCGTTTGTCGAGGTAGAAGAACACGTTGAGAATGGCCATGAACACCACCTGGATACTCACCCCGATCAGGTCGATGTAGAACAGCGGCAAGTAGTAGCTGGAAATCCCCAGCCAGGCCAGCAGACGTGGACCGAACAGGAACAGCAGCACCACGGTCAGGCCCTGGACCTTGCAGATCTCCAGCAGGCCCTGGCGAATCGAATAGGTCATCTCGACCTTGAGCTGGCTGATGTGCTGCAACGTCTCGCCTTCACGCACCGCGCGGAACAGGCGGTCGTACCACTCGGCAAAATCCGTCTCGATGCGCACCAGGAACACCGCCATGCCGGGGATGATCGCCAGGTACGCCAGGAAGATCGGCAAGTCGTAGAGGATCGAGGCACGCAACGGCCCGATCACCTGGCTCGAGGTGTAGGGGTTGAACCAGAAGATGAACTTGTCGATCCAGATGCCCAGGTTGTAGCAGAAGCCGGTGAGCAGCAGGCTGATAAACACCTTGCGCCGGTCGAGGAAGTCGAAGGCCACCAGCTTTTCGGCGCGGTATTCGCGCAGGATGTCGAACAGGAACAAGAACAGCAGTGTGCTGTGCCCCAGCAGCAACGCCAGCAACAGCCCTTCCATCTGCAAGTAGCGCAGGAAGAAGGCGCTGCCGACCATCAGCGAATACCCCAGCAGCATCACCAGCAGAATGCGGTTGTAGGCCTTCATCCCCGACAGGAAGATGATCACCAGCCACAAATTGCACAGCACCACGAAGTTGGCCAGCACCAGCAGGCGGTAGATCAGCGGCTCATCGAACAGGGTCGCCAGCAGCACGATGCCCAGGACACCGGAACCCACCGTAACCAACAGCAGGATGCCCAGCAGGTTAGGCAGGATCTGGTCATAGTTGCGCTCGAACAGGCGATCGGAAACGAAGCGCGTGAAAAACAACTGCAGACCGCCGGTGAGAATCAACGAGGTGGCCATCAGGTAGGTCACGGTGATCAGGAACTGGCGGATCAGCGTCTCGGGAATCACCAGCCCCAGGCTGATCACCCCCACCAGCATCACACTGAGGATCGACAGCACCCACGGCCCGGAGCTGATCAGCCCGGCATAGACGTAGGCATGCAAGGTCGAGGTGTAGGAGTCGCGCGAAAGAATCTTGCGCAGTTCAAAGCCGATGCCGGCCATATCAGACAGTCTCCATGGCAGCGTTATAGAGCGCGCGATAGCGGTCGATCATCAGGGTCTCGCTGTAGTAACGCTGTACCCGTTCAACCCCCACGGCCTGGGCTTGTTCCCAGCGCTCGTTGTTGCGCAGCAGCTCGATGATCGCCAGCGCAGTGGCCTGCGGGTCGGCAATCGCCACCACCTCCCCCGCCCTGCCCAGGTCGCGGTCGGCCGCATCGCCGCCTTCGATCAACTCGCGGCACGAGCCCACATCGCTGCTGACCACCGGCGTGCCTGCCGCCCAGGCTTCAAGGATCACCAGCGGCTGCGCTTCGCTGATCGAGGTCAGGACCATCAGCCCAAGCTTGGGGAGGACTTCGTGGATTCGCTGGAAGCCCAGGAACTGCACTTGCTGTTCCAGGCCCAGGCTCACCACCAGGCTGCGACACTCGGCGACGTACTCCGGGTCTTCTTCTTCGGGCCCGACGATCCAGCCCTGCACTTCAGGCATGGCCGTGACCACGCCGCGCATGGCGCGCAGGAAGGTCTTCACGTCCTTGATCGGCACCACCCGGCCGATCAGGCCGACCACCGGGGCAATGCCCGGGGCGCGATCCTTGAGGACCTGGTCCCATAGCGTGAGGTTGATACCGTTGGGAATCACCTGGGTGCGCGCAGGGTCGGCGCCGTCCTTGATCTGGCGTTGGCGGTTGCCGTCGTACAGGGCAATGATGCGATCGGCGCTGTTGTAGATCAGGTGCCCCAGGCGCTCGAAAAAGCGCACCCAGAGCACACGGATATACCCGGAGCCGGTGTCCAGGCTGTCGTTGAGCGCCTGCTCGGTGGACTCGGCGATCCAGCTGGCCTGGGCCAGGTCGATCTTGCGTTCCTTGGTGTAGATGCCATGTTCGCTGAGCAGGAAGTCGCACTGCCACAGCTGCTTGAGGATACAGCCGACCAACCCGGCATACCCGGTGGAAATCGAGTGCAGTACCCGTGCCCGCGGCATGCGCCGGGCGACCTCGGCAAGCATCAGCAGGGGCGACTGCATGGTGCGCAAGGTCCAGAAATAGTTGACGAACGACGGGTCGGCGCAGTGCTGCAGGTAGCCTTCGGTCAATGCTTCCCAACTGGCCCGGCTGTACAGCACGTCACCCAGGCGGATGCGCCCCACGGCCAGCGAATCCAGCATCCGCGTGCCCAGTTCGACCGGCGGCGTATCAGGGTGGTGCAGGTAGCGAAACAGTTCGCCCAGGTCCTCGTAGGTGGCTTTGTGTGCCCCGTGGGATCGCTTGGGGTTCTGCCAGGCCTCCTCCAGGAACACTTCTTCGATATGCACCACGTTGCCCGGCACTTCATAGCGGCGCTCGCCGTAGGCTTGACGCTGACCACCGATGAACAACACCGAGAACGTCAGCTGCGGCAGCCCGAGGATCAATTGGTGAATCCAGCTTGAAACGCCACCGCGCACATAGGGCCAGGTGCCTTCCAGCAGCAGGCAGACATCGGCGATCGGCGCCTGGCTCGCAGACTTCTTCATGTCCAGCTCCTGAGCAGAGAGGCAAAAGGCGGACGCTGCTGCATCTCGCTGGGGAGTTTGCGCAACAACAGCGGAATGTCGCGGTACAGCCCGGTCTCGAAGGCGATTTCGGCCCGAAACGGCAGTACTTTTTCTGCCGCCATGCCGCTGCGTTCCGCCTCCAGCAGATGCACCTGGGCCTTGGCAATATCGCCTCGGCCCAAGGCGATGCGCCCGGCCAGCAACAGCAACTCGCCGCCCTTGCCGGCGGCCAGGCCGCGTTCGGCGTGTTCACCGGCCTGCCCCAGTACGTGGGCCTGGACGCTGCCCTGGGCCAGGCCCAGGTAGGCCAGCTCGAAGTACCAGCGCGCCAGTGTCGCGTGCAGCGAACCGACCGCCTTGGGCCGGGCCTTGGCCAACTTGCCCAGGGCGGTCTCGATGTGTTGGTTGATATCGCTTTCCTGTTTATCGAGCATCGAGTAGGCCAACAACCGCACGTCATCGCTGGGGTCGCCCAGCGCAAGCTTGAGGATCGGTACCGCCTCGCGGCCCGGCATGCGCCGGGTGGCCAGCAGCGCCGCCAGGCGCTGGTCGGGGTCCGGGGCGTGGCGCAGTACATCCTGCAGGCCACTGTCGGCGAAGGTTGGCGAATGCAGTTGGGTCTTGGCCCGGAACGGCAGGTCGGGAATGCCGATGGCCCGCCACAACTGGCGCTCGCGCTTGCGCGGCAGGTACAGCGCCGGGAAGATCGCGGCGATCACCCCGACACTGCCCAGGATCGGCACGAAAAACGCCAGGCTGAAAATAAACAGCGGGCTCCAGGGCAGCGGCCGGCGGTAGCGCGCCGGCAACAGCAACCAGATCGCTCCCGTCAACATCAGGCACGCTGACAGGTGGCTGGACACATACAGCAGCGCCATCTGCAGGTCAGGCAGCCCCAGGGTCAGGCTCGCCCAACTGCCCGCTTCGAGAACAACTGCGCCGCTAAACAGCCACTTGCTGATCATTCAGGCCACACTCGTTATGCAGGAAGTTACGCAGCCCCCCACGTTGCGGGGCTGCCTCCAGGTCATAGGCCAGCACCTTCACGCCCAGGCTGTCGAGGTCGACGTTCATGCCGAAGTGCTCGTGAATCAGCCGACCCAGGCGGGTCAGGTAGCCTTCGGCACCCTCTGCCGAGGTCAGAGGCAACAGCACCAGCAGGCAGTCGTTGCCCCGGGCGTTGCGCAGCGGCAGGTGCAGGTCCAGGCCGCGCTGGCTGCGCTCGAACAGCCGCGCCAATTCGTCATTGGGCCGGGTCTGCTCGAAGATATAAAGGCAGGCCGACAACTGATGCTGCTCGACGTCGATCAACGAGCGCTTGAGCTGACTGGTGAAATGCTGGGCGTCGGCCGAAGGCAGCTGCAGCACCTGCGGGTCATGCTGGAGCAGGTCGGCGATGTGACCGGCCAACAGCATCAGGAGGCTCAGGGTGCGCTCATGGAAGGCAAAGAACGGCATCTGGCGCACCGCCAGGATGGCCTGGACCCGGCCACCGGTGTCGATCAGCGGGATACACGCTTGCAAGGTCGAGACGCTGGTATGTTCGCCGGCGTCCAGCACTTCTTCGAGCACACTGACCAACTCGCCACGCTCAAGGCACAGGCTCACCAGCAGGTCGCGACTGTCCAGCTCATCCATCACCCCGGTGGACGCCAGCAGGGTCAGTTGCGGCGGCTTTTTGGGCTGCTCCTGGACCCGGTACAGGCCGGCCACCCGCAACGAGCCGTACTGGCCCAGCAACGTCAGGATCGGATCAGCCAGCAAGGCCAGGGCATCGTTTTCACCCGGCTGGGCCCGCAGACGCTCACGCAACCCCAGCAAGGAGCTGCGCAGGCTCTGGTCGCTGCCGGCCAGGCGCTGCTCCAGACGGTCATGGGACACGCGCAAGATCTGGTGTGCCCGGGTGAAGTCATCGAGGCGGTACTGGCGGTAGTCGTTGGCCATCTGCAGGCGTTGCAGGCGCCGCTCCCACAAGTCGCGCACCTCCCCCACCAACATGCCGCAGACCAGCACGCCGACAATGTAGGCCGGGGCGATCGTGGCATAGGCCTCCAGGCCGTCGTGGCGCAGCACAAAGAACGCTGCCACCAGCAAGCTGGCACTGAACAACCCACGCACAAAGCCATAGCGCACACCGATGAGCAGCGGTGCCAGCAGCGACCAGGGGAAGTCGCCGTGCACCTGCAACGGATCGTGCGGGGTGAACCACAACCCGATACCGATCACCAGGGCGGTGACCACGACGGTCTCAACCCAGGTAGAGGGTCCATTGGCTCGCGGGGCGAGGCTGAAATCCATGTGTGAAGAGTTCATCACTATTACTCGAGCCGAAGGTCGCCAACCAGTTTGTCCAGGACTTTCTGCGCGGAGCCTGCCAGGCTTTCACGCGACCAGCCGGCGCGCGCGCCGCTGTTGCTCCACAGCACCCGGCCCGTGGCAGGCTCTACCACCCGCAGGCTGATGCCCACGGCCGGTTCGCCATCCAGGCCGTTCTTGTATTGCCACTCCTCGACACTCCCGGTGACCACGTAATCGAGCTTTTGCGAGCGCGCCCACTGCATGCCCGCCTCCTGGCGCTCGTTGTCTTCGAGCAGCGCCGTGTCGACCTTGGCCGAAGGGGTGTAGACCTGCGGTTGCAGGCCACGGCTGCTGAGCACACTGAGCAGGATCTGTTCGCTGCGCTCGCCGGCCTGGGGGGTCTGCGAATAGTTGACCAGCGGCAGCACACCCCATTGGGCACTGCTGGACAGCTCGGCGTTGTTCTTGCCGGTAAAACTGCTGCAACCGACCATGAGCGTCGCCGCCACGGCCAGACTCAGGCTACGAATGGCTTGCATACTGTGTACTCCTGTTGAAATTTTCATGTTCAGCGCCCGAACCGCAGGCTGTAGCTGACGCCCACGGTGCCGCCGGACTCGCCGCCGCCACCTTCGGGTGCCGATTGATACCCCATGGTCAACGCCAACTCGTCGTCGCCGAAGACCTCCATGCCGATACCGGTGCTGAAGCCGTAGTTGACGGTGTTGTCGATCCACTGCCAGCCGGCGTTGACGTCCAGCAACCAGGTGTACTGCCCGCGGGTACGGTTCAGCGCACCGGGGAAGCCACGGCGCCAGGAGCTGCCGATGTACAGCTGGCCGTAACGGTCAGGCAGCAAGTCGTCAGGACGGAGCTGATCGGGGTCGTCCAGGCCCAGGTCCTCGATGTCGATCGCGCCACCCCGGCTGCTGGCCAGGTGCGCAAGGTTGCGGTTGTCGAGGCTGTTGTGCTGGTAGTCCAGGCCACTGCGCAGTTCCCAGTTGGGGCCGGCGAACTGCAGGGTGTGGACGTACTCGACGCGCAGCGCCTGGCCGTTGCCCAGGTCATCGCCTTCACGGGTTTCAAACCAGCGCTGGCCGAGGTTCCACGACAACAGATCTCGCGCCGAGTAGCGATGCGCGCCCCCTACCCAAGCGCCGCTCTGCTGGCCCAGGGCCCGCATCAGGCCGGTATCTTCACTCTTGCGCTGCCATTCGCCGCCCACTTCAAGCGTGTCGCCTGGGGTCACCTGCCAACTGCGACTGATGCCCAGGCCGTTGCGGTCGTCGTCATCACGCTGGCTGGTGTCGGCCATCAACTTGAGCACGCCGTCGCTCAATTGCCGTTGCAGGGTCAGCTCGACGTTGCGCTCGGTGCCCAGGGCCGAACTGTCGAGGCTGTCGCCGTTGTAGTCGCCCTGCTCCAGGTCCAGCCGGGTGTACCAGTCATCGCCCAGGTAACGCGCCATGCTCACCCGTGGGCCACTGAACTCCGGCCCACCGTAGTTCTGCTGCTGCCAGCCGAACTGGATACCCTGGGGCGTGGCTTCGGTCAGGCCAATGGCCTGCTGGCGCAATTGATCGCGCATGGCCGCGGTCTGTTCGTCACCCAGTTCCGAAAGACTCAAGGCCAGGGCCTGGGACGGACGCCCCAGGTTGGTCAGCGCCTCGACTTTCTGGGCCGGGTCCAGCTCATTGCCGGCAATCAACTGCTCCAGTGCATTGCGGTCACGGCCGCTGAGGATTTCCTGGATCTGGTCGGCCCGCTCGATGCGCAAGCCACGGCTGCGCGCCCAGGCCAGCCAGTCGCCCTTTTGTGCCGACTGATTGATGGTGTCCAGGCGTGCCAGCATCTGGTCGAACCACAGCTGCAGCATCGGCTTGGAGCCGTCCTGCCACAGCAGCGCCTGGCCCTGGGCCTTGCGCGAGGAGTAGCTGGTAGACAACAGGCGCAGCCAGGTGGCGTAGCCCTGGGGGGTGGCGACCACCGTTTCCGGGGTGATTTCCCGGGTGAGGCGCAAGCGCAGGCGCTGGGCGCGGTCCACTTGGCCGGCCGACTCCAGGGCATCGGCGTAGGCGGCCTGGATCAGCCAGTCGACGTCATTGCCCTTGAGGTACAGGCGGTACCAGGCCAGCGCCTCGCGGCTTCGACCCAGTTGCTGGTTGGCGGCGGCAAACGGCAGCCACAGGGTGCTGTCGCGGCGTGCGAGCGGGCGCCATTGTTGCAGCAATGGCTTGAGCTCATTGCTGCGGCCCAGGTCCACATACAGCCAGAGCAGGCGCTCGCGGAACAGATTGTCGTGGGGGTAACGCTGCAACCCTTCCTGGTACAGGCGAATCGCCTCGTCCGGCTGCTTGTTGTGCGCGGCCAGGGCGCCACGCGCCGCCCAGACTTCGGCACGATCAGCGACCTGCGGCGCCTCCTTGGCCTCATCGAGCAAGGACGCTACCAGGGCCCATTCCTGCAGGTCCTGCGCCAGTTGCAAGGCGTAGACGAACTGCTCCGGCTCAAAGGTCCGGTGCCAGCTGTCGACCATCATGCGCAGGGCTTTTTGCGGGTCGCTCTGGCGGTAGAGGTTGATCAGCACACTCTCGTCACCACTGTTCAAGTGGCCTTTGAGCACCAGCAACTGCTCCAGGCTCTGGCGCAGGTCGTCGTCACGTTCCAGGGTCCAGGCAAGCTCGGAGCGGGTTTCCCAGTACTCGACTTCCTTGACGGTGCTGGTGTCGACCGCGTCGATCACCTGCCAGGCCGATTCGTTGTCGAAGTGCTTGAGGTGGTTGCTGACCCAATCCAGGCGCTCGGCCATGGTCAGCTTGAAATGCGCACTGAAGTTCTGCCAGGCCACCAGGCGCTCGTCGTACTGGCCGGTGTTCTCAAGGTTCTGCAGCAACCGCAGGTGTGCCAGCCGATGTTTGGGGTAGTGGCGCAAATAGCTGCGCAGCCAGTGCTCGGCATGCTCGGGGGTGCCACGGGATTCTTCGGCGTAGATCAGCGCATCGAGTTCGGTGTCGGTCAACGCACGACTGTGCATGATGTCGGCCAGCAGCGGGATGCCCTGGTCGAACTCGAAGCCCTGCAAGGCCAGGCGCCAGGCATGCTCGTACTGCCCGGGCTCGTTGTGCAGCTTGAACAGCGCCACCCAGTGTTGCAGCGCACCGGGGATGTCGCCCTGCCATTCGGCAATCAGCGCCAGTTGCTTGAGCAGGCCGATGTCTTCGGGCTCGTGCACCAGCAACTGTTCACCGGCGGCGCGCGCACCGGCCAGGTCACCGAAGGCCAGGCGCTTTTGCAGCTCCTTGCGCATCACCTCGGGGGTGTCGGGCTGCTCTTTGCGCCACAGCACAAAGAACTGCTCGGCCAGGTCCGGCCGGGCGTGGCCCACGGCAACGTCCACCGCCAGGTCGAGCAGCGCGGGTTCGTACTTGAGATCCGGCTGGGCCTTGATTTCGCGGGCCAGCAACTCGATGGCTTCTTCGCCGCGGTCGGTGGCCACCAAGTCCTTGAAGGCTGCGACCAGGTACTGCTGGCGCAGGGCCGGGTCCTGGCTGCCTTCGAGCAGTTGCACGTAGATCGCCGCAGCCTTGCCCGGCTGTTCGCTGGCCAGGTACCACTTGGCGGCTTGCTCAAGCCAGCTGGTCGCCTGCTCGGGTTGGCGCTTGGAAAGCTCGACAAAGCTGTCGGCAGCCACCGCCGGCACCCCGCTTGCGAGGGCAAGGCGGGACAGGGTCTGCAGTTGCGCGTCGGGCAATGCCTTGTAGTCGAAGGCACGGAAACGGCCGGCCAGGGCCTCGCGATCCGCGTCGCTCACGGGTGCGGCAGCAGTGGCGGTAGTGGTAGTGGTAGTGGCGGTAGAGGCGGCAGAGTTGGCCTTGCTGGCCATGACCTGAGCATCAAGCGCCAACTGGTAAAAGGGTTTGAGCACCGGGTCGGGGCTTGGCCACTCGTCCAGGTGCTTCTGTGCCCGGTCGAAGTGGTTCAGCTGCAGCAGCAGATCGAGCAACTGGGTACGCAGCTTCTGGTCTTCGGGATAGGCACCGAGCAGTACCTCGGCGTAGCCGGCCGAGACTTCGTCCAGCTCCTGGCCATTGGGCTGGAACACGTCTTCATTCTGCAGGGTGGCCCACAGCAGAATCCCCACCACCACGGCCACCGCCAGCAATGCCCAGCGGTTGAGCAGACGTGGACTCTTAGTTACAGGAGAGTTTTGCATCGCTCACCTGCCTGTAAGGAAGTTGGAAGTGCCAGAGACCCTGGGCCGCCTTGCCGGTAAATTGCTTGCCATTGACCTGTACGCTACAGGCGCCGGCCGAACGCACCGAAAACCGCAGATCGGTCTGCCCGTCAAAGCCGAAGCTCACTTGCTGGTCGTTGAGGTAGCGCCATTGGGTCAATGGCAGACTCGCCTCCTCCAGTGCCGGGCGCGGGTCGCGATCCGGGCGCAGCACCAGCCGGGCGTGGTCATCGCTCAAGTGCACATAACGCCCTTGCGGCAGGTCACGCACACCGGCCACACCCTCGGAGCGGCCAAGGTCCGGCCAGCCTTGCTGGGCATCCAGGCGCAAGGTGCGCAAGCCGTCCATGCCACGGACCTGCCAGCTGCCATCGGCGTTACGCGCAAGGCTGGACTGATACAGCCCGTGCAGGCGCGGCAGATAGTCGCTCATCCACAATGAAATCGGCTGCTGCGCGTTCATGTGCTTGTAGATGTCGGCCATGACCTTGATCGAGGCTTCCTTGGTGCCGGAATAGAAGTGGTAGTACAGGTGCAGGCCGCGCAGGCGCCGCGGCTTGTCGGTGAGCTGGAAGGTGTCGATTACATCGCGGAACCCGTAGTACGGCCCTTTCCACAAGTTGGTGTACATGTTCTCGTTGATGATCGGCGCGTAGTACTGCATGCCGCCGCTGGTGGGGCGCAGCAACGGTGACAGGCCGGTCAGTGACGGGTTGGCGTTGGTCATGATGGTCTGGCCACCGTTGACGTTGGCCAGCCCCGCATCATAGGCAATCTTGATGGTGTCGCCGCTGGGCAAGGCGTCACCGGGCCAGAACACCATTTTCACCGGCTTCTGCGGCGTGGTCAGGCGGCTGTTGATGTAGTCCCGCGAGCCGACGATTTCGCGGCGAAAATCCAGCTTGTCGTAGCCGGGAATCTTCAGGTGCAAACCGTATTCGGCGTGAAAGTCATCGCGCTTGACGGTTTTTTCCGGCTGCAGGAAGAACGGGTGGCTGTAGGTGTGGGTGGCCACTTCAACCTTGGGGTCGGCCAGCACTTCGCGCGCCAGCGGCTCAAGCTCCTTGGCCAGGTACGGGAACATGCCTTTGGGCGAGGTTTCGCCTTCAATGATGGACACCGAGGTCAGGTAAGGGTTGGCACGGATGAAGTCATCCAGCACTACGCGACCGGAGTACGGCGTGCCAGGGATCTCGGCACGCGACGGGAAACCGTCGCCATCAATGTGTACCGTGGCGATACGACGACCATTCTCGGTGGTGGTATCGGGGCGCGGCTGCATCGGCAGGCGCAAGGCCTTTTGCACGAACGCGAACGGGTCAAGCACCCAGCGGCTGCGTTCGGCGTTGGTTTCGATGACATAAGGCGCCAGGGCCATGCCGCCCCACTCGGCGGTGACGATAGGCGTGTACTTGCGGTTCTGGCCATCGCTGAGCACCAGGCCAGGCGTCGGTCCGTCGGGCTTTGCCGACACCAGGGTCAGGCCACGGCTGCGGGGCACCAGCGGCGCCTCGAACTTGCCGACCAGGCTGTCGTCCTGGCTGACCACCTGCAACGGGCCGGTTTTGCCGGGGGCGCGTTCGCTCAGGCCCAGGCGCTGCAACAGCGCCCCGTCTTCGATCGGCAGGCCGGCGAAAATCGCCAGTGGCACCTGCTCATCGAGGCGTTTGTTCACCCAGGTATAAAAAGCGCTGCTGTCTTCCGGCACGCCGTTGGTCATCCACAGCACCACGCCGGCGTACAAGCCATCGAAGCGATGTTGCGGCAGCGGCTGGTCGGTGGGCAGGTAATCGACCCGGTAGCCCAGGTACTCGAGCAGACCGCCCAGGAACAGATGGCCAGGGTTTTCGGTGAGGTCGCCTTCGCGCGGGTCGTACAACATGGCGATACGGCGCGGCTGCACTTCAACCGTGCTCAGGCTCATGCCGTCCAGGTCCGGGGTACTGATCACCGGGGTGAAACCTTCCTGGCTCAATTGCTTGGCCAGCTTGCGGGCTTCCTCGCGGCGTTCGCTTGGCAGGTAGTCGATGGCCACCAACGGGATGTTTTTTTCGCGCAGCGGCTTGAGCTTGCCTTCGAGCCACTGCTGGTCATCGGCCGGTACCGGGCGATAACGCTTGGCGCCAGGGTCCCAACCGGCATGGATCGACTCCACCGCCACCGCGCTGGCCACGCCGTCCAGTTCACCGAGCACTTCAAAGCCGCGGTTGAAAAACAGTTTGAGTTGCGGCTGGCGGCGGTGCAGCTCGCGCAGCAACGAGGCCAGCGCCTTGCGCTGGGCTTCCTGGTCGGCCTTGGGCAGCAGTTGGAAGCTGTCCAGGGTGTCGAGGAACAAGCCCGAGTAGCCCTGGGCCTTGAGCGCGGCGGCACGCTTGAACAGGTGCTCGCGCCAGGCGTCGGTGGTCAGGTCCATGACCTGGCTGTTCCAGGCCTGGTTGCGCATGGCGCTGGCGGCCTGGGTCAAGGCATTGCGCTGCAGGGCCGCGCGATCACCATCGAACTCGCCGATCGACAGGTAGGCGAAGGGTTGGCTGCCCAGGCGGCGCAGGGTCTCGACATCGGCGGAAGTCAAATGCCCAGGCTCTACAACCGTCCAGTCAAACTGGGCCAGTTCAGGCAGTGGCGGATTGTCTGCGTACCAGAATGCGACACTTGCAGGCCCGTTGTCCCGAGCCTGTGCGGCAAACCCTGCCATGCACAATGCCAGCGCTGAACACCAGCGCCAGGCAGTTGAGCGAACAACTGTCTTTTCCATAATCAACTCTTGATGTACTCGAACGATACGACGATCAATCGTCCCGGGGTTCACAGGCTGCGCAGAAGACACCTCAAGCCATCAGCCACCGTGGTGGGCTCATTCAATTTGAAGCGCTGCAGCAAGCGGCGGTTGTCGGCCCGCGAGTGACGGATGTCGCCCGGCCGTGCGGCTTGATAGCTGACCGACAAGGGGTTGTCGGTGGCGGCGTCGATGGCCTTGATCAGCTGATTGAGGCTGGTGGTGCGCCCCAACCCGACATTGACCGCCCCGCTCGCCGGCTCCTCGGTTTGCAGGGCCTGCAGCAGGATCTCGACCAGGTCGGCGACGTAGACGAAATCGCGGGTCTGCTCGCCGTCACCAAACACCGTGACGGGCTGTCGGTTGCGGCCTTTCTCGACGAAGATGCTGATGACCCCGGAGTACGGCGAGGAAGGGTCCTGGCGCGGCCCGAAGATGTTGAAAAAGCGCAACACCACCGGCTCCAGGCCATGCTGGCGACGATAGAAGTCGAGGTAGAACTCGCTGGCCAGCTTGTCGGCGGCGTAAGGGGTCAGCGGTGCCTTGGGGGTGTCTTCATCAATGGCCGTGCCTTCGCCGTTGCTGCCGTACACGGCGGCACTGGAGGCGAATACCACACGCTTGATACCGGCTGCCGCCATGCCCTGGCAAACGTTGAGGGTGCCGATGAAGTTGCTGCGGTGGGTGCCTGCCGGGTCATCGACCGAGGCCTGTACCGAGGCGACGGCCGCCAGGTGCACGACGGCGCTGCAACCTTGCAAGGCCTGGTTGACCACTTCAGCGTCGGCCACATCCCCCACTTGCAGTTCCAGGGCCGGATTGTCGAGTGGCAAGTTGGCTTTTTTACCGCTGGACAGGTTGTCCAGTACGCGCACTTGGTAGTGTCTGCTCAGTAACTTATCGACCAGATGCGAGCCAATAAATCCGGCGCCGCCGGTTACCAGTATGCGTTTAGCAGACATAAAGCGTCCCCCGATAAAACTCAGATAATGACCTCAGCAACAAGTTGTTTAAGGCCGCATTAATTCGCTGGATCGAGCGCCCTTGGCAACACGGTCTGAAAGTTATATTCGCCGACACTTACGGCTTCGTCCTGAGGCCTTTTTTATATTCACTAATAGCTAATAGCCATAATGTACTGCATGCATCATGACAGTTTTAATTCGCTCGTGTCAATAATCCGTTCTTTTCTATGTGATCGACCAAAATCGTCGGTTTTTTGTCACTCAAGGGTTCGGATCACCACGAAACGTCCGTGTTTTCGGGGAAATGCTCAGGTTCACACCCCACAACCTGTAAGCAAAACGGACACTTCCATTACGGGGAACTGTAGTAGGCGTTACTCATAAGTCCAATTGCCATCACTCTTTTGGTTGACAGGCATCTGACGCCAACGGATTCACACCGGATAAAAAAACAGCCGCAAGCGCCCCCCGCCCGGCTGCACGCCCTGGCTGTATAGCTTCTTCAATTACTTGTTTCTACAGGATTTATTGTGCATTTCTAGCGGCCGACGGCCCCTGACTTTGCTGTATCAATCGTGAGAATCCGGCGCGACTTTTATATCGCCTCCCAGGGCCAATAAACAGGTAGGAGCGGGCTTGCCCCGCGAGCATCCGGCACGGCAGTCGCCCCCATCGCCTGAATGGACGACGCCCGCTACCTTTCACCCGTTTACACTCCGCGGTCTGCAGCATCACGACAATCACAACAAAGGCTTGCCATGAACGACCTGATTACCCGTGACCTCGACAATGGCCTGTTGACCCTGACCTTCAACCGGCCAGACAAACTCAACGCCCTGAACAACGCCATGTACAGCCAGCTGGGCGACCTGCTGCTGGCCGCCGGCGAAGATGCCCGGGTCGAGGTTGTCCTCATCACCGGAGGGCCCCAGTGCTTCAGTGCAGGCAACGACCTCAAGGACTTTCTCGACAACCCGCCCAGCGACATGGATAGCCCCGTGTTTCGCCTGATGCGCATCGTGATGGCGCTGGACAAGCCGTTGATTGCGGCGGTGTCGGGCGCGGCCATTGGTATCGGCACCACCCTGCTGTTGCACTGCGACCAGGTGCTGGTCAGCCGCTCGGCCAAACTGCGCATGCCGTTCGTGCCATTGGGCGTGTGCCCCGAATTTGGTTCCAGCTTGCTGCTGCCTCAATTGCTGGGCCATGCCCGCGCGGCGCGGTTGCTGCTGTGCAATGAAATGCTCAGCGGCGAACAGGCGCTCGAGTGGGGACTGGCCAACGAACTGCATGAAGATGGCGAACAGTGCCTGGCCGCGGCGCGGAAACTGGCGGCGCGGTTGCAGGCCATGCCGCAGGACGCATTGCGGGTCAGCAAGCGCTTGCTCAAGGACACCCAGCGGGCGGCGCTGGAGGCCACCGTCCAGCGTGAAAGCCTGCTGTTCATCGAGCGGCTGCAGGCCCCCGAGACGAAGGCGGCATTGCGGGCATTGGTCAAGGATTGACGGCCATCGCGGGGCACGCCGGCGCCTGTGCAAGACCGCTGCCCTGGCTGGCGAGCAGGCCGGGAACTGCTAGCGTTGTACAGGCAATCTTCACCCTTGCCCCACGGCATTTGCCAAGGAACGAAAGCCGATGAATTCCACCCTGCGCGCTACCCTGCTCTGCTCTGCCCTCGTTGTGCTGGCCGGTTGTGCCAGCTCCCGGGTCGATCCCAGCCAATACTCCGGTTTTCTCAAGGACTACAGCCGTTTGAAAGAGGCCGAGAGTATCTCCGGTGCGCCGGTGATGCGCTGGATCGACCCCAACCTCAAGGCCGCCCGCTACACCCAGGTGTTCATCGAGCCCAGCCAGTTCTATCCCAAGCCCCACCCCACCGAAGTGATCTCGTCGCAGACACTGCAGGAGATCACCCGCTACTACGACACCGCGCTCAAGCGTGAGCTCGGCGCCGTGGTACCGCTGGCCAAGGCCCCCGGCCCGAATGTGCTGGTGGTGCGCCCGGCGATTACCGCCGTGGCGACCCACAACGAAGGCCTCAGGCCGTATGAAGTGATTCCCATCGCCCTGGTGGCGGCAGCGGTAAATACCGCCGCCGGGGGCCGCGACCAGGATGTCGACATTGCCACCGAAGCTGCGTTCCTCGACGGCGGCAACAACGCAGTGCTAGCCCAGGTGGTGCGCAAGGGCGCCGGCAAGGAGCTCGAGAACGACACCACCAAGCTGACCGTCCAGGACGTCAAGCCGGTGCTCGACAGCTGGGCAACCGACATGCGCCGCAGCTTCGTGAAGTTCAAGAGCGAGGCGCATTAATCGCTCAGTTGGCTGTCGATGACAATGCTGCCGCTGAGCAGCTTGCGTACCGGACAGGCATTGGCCACGCCCAGCAGGCGCTCGCGCTGGGCAGCATCGAGATCACCGTGCAGTTCGATCACACGCTTGATCTCGGTGCGCATGGGCGCACTCTTCTCTTCCTTGGTGATATCCAGCTGCACATGTACATGCTGCAGCGGCCATTCCTTGCGCCGGGCATACATCGACAAGGTAATCGCGGTACACGCACCCAATGCCGAGAGCAGCAGTTGATGGGGGTTCGGGCCGCTGTCACGGCCGCCAAGCGCCTGGTTCTCGTCGGCCAGCCACTGGTTCACGCCGGCGGAGAGGTTGACGGTGTAAGGGATCTCTCCCAGTTCGGCATGCACGGTTGAATCGGTCATCTGCAGGGGCTTCCTTGGCAATGGCCAAGCCAGAAGGGCCTGGCGCGAGTGTGCTTACACTAGCGTCAGGCCCTTTGCCTGTGAAGCCACATTCACGGTCTGCAGTGTCCTGCGGTTAGAACAGCTTGAGGAAGTTGAAGTACAGCCGAGGTTCCTTGCCGTTGTGATCCTCCAGCTCTTCGGCCGACACCGAGCGCGTCAGCGGGAACGCCAGTTCAGGCGACAGGTACATGTCCTTGGCGACCTGGAAGTGGGCGCCGAAGCCTGCCGACGACAGGCTCTGCGAGCCGAAATAATCAGGGCTGTTGTTCCACACCTTGCCCACGTCCCAGAAGCCGTAGTACTGCGTCGGCACACGGTAGTCCTTGACCTGGTGCGCGGTGTTGTACTGCAGCTCGACCTTGCCCGCGATACCGTTGTCGGCGGCGATTTCCGAAGGGTCGTAGCCGCGACCGAACTGGCTGCCGCCCACCCCGAACTGTTCGGGCGACAGCAGCGCATTGCCGAAGGCCGTCTGGCCTGTCAGGGCCAGGTAGAGGTTCAGCCCCTCGAGCACCTTGCTCAGGTCCTGGATGCGCTGGGCATCGTATTGCAGTTTGGTGAAATCGGTCTGGCCGCCCTCCCGCGAGGGGTTGGCGCGACCTTCGTCGCTGGCGCCCAGTACGTCCAGGCCTTTGCTCACTTCCGCTTTCAGTAAGTTGCGCCCACCGTACCGGTCGGTGAAGTCCCAGCTGGCGCCCAGGCGCAGGGCACGAATGCGGTCATCGCTGGACGGTGCCTGGTCCGGGTCGTCCAGGTACTCGGCCTTGCCGTTGAACCAGGTGAACGCGGCAGACGTCTTGAAGGTTTCGGCACGGGTACGAATCCACGGATGGGCGATGCGCACGGCCAGGGTATCGCCGCTGCTGTTGGCATTAAGGAAATCGAAGGTATCGGCGTTGCCGTCGTTGTGCTGTGCCAGCACGCTCAGCACCGTACCCTGGCTACCCAGCGGCAGTTCGTACTGGCCTTCGTAGAACGCCATCTTGTCGCCTTCGACCGAACGCCCAAGACGCAGCGACAGATGATCGCCCAGGCCCAGCGGATCGTTCAGGCCGATCCCGCCATACACCTGCCAGGGTCCGAAGTAGCGGCTGTCGCGGTTGTCGAAGCCAATGAAACCTTCCCAGCGGCGCAGCTCGTTGGCAACGTCCAGGTCAGTCCCCGGCCCCACGCTCGAAGGCGACAACACCGCCCGGCTGTCCACGCCCGAGAGGTCGTTCATCAGCAGCAGGTTACGTTCCAGGGTCTTGCCGGTCAGTGGCGCTTCATTGCGAATGTTCGCGGCGTAGCGCTCCACGGCCTTGTTGCTGGGCCCGCTGATCTTGACCTGGTTGACCTTGCCTTCGACCACCTGCAAGCGCAGCAGGCCCTTGTCGACTTTTTGTGCCGGAACAAAAGTGCGCACCAGCAAAAAGCCGTCGTCGCGGTAGCGCTGGGTGATCTGGTCGGTCACGGCATTCACCTCGCCCAGCGTCACCTGCCTGCCTTCGAGCCCCTTGAGCAAGCTGGCGAAGGTGCCTTGCGGGTAATGATCGGCACCGTCGAGGATCACCTTGCTGACTTTGAAGCGGGTGCTGCTGGCGGTCAGTGGCCGTGGCTGGGCAGGCGCCTGTACCTCGGGCGCCGGTGGCGAGACCCGGGTCGGCGACAGCTCCAGGCTGCCGGGCATCTCCACGACCGGGCTGCGCCGACCGTCCGGGCCGGGGGTTTCCACGCGTCCCGGGTCCAGGCCGCTGAGCGGCGCTGCCAGTACCGGTTGAACAGCCAGGGCGACGGCGATGCACAGGGCCAGGGCCGATTTTTGCGCGAAAGTGTTCATGATTATTTGCCTCCTTTTTGAGGCTGTTCCAGGTGACGGGGGATCACACTGCGGTTCCAGTCAGGGATCTGAAATTTGCCGTCCTTGAGCAAGCCATTGGCATAGGTCAGCACGTCGGAGACGTCTGGCAGGCGGTCCTGCTTGTCGCCATAGGCGCGGGGCTTGCACACCAGCTGAACGGCGTAGGTGCGGGCAACAGCCGGGGTTACCGAGTAATTGGCCACCACCGCCGACGGCGACTCCAGGGCGGTGCAGCGTTCGCTGCCCGGGGCCTGGGCACTGATGGCCACGCCTTCTGCCCGGGGTTGCAGTGGTGTTGGCGGCGCGGCCGGGTCGGCGGGATCGGGCAGATTGGCCGGTGCGGGTACGTCACCTGGCACATCAACGGGCCCATCGGGCGGCACCATGGGGCCGGTGATGGTCAAGGTGCCGTCATAGAAGGTCACCTGGTAGTTGGCTCCGGCATCGATACCGTTCTGGCCAATGGCATAGGGGCCGACGGCTTCACCCGGATCACGCTTGAGGCCCACCGCCACCCCGTCGTTGTACTTGAGGCCCTCGACACTGTGGGTCAGCGCCGGGTCGGCCTGGCCCTGGACCTTGCTCTTGTCATCGGCACGGATCACCAGGGGCGCCGGAGTAATGGTCAGTACACCGTCCTTGAAGGTCAGGCTGTAGTTGCCGCTGGTGCTGCGCAGCTCGCCCTGGCCGATCTGGTAGTGGCCGACGTTTTCGCCGGCGCGGGTGCCGGCGCCGGCACGTGCCAGGGCACCCGCGTTGAGCAGTTGATCCGGGGTTTCGCCAAATTTCTGCCCGCTCATGTCGTAGCCCAGGTGCGGGTCGCTGTCGCCATAGACCTTGCTCTGGTCACGGGCGGTAACGGTCAGAGGTGCCGGGGTGATGCTCAACACACCGTCGCGCACTTGGGTCTGGTAGCGCTGGTTGACGAAGTCACCGGTGCTGGCAGCACCGCTGATGGCGTAGTGGCCAACGTCGGAGCGTTGGGTGGCGCTGGTCTGCGGGGTCAGGTTGACGGCAAAGCGTGGGTCGCCCAGTTGCTCACCCACATACTGATCGAGTGCCTGCACGGCCTGGGTGTTGCTGTCGCCGGGGTTGGCCAGTACCAGTGGCCCATGACTGAAGGCCGGGTTGGCATCGCCATACTGGCGGCTGGCGTCGTCGACCTGCACGGCCAGCTTGGCCTGGTTGGCGTTGAGCCTGACGGCATCGGCGCCGGCGTCCTGGGTTTCGAGGAAATGCACCCGCGCCCGTTCCAGCAACGGCCCGGCAGGCGCCTGGCCATCCTTGGGCTGTGCCCAGGCCTGGTCGTTCATCAGCCAGGCCAGCACGCCGTCCACCCGGGTGACCTTGTCGCCCAGGGCCACCACCAATTGCTCGGAGGTGCCGTCCTGGCTGTTGTGCTGGATCTCGCCCTGGTTCATGGCGCCGCCGATGGCGTAGTCATCCACGCCCCAGCCGGCGTCGGCTCCATTGCGTGGGTCCTTGGCGACCATCACCACGCCTTTGTAGGCGTCCAGGGCAAAGCCGACAGGCAGGTCACCGACCTCGACGCCATTTTTCTCGACCCGGGTCAGTGCGGTTTTGCCGCTATCGGGCATGAGTTTCCAGTGATCACCGCGGCTGTCGGTAAAGCTCAGGCCGTTGACCAGGTAGTCGGAGCTGTCCAGGTAGTTCATCAGGATGTTGGGGTCGATGGGCTGGCCGTTGGCACCGACGAAGCCGGCGGCCTCGAACACCAGGTAATCAAAGCGCTGGCCGCTCTGCTCCAGGGTCACATTGACCGGTGAGTCCACCCCGGAGCCGGGCGATGCAGTGACGTCCTGAAAGCCCACATACTTGATCTGCTGGGCGCTGACGCCATTCATGCTTTCACCCGAATACGGCGCCACCACGGCACCGGTAGTGGTCGTGCCGCTGGCGTTGGTCTGGTTGAACTGGAACACCCCGTTGCTGGCCTGGCCGGCCAGGGTGCCGGCATGGTTCAGGGCGCTGTCGAGCAGGACACTGGCGCCCTGCACGGCCACCCTGGAGCCGATCAGGGCGGTGTTGGCATCCTGAATCACCGAGGCGGTGTTGGCGGTCTTGATCCAGATGGTGCCGTTGCCGACATCGACTATTGCGCGCTTGCCATAGGCCGCTGCGCCACTGTCGGCCGGGGTCGAGAGATCGTTCAGGCGTACATCGCCGGTGGCCGCGATGTACAGGTTGCCGTCCTTGAGCAGGATCGGCGCGTTGATGTGTACCGAGCCGCTGTCATTGCGCTTGGCTTTGTCCAGCGCCGAACCGCTGCCCTGGCTGTCGTAGTCGGTGACGCTGCCCACGGTGCCACTGGCAATCAGCGCCAGGGTCTTGCCGCTACCCACCACCGGGGCAACGATCGGGGCGTTGACGTTGATGCGTTCGCGGGCCTCGATGCGCACGTCGTTGTTGGCCAGGCTGTTGGCGATCACCGCGTTGCTGACGTTATCGCCGGTGGGCACTTCGACGATGTCAATGCGATCCGGGTCCAGCAGCCAGAGGCCCGATGTTGCGCCGCCGGAGGCATCCACGGCGGCGTCGCCGGTGACGCTCAGGCGCTTGCCCGAGGTTTCCACCACCCCGCCCTGGATACCGCCCTTGGCACTGGCCTTGCCGGCAAACTCGGTAGTGCCCGAGGACCAGACCACGACCTTGCCACCCTCGCGGGCGCCATCGGCCCTGAGCTGCGCGCCCTTCTCTACCCGGGTGGCCTTGGCCGCCTGCTCCGGGCCTTTGCCCTGGAAGCTGCCGCCTATCAGCGCGGTGCCGCCTTTGCCGGCGCTACCGGAAACATCGACCTTGGCGCTGCCGGCCAGCGTCACCTGGTCGCCCAGTACGCTGACCTGGCCACCGTCCCGCCCCTGGGCCGACAGATTGCCCACGACCTGGGTCTGCTCGGCGTTGCCCAGCACGATGGTGCCACCCTGATTGCTGACCGAATCGGCAATCACGGCGCCACCGACACTGATCACCGAATCCAGGTGCCTGGCGGCGCGCTGGGCACTCATCGCCACCACGCCTTCGCCCACCTCGATCTGGCCACTGTTGCTGACGCCACCCTTGAGGCTGGGGTCGACGCTGTTGGCCTCGGCGGGCGAACCGCCAACGGCCAGGCTGATCAGGCCGTCGCCATGAAAGTCGAGAGTGGCCCTGGGACCGGTGGCCAGGTTGACCTGGCCTTTGCGCGCCTGAATCACACCGGCGTTCTCGACCTGGGCGCCGAGCAATGCCACGGTGCCGTTGTCGAACACGCTGATCTTGCCGTCGTTGCGCACCAGGCCCTTGAGCTGGATGTCCAGCTTGCCGCCGTTGGCGAACTCGCGTGCCTGCTCGTCGGTGATCACCCCGGCGCTGGCCAGCAATGCACTGGTCGACACCCGGGCGTTGGGGCCAAACCAGATGCCGTTGGGGTTGAGCAGCAGCACCTGGCCGTTGGAGGTGAGCACGCCCATGATCTTCGACGGATCACTGCCGATAACCCGGTTCAGGGTCACCGAGGTGCCGTCGGGCTGCTGGATATGGACCTTGTTGTCGGGGCCGATGCTGAACCGCTGCCAATTGATCCCGGTGCGCGGGGTGCTGGTGTCGATCTGCATGTTCGGCCCGCTCTGGTTGATGGCGCCTTGGCCCGAAATGACCTGGCCACCCTGGGGCAGTTCATTGGCGAACAGCTCGCAAGGGGCCATGGCATCGCCTGCTGCCAGGGCAATGGCCAGGAACAAAGGCGTCAGCGCCAGGCGCTGGGGGCTGCTGAGTCGGGTGGAACGTTTCATGGACCATCTCCTCAATCTGCGCAGCGAAGGGGCTGCGGGGTTGAGGCGATCATTGGCCTTGCGGGGGGCGGTACGGGATCAGGGGATCATGAGAATGCTGTAGGGGGCGCACTACAAGCCATACCAGGCGCCCACCCGATCGGGTGCGGGGGATCAGCTACAACGTGGCCTGGGGCAGGCGCAGGCGCAAGGTCAGAAGATGGCCGCCCTGGGGTGGCCAGTGCCAGCGCAATTGCCCGCCCATCAATTGCGCCAGGCGCTCGCACAGCACCAGTGCCGGTTGCGGGTTATCGCTCGGCGGATCGAGGCGTGCATCGGGCTGCCGCGCACCGACGCGCAGCTCCCAGAGCATTTCGGCATGCCCCAGCAGTGCGCTGCTGGCGGTGACCTGCAACGGCCCCGCGACCCACTGCCCACAGTGGCGGAGCAACAGGCCGACAATCTGCTGATAACGCCCACGGTCGACCCAGCCTGGGGACGGCGATTGCGGCGCCTGCCACTCGGCACTCACGACGCCGTCGGCAGTGGCCGCCTGCAGCGTATCGCGGGTCAGGCGCAGCAGGTCAGTCGCCCGCGGCCTGAGCAGCAGTGTCCCGCTCTCCAGGTCCGCCAGGTCCAGCAGCACGCCGATGCGGTCAAGTATCTGCCGCGTGTCGTGCCGCGCCTGCTGCAAGGCCGGGCTGTCCTCGAAGGTGGCGGCCACCTCGCGCAAGCGCCGGGCGATCATTTCCAGCATCTGCCGGAACTCCTCGCCAACCCGGTGCAGGAACATCAACCGCGCCCGCCTCACCGCAAGGTTCTGCTCATTGGCATGGGTCAGGCTGATCAGGGCCTGTTCATGTTCGGTCATGTCAACGAAGGAGCACAGCATGCCCACCAGCGCCCCCTGTGCATCCCGGTACGGCGCCCCCCAGTGATGCAGGGCACGTTTGCGGCCACGGTCGTGGATCACCAGTTCGAGGCTGTAGGGCTGCTGCGCGGCGACCGCTTGCAGGTAGTGCTGGTGAAACTGCAGGGCCTCCTGCGGCGGTACCCGTTCGCTGTCGATGACCCGCTTGCCCACCGCTTGCTCCAGGGTGGTATCGAGCACTTCCTGAAAGCGCCGGTTGCAGGTCAGCAGATAGCCTTCGACATCGCGCAGGCACACCGGCATCGGCATGGCCTCGAACAGTTCGTGAAAGTACTGGTCGCGGTGCTCGTCGGGCAAGGCGCTGGCGGTGGTCGGCAGGCGTTCGAGCAAGCCGCCGCGCCAGGCGATTTCCAGCAGCTCGGCAAGCGAGCCGGCATTGAGCTTTTGCAGCAGGCGCGCCTTGTAGGTACTGACCGTACGGTCGCTCAGGTTCAGCTCGTCGGCGGTGTCCTTGTTGCTGCGACCATTGACCAGGTACTGCAGCACAGTACGCTCCCGCGGGGACAGGTTGCGCAGTTGCTCGTCTTCGGCTTGCAGGCCTTGCGGTGCGGCAACGCTGCCCAGGCTTCTGACCGGAAACCACGCATGGCCATGAAGCAAGGTACGCACCGCTTCACCGAGCTCCTCCACCCCCTCAAGCTTGCTGACAAACCCCGAAGCGCCCGCCTGCAGGCACAGGCCGGCGATGTGCTCGGTACTTTGCGCGGTGAGGACCAGGGTGCGGGTGGAGCTTTGCCGTTGATGCAGGCGGCGGATCACTTCCAGCCCGCCCAGCCGGGGCAGCGCAAGGTCCAGGATCAGCAGCGCGGGCTTGAGGGCCAGCGCCTGTTGCAGGGCATCGGCGCCGTTGTCCAGGGCCGCCACCACCTGGTGGCCCTGGGCGTCGAGCAAGGCCTGCACGGCGGCGCGCAGCAAAGGTTGCTCGTCTGCAATCACGATTGTGTGCATGGCCATCGCTCCTGCGAAGTATCCGCTACAGCGTAGTGCATGGCCTTGCATTCGCAGCGCCGGGGGTGGTGCTCCCCCGGCGCCACCGTGGATCAGGCGAGGAAGGAGTAGAGAATCGCCGACAGGGTGATCAGGCCGATCAGCACCACGAACACATTGGACAGCTTGCCCGAGTATTTACGCAGCGACGGCACCTTGTGCACGGCGCACATCGGCATCAGGAACAGCAGGCAGGCAATGATCGGCCCGCCAAGGTTCTCGATCATGCCGAGGATGCTCGGGTTGAGGGTGGCCACCGCCCAGCAGGCCAGCACCATGAACAAGGCGGTCATTTGCTCCAGGCGTTTGGCCGACAGTTGCTTGCCACGGCTGCGCAGGCTCTTGATGATCAGGCCCTGGAACCCTTCGCTGGCACCGATGTAGTGCCCCAGGAACGACTTGGTGATGGCGACCAGGGCAATCAGCGGCGCGACAAAGGCAATCACCGGCGTCTGGAAGTGGTTGGCCAGGTACGACAGGATCGAGATGTTCTGTTGCTTGGCGGCGGCCAGGTCGGCCGGGCTCAGGGCGAGTACGCAGCTGAAGCAGAAGAACATTACCGTCAGCACCATCATCACGTGGGCACTGGCGAGGATCTTGCCGCTCTTGGCATCGGCCTGCTCGCCGTAGCGATGCTTCTGGTCAACGGCAAAGGCCGAGATGATCGGCGAGTGATTGAAGGAAAACACCATCACCGGAATCGCCAGCCACAGGGTCTTGAAGAACAGGTCCAGGGGCATGCCTTCGCTGGCCTGGGCGAAGAAGGCGCCGTTCCAGTTCGGGATCAGGCTCAGGGCCAGCAACAGCAACGCGGCGACGAAGGGATAGACCAGCAGGCTCATGACCTTGACGATGATGCCCTGGCCGCTGCGCACCACGATCATCAGGCCGCAGATCAGCAGCAAGGCCAGCACCGCCCGGGGTGGCGGGGCCATGTGCAACTGGTGCTCCATGAAGCTGCTCAGGGTGTTGGTCAGCGCCACGCTGTACACCAGCAGGATCGGGAAGATGGCGAAGAAGTAGAGCAGCGTGATCAGCTTGCCGGCACCGACGCCAAAGTGCTCCTCGACCACTTCGGTAATGTCTTCACTGGCGCCGCGCTTGCCCGAGAGCACGAAGCGGGTCAAGCCACGGTGCGCATAAAAGGTCATCGGGAAGGCCAGCAGCGCCAGCACCAGCAGCGGCCAGAAGCCCCCTACCCCGGCGTTGATCGGCAGGAACAGGGTACCGGCACCAATGGCGGTGCCGTACAGGCCCAGCACCCAGGTGGTGTCATGGCGGTTCCAGGCGTTGCTGCGTACCGGCGCAGCCGTTTGCGCACCCGTCAGGGTGGTGGTGTTTACATCAGTCATCGATATTGCCTTGTAGTTGTTTTTGTTGCGTATGAATAACTAGCTGTGTAGGAGCGGGCTTGCCCCGCGATAGCGGTGTATCTGCCCAATCGCTATCGCGGGGCAAGCCCGCTCCTACGGGTTCAGCACTCGACGAAGGCTACCGCCAGGCCGCCGCGAGAGGTTTCCTTGTAGTTGGCGTGCATGTCGGCACCGGTGTCGCGCATGGTGCGGATGACCCGGTCCAGCGAGATGAAGTGTTCACCATCACCGCGCAAGGCCATCTGCACGGCGTTGATGGCCTTGACCGCAGCAATGGCGTTGCGCTCGATGCAGGGCACCTGGACCAGCCCGCCGACCGGGTCGCAGGTCAGGCCCAGGTTGTGTTCAAGGGCGATTTCAGCGGCGTTTTCCACTTGCATGGGGGTTGCGCCCAGCACGTCGGCCAGCCCCGCCGCGGCCATGGCGCAGGCAGACCCCACCTCGCCCTGGCAGCCCACTTCGGCACCCGAGATCGACGCGTTCTTCTTGCACAGGATGCCCACGGCTGCGGCGCTGAGCAGGAAGTCGACGACGTCGTTGTCGCAGGCATCGGGGTTGAACTTCATGTAGTAGTGCAGCACGGCGGGGATGATGCCCGCGGCGCCGTTGGTGGGCGCAGTCACCATGCGCCCGCCCGCGGCGTTCTCTTCGTTGACCGCCAGCGCAAACAGATTGACCCACTCCATGGCGCTCAGGGTCGAGCCGATCACGTTGGGCTTGCCCAACTCCTGCAAGCTGCGGTGCAACTTGGCGGCGCGGCGCTTGACGTTCAGCCCGCCCGGCAGGATGCCTTCGTTGCGCAAGCCGTTGTCGACACACTCGCGCATGGCCGCCCAGAGCTTGAGCAGGCCGCCGCGCACTTCAGCCTCCGGACGCCAGGCCCGCTCGTTGGCCATCATCAGCTCGCTGACCCGCAGCCCGTGCTGCTTGCACAGCGCCAGCAGCTGGGCGGCGCTGTCGAAGTCGTACGGCAACTGCACCTGCGCGGCACTTTCATCCGCCTGGCCGATCTGCGCGGCCTCGACGATAAACCCGCCGCCCACCGAGTAGTAGGTCTGCTGCAGCAAGCAGCCGTGGTCGCTGCTGGCTTCCAGGGTCATGGCATTGGGGTGGTACGGCAGGCTTTCGTCCAGCAACAGCAGGTCACGGCTGCATGCGAAGGCAATCGCGTGGCGGCCGTCGAGCAACAGCGTCTGGCTGGCGTGCAACTGGGCAATGCGCGGTTCGATGCTCTGTGGGTCGATCTGGTCGGGCCACTGGCCCATCAGCCCCAACAGGCAAGCGCGGTCAGTGGCATGCCCCACGCCGGTGGCCGACAGCGAGCCGTACAGGCGAACCTCCACCCGGCTCACCTGCTCCAGAACACCCTGCTCGCGCAGGGCCTGGGCAAAGGTGGCAGCCGCCCGCATCGGGCCAACGGTATGGGAGCTGGAGGGCCCGATGCCAATTTTGAAAAGGTCGAAAACACTGATAGCCATGCTAATGCCTGCACGCTAAAGCGACGACTGTCACTCTGCGGCGTTGTGAAAAAATTGATGGGTGTCGCGAAGTTGCGCGATACTGCCCGGTCACCGTGGCATTGACCAACGAATCTTTCTAAGCAAGCCTTTAGCAGTACTAAACGATGAGACGACAGATGAATGGCCAGATGTACGTCTGGCTCCACGTGTTTTCCTGTGCGGCGCGGCACCTGTCGTTCACCCGCTGCGCCGAAGAACTGCACATCACCCCCGGTGCGGTGAGCCAACAAATCCGACAATTGGAAGAGCGCCTGGGCTTTCGCCTGTTCTTGCGCCGCGCCCGTGGCGTGGAGCTGACGGCCGAAGGCCAGCGTCTGGCGCAGACCGTCAGCGAAGCCTACGGCAGCATCGATACCGAGCTGCGCCGCCTGGATGCCGGCGAGATTCGCGGCACGCTGCGCCTGCGCTCGATCCCTTCCTTCCTGGCCAAGTGGCTGACCCCGCGCCTGCCGCGCCTGCAGCAACGCTACCCGGACATTCAACTGCGCCTGGTGGCCGAAGACAGCAGCCAGGCCCTGCACGAAGGCGACTTCGACCTGGCCATCGACCTCAATGACGGCAGCTACCCGGGCATGCACTCGACGCCGCTGCTCGACGAACAGATCTTCCCGGTCTGCTCCCCGGCCCTGCTTCGCGGCCGCCCGCCGCTGCACGGCCCGGCGGACCTTGCCTACTACCCCTTGCTGCACGACATCACCGCCTGGCGCGGCAGTTCCGAGTACGCGGAATGGGAGTTCTACTTGCAGGGAATCGGCGCCGGCGGCCTGGATGTGCGCCGCGGCCATACCTTCAATCGCAACCACTTGACCATCGAGGCGGCCATTGCCGGGATTGGCGTGGCGATTGCCCGGCGCACCCTGCTCAACGACGAGCTCGAGCGCGGCGCGCTGATCGTGCCGTTCGGCTCGGCCATCGCCAACCACAAGCGCTATGTACTGCACTACCCGCCCGGCGGCCTGGCGCGTCCGGGGGTGCGGGCGGTGCACGACTGGCTGGTGGAAGAGGCAGGCAGCTTCCGCACCCTGCACACGCCGGCGTAAGGCTCAAATCAGGTTCATCACGGATTGTCGGGAAAGTTTGGCTTGGGTGGGGGTGGCGGTGGCGGTGGCGGTGGCGGTGGCGGTGGCGGTGGCGGTGGCGGTGGCGGTGGCGGTGGCGGTGGTGAGCTTATCCATTTTGTGTGGTGGGGCCACTGGCCCCTTCCGCCCTTACGGCGGCTTACTTTTTTTCAGTCGAAAAAAAAAGTAAGCAAAAAATTCTCGCCCCACCAGGGGCCCTGCGCTTCGCTCCGGGTCCCCTCGCTACGGTGTCGTTACGGGGCATTGCGAGCTACGAGTTTGCAAGCAACTCTACGCTTCGCAACTTCATTCGCCGAAGGCGCTGCGCGCTAGCCCCTTCACGACACCTACGCTCGGCCCTTCTGGTTAACGGGGCGGGTGGATCAAGATCAAGAGCACAATTCGCTGCGCTCTTGCTTTTGGACCCCGGTGAATCAGTAGGCACCGCTTTTTTGCTTTTGATCTTTTGCTTTTGATCTTTTGCTTTTGATCTTGCTTTTGATCTACCTGCCCCGTTAACCAGAAGGGCCGAGCGGAGGTGTTGCGAAGGGGTGAGTGCGAAGCACCTTCGGCGTTAGCCGAAGTCGCGAGACGTAGACTTGGCGAAGCAAGTCGTAGGCCGCGATACCCCGTAGCGGCACCGGAGAGAGGGGACCCGAGCGAAGAGGGGACCCGTAGCGAAGCGTAGGGCCCCTGGTGGGGCCAGAATTTTTTGCTTACTTTTTTTTTCGACTGAAAAAAAGTAAGGCGCCGTAAGGGCGCAAAGGTGACTCGGCGCCGCCTTGGCAAACGGATAAGCCCGCAGCACTAAAAGCCACAAAGCCACAAGCCACAAAGCCACAAAGAACATCAAACCCGTAAATCCGTGAAGAACCTCAAATCAGCCGTTCGCGCTCCACCTGGGCCGTGCGCAACCATTGATCGAACTGCTGCGCCGGCATGGGCCGGCCGATCAGGTAGCCCTGCCCCTGGTCGCAGCCGGCGTTGCGCAAGAACTCGTATTGCTGGCGGGTTTCAATGCCTTCGGCCGTGATGCGAAACCCCAGGGCGTGCCCCAGGTCGATGATCGCCCGGGTGATCGCCACGTCATCGTCATCGCCCGGCAGGTCCTTGATGAAAGCGCGATCGATCTTCAAGTGGTCGATCGGCAGCATCTTCAGGTACGCCAGCGACGAGTAGCCGGTGCCGAAGTCGTCCACCGCCGTGGCCACGCCCAACTGCTGCAACTGCGCCAGTACCGCACAGGCATGTTGCTGGCTTTCCATCAGCAGGCTTTCGGTGATCTCCACTTCGAGCATGCTCGGTTGCAGATCGAAGCGCTGCAAGGCCTGGGTCAGGCTGGCGACATAATCGCTGCGCTCGATCTGCAGGGCCGCGACGTTGATCGCCACCGGGCCAGGCAGGCAGTCGGCACTGCGCCAGGCCGCCAGCTGCGCGCACACCAGCTCCAGCACCCGCTCGCCCAAGGGGATGATCAGCCCGCTGCGCTCGGCCAGGGGAATGAACTCGGCCGGCGACACCAGCCCGTGTTCGGGGTCATGCCAGCGCAGCAGTGCCTCGGCGCCCTCGACACGGCCGCTGAACAGATCGACCTTGGGCTGGTACCACAGCTCGAATTCGTTGTGCTGCAAGGCACGCCGCAGGGCGCGCTCCAGGCACAGTTGCTGCTGCAGGCGCAGGGTCATGTCGGGGTGATAGCGGCGCCAGGCATTGCGGCCGCTTTCCTTGGCGGCGTACATCGCCGTGTCGGCATGGCGCAGCAGTTCATCGTCGCTGTGCCCGTGAACCGGGTACCAGGCCAAACCAATGCTGCCGGTGACCAGGGCCGTGTTGCCGTTGAGCTCGAAGGGCTGTTGCAGGGTCTGCAGCACGGCCCGCACCCGGGCCACGCAGGACGCCTCGCTGCCGGCCAGAAAGAAGGCGAACTCATCGCCGCCCAGGCGGCACACGCAATCCCCCGGGTCGATCATCTGCGCAAAGCGTGCCGTCGCCTGCTGCAACAGCAGATCGCCCATGTGATGGCCGAGGCTGTCGTTCACCTGCTTGAAGCCATCAATGTCCAGCAACAGCACGGCCAGCGACTCGGTCTCGACGAGGGCGCTGCACAAGCGCTGCTGGAACAGCAGTCGATTGGGCAAGCCGGTGATGGCGTCATAGTGCGCCAGCCGCTCAAGTTGCGCCTGGGACTGCTTGAGCTCGCGATTGCGCACATTGATCAGGTGGTTGCTGCGGTTGAGCTGGGCGACGAACAGGCTGAACAGCCCGGTGCAGGTCAAGGCGAACAGGAACAGCGGCGATGCGAACAGGCTCATCGACGGCCAGCCACCCAAGGGGCTGGCCGCCAACTGCCAGAGCCCGCCGGGCACATCGACATTGACGGTGACCGGATGGCGCTCGAACAACAGCGGATCACCCCAGATCATCCCGCCCACGGCACCCTGGCCGTCGGCACCGCGCAGGGCCAGCTCGAAGCCCGGGTCCAGGTCCAGCCCCGCGGCGCTCAGCAGGCGGTCTATATCGGCAACGATGGAGACATTGCCCCAGTACAGCTTCACGCCTTTATGGCCCTTGAGAAACACCGGTCGCCGGTAGATCAGCCCGCGCCCGCCCTGGTACAGCTGCAACGGCCCGGCCAGCACCGGGCTGTAGTGCTCTCGCGCCCGCTGCAACAGCGGGTATTGCTCCGGCAGGTGACGGTAGTCGACACCGACGAGGCTCTGGTTGCCGCGCAGCGGGTAGACATCGGCCACCACATCGCCCGGCGCGATGGAGATATGGCGAATGTGCGGGACCGAGGCGATGGCCTGGCGGGCCATGTCGTGAAAGTGCTCGGGGGTGATCTGCCCGTCCGCGCTGATCAGTTGGGCGATGCCTTCGGTCTCGCCAAACGCCGAACGCAACTGGGCCTCCAGGGCCGCACGCACGCCTGACAGGCGGGCACCGGCGTTGGCGATCACTTCACTTTCCTGGCGCTGCACATCCAGGCGCCCGAGCGCCACCGACAAACCGATGCCAATCAGGGCAAAACCGATCGGCAGCAGCCGATTGAAGGTGGACCGCAGACGCCTGGGCAGGACCAGACTGTCATCTAGTGCAAGGATTCTTGTGCTCATAGGTCCGTTATTTGCGCAGGCTTTACGCTTTATCGGCGCACCGGACGCAATATTGAGCGAGGCTGGCTTTTTTTAGCGCGCTGGCGTTATGCTCGAACTGAAACGTTTCACCCAACCTAGAAAAAGAGGTGCTGCGCCCATGGACCGTCTGCTCGATTCGCTGTTTCCCACTGCCAACGAGATCCCCGAGGCGTACCGCCTGGGCGAGCCGCTGGAGCAAACGGAGTACCTGGTCAACGGCCAGTTGCAGCGCTGGGACGGGCCCCTGGCCACGGTGCGCAGCCCGGTCTGGCTCAAGCAAGGCAACGAGGAAACCCAAGTGATCCTCGGCAAAACGCCGCTGCTCGATGCCGACACCGCCCTCACCGCCCTGGACGCCGCCGTGCACGCCTACGACAAGGGCCGCGGCGCCTGGCCGACGATGCGCGTTGCCGAGCGTATCCAACACGTCGAAACCTTCCTGGCCAGGATGCGTGAACAACGTAGCGCCGTGGTCAAGCTGCTGATGTGGGAGATCGGCAAGAACCTCAAGGATTCGGAAAAGGAATTCGACCGTACCTGCGACTACATCGTCGACACCATCGGCGCGCTCAAGGAACTGGACCGGCGCTCCAGCCGCTTTGAACTGGAGCAGGACACCCTCGGCCAGATTCGCCGCGCGCCCCTGGGTGTGGCGCTGTGCATGGGCCCCTACAACTACCCGCTCAACGAGACCTTCACCACCCTGATCCCGGCGCTGATCATGGGCAACACCGTGGTGTTCAAACCGGCCAAGTTCGGCGTGCTGCTGATTCGCCCATTGCTCGAAGCGTTCCGCGACAGCTTCCCGGCGGGCGTGATCAACGTCATCTATGGCCGCGGCCGCGAAACCGTCAGTGCGCTGATGGCCAGCGGCAAGATTGATGTGTTCGCCTTCATCGGTACCAACAAGGCCGCCAGCGACCTGAAAAAGCTTCACCCGCGCCCGCACCGCCTGCGCGCGGCGCTGGGCCTGGACGCCAAGAACCCGGGGATCGTATTGCCCGAGGTCGACCTGGATAACGCCGTCAACGAAGCGGTCACGGGGGCGCTGTCGTTCAACGGCCAGCGTTGCACGGCGCTGAAGATCCTGTTCGTGCACGAGGCGGTGGTCGACCGCTTTCTCGACAAGTTCCAGCGCAAGCTGGCTGCCCTCAAGCCCGGCATGCCGTGGGAGCCGGGCGTGAGCCTGACGCCGCTGCCCGAGGCCGGCAAGATCGACTACCTCAATGGCCTGGTGGCCGATGCCCTCGACAAAGGCGCCCGGGTCATCAACGAAGGCGGCGGTGTCAGCCGTGGTTCGTTCTTCTACCCGGCACTGCTGTACCCGGTGAATGCGCGGATGCGCGTGTACCAGGAAGAGCAATTCGGCCCGGTGGTGCCGGTGGTGCCTTACCGCGACCTGCAAACGGTGATCGACTACGTGCTCGACTCGGATTTCGGCCAGCAACTGAGCATCTTCGGCACCAACCCGGCCGAGGTCGGGCGCCTGGTCGACACCTTCGCCAACCAGGTCGGGCGTATCAACCTCAACGCCCAGTGCCAGCGTGGTCCGGACACCTACCCGTTCAACGGGCGCAAGAACTCCGCCGAAGGCACCCTCTCGGTTCACGATGCGCTGCGGGTGTTCTCGATCCGCACCCTGGTGGCCACCAAGTTCCAGGAGAGCAACAAGCAACTGATCAGCGACATCATCCGCAACCGCGATTCGAGCTTCCTGACCACCGACTACATTTTCTAGTTGCCGTCCGTCCAGCGCCGAGGGTTTTGATTTGCCGAATAGCCGAAACTGTACAAACATACAGTTTCGCGCCATTCACCCACGGCGCTTTAAGGAGGATCCATAAAATGGCCGTCAAACCAATCCCCGAAGGACAACACAGCATCACCCCCTACCTCGGCATCAAGGATGCCGCCAAAGCCATCGACTTCTACAAGGCCGCCTTCGGTGCGGTCGAAATGTTTCGCCTCGACGCGCCCGACGGGCGTGTAGGCCATGCGGAGCTGAAGATCGGCGACTCCTCGATCATGCTTGCCGACCCTTGCGATCAGGCCGGCGGGCTGACCAGCAGCCAGTCGCTGGGCGGCGCCGCCATTGGCCTGCACCTGTATGTCGAGGATGTCGATGCCCGCTATGCCCAGGCGCTCAAGGCCGGGGCCACCCAGGTCAGTGCCGTGCAAGACCAGTTCTACGGCGACCGCAGCGGCACCCTGAAAGATCCGTTCGGCAACCTCTGGTTCATCTCCACCCACAAGGAAGACCTCTCGGTGGAAGAAATCCGCGCCCGCGCCGCAAAACTGTTCGGCGGGCAGTAACCGCGAAAGCCCGGCAGGCGAATGGTCGCCAGCCGGGCTTTGCATTAAGGTGGCAGGCACAGGAAGGCTGGCCAGGATTGTCCATGAGAATCATCGAGAAGAACGCCGCGCTGGTGCGCACCCTCACCCCCGCCGAAGACGAACTGCTGCGTGGATTTGCGCAGGGCAGCCTGGAAGGCCCGCGCCTGTTGCAAGCCAATCAACTGCTGCTGAAGATCCGCGCCGCCGGGCACTGGCTGGCGTGTGATTGCCTGCCACGGGCAATGCCGGTGCTCAACGTCAACCTCAACAGCCACACCGGCACGCTGTTCCTCAAGAACAATCCCGGTACCGCCGAGCATGACCCCGACTGCGCCTTCATCAAGGATGAGCGCGAGGCCGGCCGTGCCGAGGAAAACGACAGCGTGCCCGCCGCCTGGCTCGCGCCCGACACGCCATTGCGCCTACTGGGTGACTTTCCCCGTGCCAGCACTTCTGCGGGCCAGCAGGAGGGCAGCAGCGGTGAGAAGCGCGAGCAGCAGCGCCTGCTGTCGCTGCTCTTGACCCTGATCGAGGCCAGCGGCCTGAATGTCTACGCCACCCACCTGAAAAAGGACCTCACCGGCCAGTTCGCCGAACTGCGCAACGTGGCCAGCCGCTACCCGCTGATCGAACGGGTTCCGGCCAGCAACTACCTGGAAACCCGCCTGGACATGAAGCACATGATGATGCTCAAGGCCCGGCTGCGTGACTCCAGCGCCTTTGGCAACCATCGCCGCTACGGCCTGATGCTCGACTGCGTCAACCAGATCAAGACCCGCAAGGTGTTCAACGAGCGCAGCGAAGACGGCTTCGATTTCCAGGGCCATCACCTGCTCTGGGGTGGCAGCAAGACCCCGGGGCCGTTGCTGGCCCTGGCGATCTACTCCCCCGCCACCGCCGGCAGCCACTTCTATGAACTGATCCATGTCGCCAGCGTGCCGGTGCTGTCGCGCGGTCAGTTTTTCCCGGTGTATCGCGATGAGGAACGCGAGCCGCTGAAGATGCTCGTCTCATTGATCGACTGGATGGCCAGCAAGGGCGTGCGGGTGATCATGCGCCGCCCGGTGATCGGCAGCCAGGGCATGGATACCCTGGTGCTAAGTGCCGACCAGGACCGGGTGCTGTCGATATCACTGACCGAGCAGCCGCTGGGGCCGGAGCCCGAAGCCGAGACGTTCAAGCGCTATGCCGACTTCAAGAGCCTGGATACCTTCCGCAAGTATGTCGCGGGGTTCTTCATGCGCGGGCGTGAGTAGCACCGCTGGTCGTCTGCATCGCACCCGGGGTGAGCGCGACGGCCCAATGTCTGGACAGCTCATGAAAAGGAGTTTGGCCATGACCCGCACCACACTTGCCGCCCTGATCTTCAGCGCCTTGCTCGGCGCCCAGGCCTTTGCCGGCAGCACAGGCCCCACCAACCCCAACCCCGACACGGCCCCGGCGACACCGGCGCTGCCGGGGGTCAACACCGGTACCAACCCCACCGATACCCCGCTGCCCAACGGCACCGACCCCCGCACCCAGGGCAACGACAACGGCCGTCAGGGTGGCGTCGAAACCGACGGCACCCGGCGTGAGCCCAGTGATGGGACAGGGTCAGAGAAAGACGATCAAAGCACCGGCAGCTACTAGACGTAGGAGCGGGCTTGCCCCGCGATGGCGATGTGACTGGCAGATCGCAATCGCGGGGCAAGCCCGCTCCTACCACTGGCGTTTGTCTGGGCGGGTCAAGCCGAGTTTCTCGATACGGTAGCGCAGCATGTCCCGGCTCAAGCCCAGCAACCGTGCCGACTTGGTGACGTTCCAGTCGGTACGGTCGAGCATCTTGCGGACCATGTCGCGCTCCACCTCCGGCAAGCTGGTGGTGCCCGGTATTTCTGCGCTGCCTTGCAGTTCATGAACGTTGACAGGCGCCATCGGCAGATCCAGTGGTTCGTCTACCAGGCTCATGCACACATTGAGCTGATGCGGGGCGATCTCCTCGTCCGGTGCAAGCAGCACGGTCTGTTCGAGCATGTTGCGCAGCTCACGCACGTTGCCCGGCCAGCTGTAGTTGAGCATCAACTCCTCGGCCTCGGGGCTGAAGTACAGGTGCGTCTTGCCATAGCGCTTGCCGTGCAGGGCCAGGAAGTGCCGGGCCAGCAGCAGGATGTCTTCGCCCCGGGCGTAGAGCCTGGGCACCTTGATCGAGATGATGCGCAGGCGGAAGAACAGGTCGCGACGAAACTTGCCCTGCTGCACCATTTGCTCAAGGTTGCAGTTGGTCGCGCTGATGATGCGCAGATCGACCTTGCGCTCCTTGACCGCACCGATACGGCGGATGGTGCGGTCTTCCAGCAATTTGAGCAGCTTGGCCTGCAACACCAGGTCCATTTCGCCAATTTCGTCCAGGAACAGGGTGCCGCCATCGGCCGCTTCCACCAGGCCAACCCGACGGTCCTTGGCATCGGTGAATGCGCCCTTTTCATGGCCGAACAGTTCCGCCTCCAGAAGGTTGGCGGGAATGGATGCGCAGTTGAACTCGATAAACGGCCCTTTGCTGCGAGCGCCGTCAAAATGCAGGGCACGGGCCACCAGTTCCTTGCCGGTACCGGTTTCGCCTTCCACCAGCACCGGCGGCAGGTCACCGCTGGCCATGCGCCGTTCGGCGTCGAGCAATTGCGTGAGGGTGTGCTTGAGCCCGAGCATGGCCGGCGATTCGCCGATCAATGCCTGGCCGCCGGATTTCTGCGCCTCGCGCTCCTGGTAGAACGACAGCGTGCGCTCCATGCGCTCGGCCGCCAGGGCCTTGTCGAGCATCAGCTTGAGCTCTGCCAGCACCACCGGTTTGGTCAGGTAATGGAACGCACCCTCTTTCATCGCCAGCACGGCATCCTCGACGTTGCCGTAGCCGGTCATCATGATCACCTTGAGCTCCGGCGCCCGTACCGTCAGCGCTTTGAGCAACTCATGGCCGCTCATCCCAGGCAGCGAGTTATCGGTCAGGACTGCATCTGGCTGGCACTGTTGCAACTGCTCCAGCGCCTGCTCGGCGCTGTGGCAAACGGTGACCTCAAAGCCTTTACGCTCCAGATAGGTCTGGATGTTCTCAGCGAGGATTTCATCATCCTCAACTACCAGGATGCTGTGCTCCATGGTCCCCTCCCGACGCAACATTAAAGATCAGGCATACGCGGGTTCCTTCCTCCTCGCGGCTGCTCAAGGTAATCGAGCCGCCAAATCGTTCCATGATGCGCTTGACCAACACCAAGCCGACCCCGAGGCCGCCCTGCTTGGTGGTAAAAAACGGCTTGAAGACCATGCGCTCCTGCTGCTGGCTCATGCCTTTGCCAGTATCACTCAAGGTTAGCTGGACCTTGCGTTCACTGGCGAGCTCAACGACCTCCAGGGTCAGTTGCCCGCCGCCGGGCATGGCCTCCAGGGCGTTGGAAAACAGGCTGTTGAGGATCTGGGTGAGCAACACCGGCTGGCTGACCACCTGTGCCGAGGGCGGCAGGCTGACCTGCAGTTGTACCTTGTTGCGCTCGATCTGCTGGGTGAAAGCATTGCAGGTGTCTTCGACGGCAGCCACCAGCTCGACCGCTTCGGCATCATCCTTCAGCGGCCGCAACGACACCAGTAGCTCGCGCACCCAGCGTGACATACGGTCGACCTGGCTGATGATGTCGCCAATGTTCTTCTGCGACTGGCTGCTGGCAATCTCCTGGGCGAGCTCGGCGCTGGAGCGAATGGTGGCCAGGGGATTGCGCAGGCTGTGGGCGACGGCCGAGGACATTTCGCCCAGGGCGACGAAGGTTTCGCTGGCCACAAGTTGCCGTTGCTGGGTCTGCAGCATGCTGGCGGCGCGGCGCACGATCCAGAACAGGCCGAAGTAGATCAGCGCACCGCCGAGCAGGGTCGAGGTCCAGATCAGCACATAGCCACGCTGGATTCGCCGCACCAGGTCCTGGGGCTCCTTGTACACCTCGACCATCGACAGCACCTTGGTGCCACTGTCGTCGAACATGGGGATGTAGTTTTCGATGAACAGGTACTCGGGCTCGCGCAGGAACTTCTGTTCCTCGCGGTCCTCATGGGCCTTGTGATAGCTGGCCGACACCGGCATCTGGGAATTGAACGACTCGTCGAGGTCATGATCGGCGTCGATCTTCTTGCCGATCAGTTGCGGGTTGGTGGACCAGACGATGGTCCGGTCCAGGGCATAGACATTGCTCAGCAAGGTGTCGGGCAGGTGCTCGACATGATCGAGAAACTCGCTGCGGGTCGCTGCGGCCAGGTCGGCACTGACGTGAGCATGCTGGCCATCCAGGCGCGGGTCGAGCAGCTCGGCCATGGTGGTGCCGGGGGGAATGCGCGAATGCCGCACTTCAGCCTGGGCCATGGCCTGGATGAACTGCGCGGTGAGCATGGCATCGCGCTCGACGCTGTCGTTGACGACGAAGCGCGTCGAGACATAGCCAAGGCCGATCGCCACCGAGGCGATGATCAACAGACTGACCACGGAAAACCAGCGCAGCAGATTGAACTCGCGCCAGTTGCGGTCGGGTATTGATTGCGTGACGCGGCCCTCATCGGCCAGTTTCTTGTTCAGCACCTGCATCGGGTTTTCCTGGCGGGCTGTATTTTCTTAAAACTTATAGCTCAGACAGGTCCTGAAGTTTTACAACAAATTTAATGGCCCTTCGACCAGTGATAGTATTTTGCCTTTACTGGACTTCAAACACCCCGGCCGCCGGGCCTCGCACCTGCTCCAGTGCCCCCTGGCGCGTGGTCATGATCTCTCAACCAGTTTGATGGCCAGGCAATGTCGAACTGCAATTACTCGGCCAAACGCTTCAAGACATGCATGTACTTTCAATGACTTATGCGCACTACCTAATAAACAGCATCAGATAAACCTGGGGAATTTTTGCCCCAGAGTCGGGTAAAGGTCGGGTAAAAGAAGGGGGAATGTCGTCAGCTGGCAGGCAGCAGGTGAACCACGCGGAAGGTCAATTGTACGCAGGTGCCCTCGCCTTCACTGCTGGTCAGCCGCACTGCGCCACCGAAGCGCTCCATGATCCGCTTGACCAGCACCAGGCCCACGCCCAATCCGCCTTGCTTGGTGGTGAAAAAAGGCTTCATGGCCATGTGCAGCTGCTCCTCGGTCATGCCCTTGCCACTGTCACACACGCGCAGGATCAAGGTCTTGCGGTTAAGGCTGACCTGCTCGATGCGCAAGGTGCCGCCTTCGGCCATCGCTTCCAGCGCGTTGGCGATCAGGCTGTTGAAGATCTGCCCCAGCAATACCGATTGGCTGAACACCTGCACACCCGCCAGCGGGTCTACCTGGACCACGATGCCCTGGCGCTTGAGAGGCAGGGAGAAGGCCTGCAGGCTGTCTTGCAGGACCCGTTCCAGCTCCACCGGCGCGGGCTCATCGTTGAGCGGGCGCAATGACTGCAGCAATTGGCGAACCCAGTGCGACATCCGATCGACCTGGCTGATGATGTCGCCAATGTTCTTCTGGGCCGGGCCCTCCTCGAACTCCTGGGCCAGTTCCGCGCTGGAGCGGATGCTGGCCAGCGGGTTACGCAGACTGTGGGCAACCGCTGACGACATCTCGCCCAGCGCCACGTAGGTTTCGTTGTTGATCAAGCGCTTTTGCTGCAGCGCCAATTGCCGGTTGGCGCGGTACATCAGCCAGAACAGCCCCCCATAGACCAGCGTCGCGCCCACTGCGACGGCCAGCCAGATCAGCAGCAGGCCACGCTCGATACGCAGAATCAGGTCACGGGGCTCCTTGTAGATCTCCACCATGGCCGTGACGTTCTCGCCATCGGCATCGAACAGCGGAATGTAGTTCTCGATGAACAGTTGCTCAGGCGGGGTGATGAACTTCTGCTCGCTGCGCCCCTGGTCAACGTCGTGGTAGCTGGCCGAGACCCGCACCTTGTTTTCAAAGGCGGTATCGAGGTCTTCATCGGATTCGATCATCTTGCCCACCAGCGCCGGGTTGCTTGACCAGATCACCGTGCGATCCGGCGCATAGATGTTGGCCAGGAGCATGTCGGGCAGGTTGGCCACATGGTCGAGAAACTCGCCCCGGGCGCTGCGCCGGGCCTGGGGATCGACATCCGGGTAGCTCAGGTCCAGCCGCGGGTCGAGCAATTCGCCCATGGTGCGCACGTTGGGAATGGACACATGGCGTACCTCGGCCGCGGCGATCGCCTGGATGAACTGCGCGGTCAACAGCGCATCGCGCTCGACGCTTTCGTTGATCACGAAGCGGCTGGAAATCAGCCCCAGGCCCACCGCCACCGAGAGGATGATCGCCAGGCTGACAAAGGCATACCAGCGCAGCAGGTTAAAGGGCCGCTTGCCCGTACCGGCGGGGTGCGAGGTTTCTTGCAGGGGTGGCGAATCCAGGCGTGATTGCAGGTCCATCGCGAACTCCGGCAGATGACTTCTAAGGTTATAGCCCAGTTCCCGAATTTACCCCGTGCTGTTCCCCCAATCGCCCCCAACCCTGGGTCATCGGCCCCGGCCACTGACACGCCGAAAACACCCCCGACGGCCCTGTAGCCCTCGCGTTTGGCGTGTTTGACAACATTGGTATGGAACTTGCCGAGCTTCCTGCAAAGGCCCCACGCCCATGGGCTCGATTGCAAGAGGGAAGACTCATGCACCGTCCACCCCACACGCTGGCTTTACGGATCCAGGCACCGGCCCAGGCCGCGCCGTATGCAGTAGCCCCTGGGCCCTACCTCGCCGCCTGGCATCGGGATACCCACGGTCGAATGCTCGACCTGTACCTGAGCAACAGCACGACGGTGGTGCCGACCTCGGCACCGACGGCGACCATCCGCAGTAGTCAGGGCACCGTTCGTACCGTGCCGGTCACCGTGCAGTAACCGGCAACAACAGGAGAAACGACCATGGCGCGCCTGACCAGCCTACTGCTTTGCCTGACCTTGATCGGTCAGGCCGCCCTGGCCGATGACCTGATGGATAACGCCGACCTCGCCGTTGGCGGTGACCTGGGCGAACCGCTGTCGATGCTGCCACTGCCCGCCGGGCAACAGGCGTTGATCGATCAGAACGGCCAGTCCAACCGCGCCGCCATTGGCCAGGATGGCCAAGCCCTGTTGGGCCGGATCGTCCAGTCCGGCGGGGCACAGGAGGCGTACATCCTGCAGCAAGGCAGTGACCTGATGGCAACCATTACGCAGCAAGGTTACGGCAACGACGCTTCGATCACCCAGAGCGGCAGTAACAACCGGGCCCAGATCGAGCAATACGGAAATAGCAACAGTGCCAGCATCGTTCAAGCCGGTACGGGGCTCTCAAGCTCCGTGATTCAGGCCGGTAGCGGGCAGCACGTGCAAGTCAACCAATACCGTTAAACCTGGAGGCAACACCATGTTCAAGCTCGCTCCCCTCAGCGCCGCCATTGTTCTGGCCCTTGCCGGCCAGGTCATGGCCGACAGCCAGTCCACCCAGAACCAGACCGGCACCGAAAACATTGCCGAAGTCAAACAGACAGCCGCTCCCAAGAGCACTGCCACCCAGAACCAGGTCGGCGTGGGCAACAACCACATGGCCGTTCAGCAAGGTGGCGACAGCACCATCAACCAGAGCACTGTGGGTGACTACAACGCAGGCTATGCCGAGCAACTGTACGAGTTCGGCAGCCAGATCAACCAGCAATCATCCGGCACCACCAGCAACACCCACGCCAGCCAGTCCCTGGGCATCGAGAACCAGTCCCTGCAGACCCAGGAAGGCAACGGCAACTTCTCGTTCGTCTACCAGGACGCCCAGACCAGTAGCCAGGCCACCACCCAGCAGTACGGCAACGACAACCGCGCCTTTGCCGAGCAACTGAACCCCACCCTGGCCACCAGCGGCATCAACAGTGCGCTGATCATCCAGGCGGGCACCAACAACTATGCCGCTTCCGAACATATCACCCACAACAGCGGGCAGATCGGCATCTACCAGACCGGCGACGACAACTGGGCCTATGGCGACCAGCGCGACGGCCAGGGCGGTACCGTCACCATCAACCAGATCGACAAGGGCAACTCCACCGAAGTCTGGCAGGACTCCCAGCTCAGAAGTGAGGCAACCATCACCCAGATCGGCCAGACCAACGAAAGCGTCGTCGACCAGAGCTACGGTAGCAACAACGTCACCAGCGTTTTCCAGGTTGGCGACCTCAACGCCCTGTATGCCGATCAGTTTGAGGCGATCGGATCGCTCTCCACGCTGGTGCAATCGGGTTCGGGCAACCTCAGCTACACCTACCAGACCGGCGAAAACCATGTGCTCTCGGTCACCTCCTCCGGTACAGGCAACACGGTCCTGGCCAGCAACTGGAAAGGCGACAAGAAGGGTGGCCAGTTCGGCAGCGGTCAACGCGCCGAGATCAACCAGTCCGGCATGGGCAACAGCGCCAACCTGACCCAGAAGGACACCAACCAAGTGGCGCGCCTGAACCAGAACGGCAAGGACAACGTTGTCGAAGTGATCCAGGCCGACGTCAACAACGAGCTGTACTTCGATCAGAACGGCAGCGACAACTTGCTGATCGCCGACCAGCGCGGCAACGACAACTATGCCGCCGGTACCAGCATTGGCGTGAACAACAACATCAAGCTGGACCAGTCCGGCACCGGCAACCAGAGCTACACCTGGCAGCTGTATGGCGACAACAACAAAGCCACCATCACCCAGACCGATGGCGTCAACGTTGCCTACGTGACCCAGGGCGGCTCGGGTAACCAGGCCATGGTCGATCAGAGTGGTGCGAGCATGACGGCCACCGTCCAGCAGTTTGGTGACCGCAACCAGGCCACGGTGTTGCAGCAGTAAGCGCTTTCGCGGGGCAAGCGCGCTCCTGAAGCGCGTTTGCCCCGCGATCAACCACCCCGAATTTTCCCGCTTGGCCGCTACCACCGATGGGGGTGATAGCGGTCCTTTTTCTTTATGCCCTGCCACAACCCACGCCCCAGAGCCTCGCCTTAAAATTGGTTCTTTACGGATTGTCGGGAAAGTTTGGCTTGGGTGGCGGTGGCGGTGGCGGTGGCGGTGGCGGTGGCGGTGGCGGTGGCGGTGGCGGTGGCGGTGGCGGTGGCGGTGGTGAGCTTATCCATTTTGTGTGGTGGTGCCACTGGCCCCTTCCGCCCTTACGGCGGGTTCCTTTGGCAAACGCCCCAAAGGAACACAAAGGTCTCGCCCCACCAGGGGCCCTGCGCTTCGCTACGGGTCCCCTCGCTACGGTGTCGCTACGGGGCATTGCGAGCTACGACTTGCTTCGCCAAGTCTACGCTTCGCAACTTCGGCCACGGCCGAAGGCGCTTCGCGCTAGCCCCTCCACGACACCTACGCTCGGCCCTTCTGGTTAACGGGGCGGGTGGATCAAGATCAAGAGCACAATTCGCTGCGCTCTTGCTTTTGGACCACGGTGAGTCAGTAAGCACCGCTCTTTTGCTTTTGCTTTTGATCTTGCTTTTGATCTACCTGCCCCGTTAACCAGAAGGGCCGAGCGGAGGTGTCGTGGAGGGGTGAGTGCGAAGCACCTTCGGCGTTAGCCGAAGTCGCGAGACGTAGAGTTGCTTGCAACTCGTAGGCCGCGATACCCCGTAGCGACACCGGAGTGAGGGGACCCGGAGCGGAGCGTAGGGCCCCTGGTGGGGCGAGAATTTTTTGCTTACTTTTTTTTTCGACTGAAAAAAAGTAAGGCGCCGTAAGGGCGCAAAGGTGACTGGGCGCCGCCTTGGCAAATGGATAAGCCCGCAGCACTCAACGCCACAAATCCACAAATCCACAAAGAACATCAAACCCGTAAATCCGTGAAGAGCCTTAAAATTTTATTTCTTTCCTGACACCTTTACTTGCGAATGATAATCCATATCATTCTCGACCTTCCGGGCGTTCTGGCCTTTTGCCATTCCGCTCACTTTAGGTACCAGGAGAGATCTGACATGGCGTCGCGCTTCACATTCTGCCCCTTGAGTCTTGCCGTGCTGGCAACGCTGGGCACCACCTCCCTCACCGCTGCTCCCCTGCCCCTGGATCATGGCGAAGTCCAGGTCCAGCCCACCGACCTGCCGGTCGCCGGCAGCCGCCAGGCCATCGAACTGGAAGACACCCGGGTGCTGGGCACCGCCGAGGAGGAACTCAAGCAAGCGCCGGGGGTGTCGATCATCACCGCTGAAGACATCAAGAAGCGCCCGCCGGTCAACGACCTGTCCGACATCATTCGCCGCGAACCGGGGGTCAACCTCACCGGCAACAGCAGCAGCGGCGCCCGCGGCAACAACCGCCAGATCGACCTGCGCGGCATGGGCCCGGAAAACACCTTGGTGCTGATCGATGGCAAGCCCTCCACCTCGCGCAATGCCGTGCGCTATGGCTGGAGTGGCGACCGCGACACCCGCGGCGAAACCAACTGGGTACCGGCTGAAGAAGTCGAGCGCATCGAGATCCTGCGCGGCCCGGCAGCCGCGCGCTACGGCTCCGGCGCCATGGGCGGTGTGGTGAACATCATCACCAAGCGCCCGACCCAGGATTATCGTGGTTCGATGACCGTCTACAGCGTGTTTCCCGAAGATGACGCCGAAGGCATGGGCAAGCGCGCCAACTTCAGCCTCAGCGGACCGATCAGCGACGACGTGATCTTTCGCGTGTACGGCAGCCTGAACAAGACCGACGCCGACGACATGAAGATCAACAGCGACCACCAGGCCTTTGAGGAGTCCTTGATGGCCGGCCGCGAAGGCGTGCGCAACAAGGACGTCAATGGCCTGGTGAGCTGGAAGATCGACCCGTCCAACACCGTCGACCTGGAATCCAGCTACAGCCGCCAGGGCAATATTTTTGCCGGCGACACCATGCTCAACGCCGGTGGCGAGTTCGTCGAAAGCCAGGTGGGCAAGGAAACCAACGTGATGCAACGCTCAAGCTTCGCCGGCACCCACCGCGGCGACTATGACTGGGGCACCAGCACGGCATCGCTGTCCTACGACCTGACCCGTAACGAGCGCCTCAACGAAGGCCTGGCCGGCTGGGGCGAAGGTGCGCCGTCCGACGGTGCCGGTCGCTTTGAATCGCGCCTGCGCAACACCCGCGCCACCGGCGAGATCAACCTGCCGCTGAGCGCAGGGCTCGAGCAAGTGCTGACCCTGGGTGGCGAATACCTCTACGAGTCGCTCAACGATCCAGGCTCCCTGCGCCCGCAAAGCTATGACCCAGGCAGCGAACTGTCGGGCTTTGACCGCGCCCAGACCAAGAGCACCGCGCACAGCTACGCCCTGTACACCGAAGACAACATCGAGGTCGGCAGCAACACCATCGTCACCCCGGGGCTGCGCTACGATCACCATGAAGACTTCGGCGGTAACTGGAGCCCGAGCCTGAACGCCTCGCACCAGATCACCGAGGCACTGAGCATCAAGGGCGGTATCGCGCGCGCCTACAAGACGCCGAACATGTACCAGTCCAACCCCAACTACCTGCTCTATAGCCGCGGCGGTGGCTGCAACTCCAGCGAGCTGAACAACGGCGGCTGCTACTTGCTGGGCAACGCCAACCTGGACCCGGAAACCAGCGTCAACAAAGAGCTGGGCCTGGCCTACGACAAGGGCACGTGGCGCACCAGCGCGACCTACTTTCGCAACGACTACAAGAACAAGATCGAGGCCGGCAACCAGACATTGTTCCGCCTGCCCAACGGCCGCCGCATCCTGCGCTGGGAAAACACCGACAAGGCGGTGGTAGAAGGTGTGGAAGGCAACGTGTTCATTGCCCTGAGCCCAAGCCTGGACTGGAACACCAACTTCACCTACATGATCGAGTCCGAAGACAAGAAGACCGGTGAACCCCTGAGCATCATTCCCGAATACACCGTCAACACCACGCTGGACTGGAACGCCACCGAGAAGCTTTCGTTCCAGATCAACGGCACCTATTACGGCAAGCAGGAGCCACCGAGCTACAACGCCCGCGCCAACGAGGCCCTGGACAAGAATGTGCAGAAAGAGGTCGAGCCCTATGGCCTGGTGGGTATCAGCAGCGGCTATGAATTCAACAAGCACTTGAGCGTGCGCGTCGGCGTGAACAACCTCTTCGACAAGCGCCTGTATCGCGAAGGCAATTCCGATGAGGCTGGCGCACTGACCTACAACGAACCCGGTCGCGCTTACTACGCCTCCTTTACTACCTCTTTCTAAGGTCCTACACCAGGCCGGCGATAAAACGTCGGCCTGCACCCCAAGATTTATCGTTTTAGCATCATTAGTTTGTAGGAATACTCTCAGTTTTAGCCCGTTTTAATCCACGCCAGCACACTTCCTATACTATCGCTCCTTAATTCGACATATCGTGGGCGCCCTTCCGGCTACGGCCAGATTTACCTTCCTGAACCACTCGGGAATTAGCCCCACAGACCCGATTATGGAGTTGCACAATGACCTCGGTGTTGATTGTTGAGGATCATGCGATAGTTCGCTATGCGTTGATTACCTTGCTTGAACGCGATCGCCATCAAATCGTCGGTGAAACCGCCGATGGCTCCAACGCCGTAGCGTTGGCGCGCAAGCATTGTCCAGAAGTAGTGATACTTGACCTTGGCCTGAAAAAAATGGACGGCCTGAGCGTGCTCAGGAGTCTGCGCACCCTCGCCCCGCCCCCCCGGGTGCTGGTGCTCACCGCTCAGCCCGCTGACCTGTTTGCCCGACGTTGCCTGGATGCCGGTGCATCGGCATTCGTCGCCAAGGACAACGACCTGACGGCCGTCACCTTCGCCATGGACGCGATCCTCAAGGGCTACTCGCTGTTCCCTGACCTGTCGAACTTTCGCAGCCCGCTCAAGAGCGAAGCGGAACGCCTGTCCAAACTATCCGACCAGGAGTTGAACGTACTGCGGCTATTGGCACGGGGAGAGTCGAACAACGAAATTGCCGACCGCATGCTCCTGAGCGCGAAGACCATCAGCACCTACAAGACCCGGATCATGGAGAAGCTCGAAGTCAGCTCGCTGGTAGCCTTGTTCGAGCTGTCCAGGCGCAACGCGCTCTGAACCGCCCATGCACCTGCTGACTGTACTGCTGCTCGGCAGTTTGCTTGCCTTTTTGCCGCCCCCTTCCCATGCCGCGGACACTGGCGAACCCCGCCAGTTGTTGGCACGCTCGGTCAGCAGTAGCGTCGCGCCGAACCTCTCGCCTGAAGACCGGCGCTGGCTGAGCGACAAGCAGCGGCTACGCCTGGGCACGTCATCGCCCGACTACCCCCCCTTCGATATCAATGTCAGTGACAACGAATACGAGGGGTTGACGGCCGACTTCGCCGGGCTGATCAGCGAGCTGTTGGGCATTCCCATCGAGGTTCGCCGTTTTGCCAATCGTGACCAGGCCGTCGCTGCCCTGCAGGCGGGGCAGATCGACCTGCTTGGTAGCGCCAACGGCTTCGAGGCGGCGCACGCGCACCTGGTGCTCAGTCGTCCCTACACCGACGACCAGCCGGTGATCGTGACCGCCGCCGGCAAGCGGCTGCCTGCCGATGCCTCCCTCGACGGCTTGCGCCTGGCCATGGTCGACCATTACCTGCCCACCCACACCGTCAATGACCTGTATCCCCAGGCCAGGCTGCAACTGTACAACTCGGTGCTGGCCGGCCTTTCAGCCGTTGCCCTGGGGCAGGCCGACGCGTTCCTCGGCGACGCGGTCAGCAGTGACTACCTGATTACCCGCAACTACCTGGGCCGCGTGCAGATCGATCACTTCATCAAGAACGTCCGTGGTGGGTTCGCCCTTGCCATGCTCCGTGAAGACACCACCCTGCTACGCCTGGTGAATCTCGCCCTGGGCGGTATCAGCGACAGCGAGCGCTTGAACATCCTGCGCCGCTGGACCGGTGGCAGTGCCAGAGTGCTGCTCGATCGCAGCACACTGGACCTCGACGCCGCCGAGCGTGCCTGGATCGAGCAGCATCCCGTGGTGCGGGTCGCCTTCAACAAGTATTTCGCGCCCTTGAGTTTCTATGACGACAACCAGCAATTTCGCGGCATCACAGCCGATGTGCTGGAGCAGGTCAGCCTGCGCACAGGGCTGAAGTTCGACATCCTGCACGTGGATTCGCTGGCCGACCTGGTCGCCCGGGTCGAGCAAGGCAGCGCCGATGTTGCCGCCGCCCTGGCGCCAAGCCCCGCGCGCGAAGCGACATTGCACTTCAGTCGGCCCTACCTGATCAGCCCGCGCGTGCTGGTCACCCGCAACAGCCCTGGTGCGGTACAGAGCGCCGAGCAACTCAAAGGCAAGCGCCTGGCCCTGCTGCGCGGCCACCCCCTGAAAGCCGAACTGCATGCGCAATTCGCCCCCATCACGCTGGTTGAAGTCGATGACCCGTTGACGCTGATGGAGCATGTGGTGGAGGGCAAAGTCGACGCCGCCCTGGCCTCGCAGAGCAACGCCGCCTACTTCATCAGCCGGATGTTCAAGGACCGCCTGCACATCGCCACGATCCTCAGTGACCAGCCGGGTACCACACACTTCGCCGTCGGCCGTGACGCCACGGTGCTGCACTCGATCCTCAACAAGGCCCTGCTCAGCATCGCGCCGGACGACATGGCCAAACTGACCGGCCGTTGGCAGACCAATGCACTGATCAGCGACAGCCCCTGGTACAACTACCGCAAGCTGGTGGCGATGATTGTGCTGGGCGCCGGCCTGGTGATCAGCGCTGTGATTCTCTGGAACCGCTACCTGCGCAACGTACTCAAGGCGCGCAGCGAGGCCGAACAGGCCTTGCAACAGGAGCTGGGCTTCAGTCAGCGATTGCTTGAGCAATTGCGCGTGGCCAAGGACCAGGCGGAACAGGCCAGCCGGGCGAAAAGCACCTTCCTGGCCACCATGAGCCATGAAATCCGTACCCCCATGAACGCGGTCATCGGCCTGCTGGAGCTGGCGATCAAAGAGGCCGAGCACGGCCAGGCCGACCGCGAATCGCTGCAAGTCGCCTTCACCTCGGCCAACGGTTTGCTGGAACTGATCGGCGACATCCTCGATATCGCACGCATTGAGGCCGGGCACATGACCCTCGCGCCCCAGGCAACGGACCTGAACACCCTGGTCAATGCCACCGTTCGAGTATTCGAGGGCATTGCCCGGCTCAAGCGCCTGCACCTTGGCACTGATCTGCAGACGACCGGGCAAGCGGTGCTGGTCGACCCCGTGCGCCTCAAGCAGGTCCTCTCCAATCTGCTCAGCAATGCACTCAAGTTCACGGAGCACGGCAGCGTCACGGTGGGCATGCAAGTCGATGACCGCCAGGCAGGACACCTGGCCGTTACCTTGTGGGTCAAGGACACCGGCATCGGAATCAGCGCCGACGACCAGCAACGCTTGTTCCACAGTTTTTCCCAGGTCGCCCCCCAAGGCACGCGGCAAGGCGCCGGCCTGGGGCTGGTCATCAGCCGCAACCTGTGCCAATTGATGGGTGGCGATCTGCAGCTGTACAGCAAAGAAGGCCAAGGCACGCGCATGCAGGTCACGCTCTTGCTGCCCGTGGCCGAGCCCATTCAGTGCCCGGAGCCTGAACCGGTCTCACTCCCCCTCCAGACACCCCGGCAGTCGATCCTGATTGTCGACGACTACCCCGCCAACCTCATGTTGCTGGAACGGCAATTGGGCGTGCTCGGCCATGAGGTCCACCTGGCGCAAGACGGCGAGCAAGCGCTGGCGTTGTGGCAAGCGCAGCCGTTCGATGTGGTCATCACCGACTGCCACATGCCGGTCATGGACGGCCATCAACTGGCGCGGCGCATCCGCCTGCTTGAGCAACAGCAGCAACGGCCTGCCTGCCTGATCCTCGGCTTGACGGCCAATGCCCAGGCCGAAGAGCGCCAGCATTGCCTGGACAGCGGCATGAACGACTGCCTGTTCAAACCCATCAGCCTGAACGAGCTGCGCCATCATCTCTATTCGGCTATCGCCCCCCTCCCCCGGGCCGCCACGCCGCTGGACGAGCATGCCAGCGGCTTCGATGTCGACAAATCTCAGGTACCTGACACTGGGCGACCCGGCATTGGTCGAGCGTTTGCTGCACCAACTGGCCCAGAGCAACCATGAAGACCTCAAGGCCCTGCATGCCCTGGGCCCGCAGCCTTCACGCCAGGCCATACGTGCCTTCGCCCACCGGATCAAGGGCGGGGCCAAGCTGCTCAAGGCCCGGGGGGTGGTACGCCACAGCGAGGCACTGGAACAGGCCTGCGTGGGCGGCGCGGCGAACGATCAACTGTACGCCAAGCTCGCCACCCTGGAGAAAAGCCTGCGGGCCCTGGACCGACAACTGAAACAGGGCCGCACGACCTGACCTTCCTCAGTGCAGTTGCAAGGTCGAGTTGATCTGGCTGATGGCATCGACCACATGTTGCGAGCCCTGCTGAATTTCCAGGATCACCTCGCCGGCTTCATTGGCCAGCTCCACCCCCAGGCCGGTCTGGCTCAAGCTGGATTGCATGCTGGCCACTGCAGTCAGCGACAAGTCGTGGTTCTGGCGCACCACCTCGACAATTTCCAGGGTGGCCTTGCTGGTTCGCGCCGCCAGGCTGCGCACTTCGTCGGCGACAACGGCAAAACCGCGACCGTGCTCGCCTGCCCGGGCAGCCTCGATGGCGGCATTGAGGGCGAGCAGGTTGGTCTGGTCGGCGATGCCGCGAATGGTCTGGACGATCTGGCCGATCAGCTCCGACTGTTTACTGACGGCATCAATGCTGCGAGCCGCGGCATTGAGGTTCTGGGAAATTTCCTCGATCACCTGCACTGTCTGCTGTACCACCTGCGACCCCTTTCGCGCGCAGGCATCGTTTTGTACCGAGGTGGCATGGGCGGCTTCGGCGGCTGTTTGCTGGGTACTGACCTGGGAGGTAATGTCGCTGGCGAACTTGACCACCTTGTGCAAGCGGCCGCGGGTGTCAAAGATCGGATTGTAGGAGGCTTCCAGGTACACCATCTGCCCCAGCTTGTTGACCCGTTCAAAGCGATGCGAATGGTATTCGCCGCGGTTGAGCGAGGCCCAGAAGGCTTTGTAGGTCGCCGACTCGCTTTCGCTCCTGTGGCAGAACAGGCTGTGATGCTGGCCGACGATCTCGTCTTCGCGGTAATGCATGGTGTCGAGAAAGTTCTGGTTGGCCTTGATCACCCGGCCCTCAGGGGTGAACTCGATCACTGCCATGGAACGGCTGATGGCCTTGACCAGGCTTTCATTCTCGTGGTCGCGGTTCACCCGCTGGGTAATGTCGCTGGCCACCTTGAGCACACGGGTAACCTGCTGGCCTGGCCCGAACACCGGCATGTAACTGGCTTCCAGCCAGACTTCCTGGCCCTGGCGGTTGAGGCGCATGAACGTCCCGCTGACCGCCTCGCCTCGCCCCAGGTCACGCCAGAGTTTCCGATAGGCCTCGCTGTTGGCGTAGTCCTGCTCGCAGAAAATCCGGTGGTGCTTGCCGCAGATCTCCCCGGCGCTATAGCCCATCGCCTTGCAGAAGTTGTCGTTGGCCTCGAGGATGACCCCGTCAGGGCTGAACTCGATCATCGCCATGGAGCGGCTGATGGCGGCCAACTTGTCACTCATCCCGGCCATTGCCCGGGTGCATTGCTCGATTTCAGCCAGATCGGACTTACGATGAAAATCAAACATCGGACTACCCTCTACGCTCAGGACGTTACGAGATGCTGCTGAGCATAGATAAAGCTTTGTGCCGTGCAAGCACGTTGATATCACTCCCCCCATAGAGGGTGGGGCGGGGGTTCAACTGCTTTCGCGTACCACCAGCTCAAAGCCCAGGTCCTGGTTGTGCACGGCCGCGCGCTTGCCATCGAGCAGCCCCAGCAATGCCTGGGCAGCACAGCGACCAATGGCGGCGCGCGGGGTACGGATCGAGGTCAGGCGCGGGACCATGTGCGCCGAGGCTGGCAGGTCGTTGAAGCCGACCATCGCCACCTGCTGCGGCACCTTGATCCCCAGGCGCAGCGCCTGAAGAATCGCGCCCTGGGCCAAGTCGTCGTTGCAGAAGAAGATGCCGTCAACGTCCGGCTGTTGCGCCAGCAACTGACTGAACAGTTCCCCGCCCAGGCCAATGGATGAGGGTTGCGGCGACAGCACCTGCAGTTCGTCGGAAAATCGCCCTGCGGCGACCAGCGCCTGGCGAAAACCCTCGGCGCGCTGCATCACCCGTGGGTCCAGCTGCGCCGCGATAAAGCCCGGGCGCTGGCAACCGCGCTCAAGCAAATGGCGCGCAGCGGCAGCGCCGGCCTGTTGCTGGGAAAACCCCACCGACATGCCCTGGGCCTCGACCCCCAGCTCCATCATGTGCACGCAAGGCACGCCACTGGCGCTGAGCATCTGCTTGGCCGCCTCGCTGCGGTCGAACCCGGTGAGCAGCATGCCGCGTGGCTGGTAGGCCAGATAGTTGCGGATCAGGTTCTCTTCTTCGGCGATATCGTAGTGATAGTTGCCGATCAGTACCTCAAGGCCACGGGGGCGCATGACCTCGTGGATGGCCTCCAGGGTCTCGATGAACAGTTGGTTGGACAGCGAGGGGATCAGCACCACGATCGACTCGCTCTGCGCCGATGCCAGCGCCCGGGCGGCAGGGTTGGCCACATAGCCCAGGGCGGTGGCGGCCTGCTTGACCTTCTCCACCAACTCCGGGGCAACCGTGCTGACCCCGCGCAGGGCGCGGGAGGCGGTGATCGGGGAAACCCCGGAAAGCCTGGCGACTTCAGCCAGGGTGGGACGACCGGTAGTACGGGAGCCGATGCGGGTCATGGGGAGGTTTTATTTTCGACTTGCAAAGAATGGGGAACGGGCACTAAGGTAGCGCTGTCTCAGAACACAGGCAATGCATAACTGCAGGTGACCTGAAATGAGCATCCAGACTGCTTATACAAAATCAATAACATCTGGGTGGGGAGCGCCCGAGGCACCTGTCGCCTCGGCCAAAGATAGCGCTATCTCACCCTGCAGGAGGTACCGATGAACCCACCCCTGTCCGCGATCGTGGTAATGGGCGTAGCTGGCTGCGGCAAGAGCTCCGTCGGTGCCGCCATCGCCGGCCAAAGCGGCGGCCGCCTGATCGAAGGCGATGCCTTCCACCCCGCTGCCAATATCGCCAAGATGAGCGCCGGAATTCCCCTGGACGACGACGACCGTGCCGGTTGGCTGATCCGTCTGGGCGAAGAACTGCAGGCCACCCTCAAGGCCGGCGAACGTCCCATCCTCACCTGTTCGGCGCTGAAAAAGCGCTACCGCGACGCCCTGCGCCATGCCGTACCGGACCTGGGCTTTGTGTTTCTCGATCTCACGCCTGAAGAAGCCAGCCGCCGGGTGCTTGCCCGCCCCGGGCACTTCATGCCGGCCAGCTTGATCGACAGCCAGTTCGCCGCCCTTGAACGCCCCGACGGCGAAGCCCTGACCCTGCCCCTGGATGCCACCCTGCCGCTGGACCAGATCGCTGTGCGGGTGGACCTGTGGCTAAAGCCCTGCGGTGAACCGGTACTGGCGCGAACGGCCTGACCTGGCGGTTTCTCGGCTCACCAAAGATAGCGCTATCTCACCCCGTAAATGCTGCAAATGCTCCGCCCACAACAATGACAAGACGAGGCACTGAACCATGTTCGGTTTGGCAACTGATACCTACCTGCTGCTCGATGCAGTGGTCACCATCATCGGCCTGGTGCTGCTGATCACTCACTTCAAAGTCCACCCTTTCGTCGCCCTGACCCTGGCCGCCGGCTTTCTCGGCCTGACCTCGGGCATGCCGGTGGCCAAGGTCATGAAGTCGTTCCAGGACGGTTTCGGTGGTGTACTGGGATTTGTCGGCATCGTTCTGGCCCTGGGCACCATGCTGGGCAAGCTGATGGCCGACTCCGGCGGCGCCGACCAGATCGCCCAGACGCTGATCAAAGCCTTCGGCAAACAGAAAGTGCATTGGGCCATGATGTTTGCCGCCTTCCTGGTCGGTATTCCGCTGTTCTTCGAGATCGGTTTCGTGCTGTTGATCCCGCTGGTGTTCATCGTCGCCCGGCGCTCGGGCGTGTCGCTGATCAAGATCGGTATCCCGTTGCTGGCCGGCCTGTCGGTGGTGCACGGCCTGGTGCCGCCGCATCCGGGGCCGCTGCTGGCCATCGGCATCTTCAATGCCGACATCGGCAAGACCATCTTCTATGGCCTGATCGTCGCCCTGCCTACCGCCATCATTGCCGGGCCGCTGTATGGCAACTTCATCTCCCGCTACATTCCCGGCTCGCCCTCGCAGGAGCTGATGGACCAGATCGCCCGGGAGTCGGAGCAGAAGAACCTGCCCAGTTTCAGCGTGACCCTGATCACCGTGCTGTTGCCGGTGTTCCTGATGCTGCTGAAAACCTTCGCGGACGTGGTCCTGCCGGCCGAGCACATCGTGCGTCAGTGGATGGACCTGATCGGCCACCCGATCACCGCCCTGCTCGCTGCCTTGCTGCTGGCCTTCTATACCTTTGGCGCGGCCAGGGGCTTTTCCCGCCAGCAGATCATGAAATTGCTCGACCAGAGCCTGGCGCCGACCGCCGCTATCGTGCTGATCGTGGGTGCCGGCGGTGGTTTCAAGCAGATGCTGGTGGATACCGGGGTGGGCAATGTCATCGGCCAGATGGCCGTGCAAGCCGAGATTTCGCCGATCATGCTGGCGTGGCTGGTGGCGGCGGTGATTCGCATTGCCACCGGCTCCGCCACCGTGGCAACCATCACCGGGGCCGGCATCGTCGCACCGGTGATCGGCATGATGCCCGGGGTCAATCGTGAGTTGCTGGTGCTGGCGACCGGGGCGGGCTCGTTGATTCTGTCGCACGTCAACGATGCCGGGTTCTGGCTGGTGAAGCAGTACTTCAACATGACCGTGGCCGAGACGTTCAAGACCTGGAGCATGATGGAGACCATCCTGTCGGTGGTCGGCATCATCTTTATCATGTTGCTGTCGTTGGTGGTGTGAGGGCTGATCGCGGGGCAAGCCCGCGTCTACCGGGCGTAATCCTGTAGGAGCGGGCTTGCCCCGCGAAAGGTCGGCACAGCCAGCCAATCAGGTGTTGCCTGAACCATTGATCGCGGGGCAAGCCCGCTCCTACCGACGGGTAAGAGCGGGTGTGCCCCGCGATGCCGTTAAAAGGCTGCCTTGAAAATCGCCTCGATCTCTTCCTGGCTCGCCGGCCGTGGATTGGTCAGCCCACAGGCATCCTTCAGGGCATTGCCGGCCAGGGTCGGCACATCCGCCTCACGCGCACCCAATACCGCCAACCCGGCCGGGATATCAATGGCCCGCGACAGGTTCTCGATTGCGGCAATCGCCGCATCACTGCCCTGCTCCGCGCTCATGCCGCTGACCTCCACCCCCATGGCCTTGGCCACATCGCGCAGGCGCGCAGCGCTGACCTTGGCGTTGAAGCGCTGCACATGGGGCAGCAGCACCGCATTGCACACCCCATGGGGCAAGTCATAGAAACCGCCGAGCTGGTGCGCCATCGCATGCACATAGCCCAGCGAGGCATTGTTGAAAGCCATACCGGCCAGGAACTGGGCATACGCCATGTTCTCGCGCGCCTGCAGATCGCTGCCGTCGGCCACGGCCTGGCGCAGGTTGTCGCTGATCAGCTCGATGGCCTTGATCGCGCAGGCGTCGGTAATGGGCGTTGCCGCCGTGGAGACATACGCCTCGATGGCATGGGTCAGCGCATCCATCCCCGTTGCCGCCGTCAGCCCCTTGGGCATCGCGGCCATCAGCGCCGGGTCGTTGACCGACAGCAGGGGCGTGACGTTGCGGTCGACGATGGCCATTTTCACGTGGCGGGCTTCGTCGGTGATGATGCAGAAACGGGTCATCTCACTGGCGGTGCCCGCCGTGGTGTTGATCGCAATCAGCGGCAGTTGCGGCTTGGCCGAGCGGTCGACACCTTCATAGTCGCTGATATGCCCGCCGTTGGTGGCGCACAGGGCAATGCCCTTGGCGCAGTCATGGGGCGAGCCACCGCCCAGGGAGATCACGCAATCGCAGCGCTCGCGCTGCAATTGCGCCAGGCCCTGTTCGACGTTGGCGATACTGGGGTTGGGCTTGGCGCCGTCGAAAATCGATGAGTCGATGTCGCGCATGGCCAACAGCTCGGCAATGCGCGTGGCGACACCGGCCTTGGCCAGGCCCGTGTCGGTAACGATCAGCGCCTTGCGCAGTCCGTAGCCGGCTATGGCGGCCATCGCTTCGTCCAGGCAATCAATGCCCATGATGTTGACGGCGGGGATGAAGAACGTGCTGCTCATGGCGAAACCCTCGTGCAATATTCCATTGCCTTCAGGATCCGCCTATCCGGGCTGCCCCGTGTTGATCTGGGGCAAGCCGCGCTCAGCCCAGGAACAAGCGGTAGGCCGGGTTGTCAGTCTCATCCCAGTAGCGATAGCCCATGTCGTCCAGCGCTTGCGGCAAGCCGGCCTGCTCCTCGTCAGGCACCTCCAGGGCAGCGAACACTCGCGCCTCGGCCGCGCCATGATTGCGGTAGTGGAACAGGCTGATGTTCCAGCGTTTGCCCAGCCGCTCCAGGAACCCCAGCAACGCACCCGGCCGCTCGGGAAACTCGAAGCGCATCACCCGCTCATTGGCGCCGGGGCCGGCATGGCCGCCCACGGTATGCCGCACGTGCAGCTTGGCCAGTTCGTTGTCGGTCAGGTCCAGCACGCTGTAGCCCTGCTCGCGCAAGTTGGCCAGCAACTGGTCACGGGGGTCGTTTTGCGGATGGGTCTGCACCCCGACGAACAGCCGCGCTTCCTTGCCGGGGTAGTAGCGGTAGTTGAACTCGGTGATCTGGCGCTTGCCCAGCGCCTGGCAGAAGGCGCGAAAGCTGCCGGGCTGCTCGGGGATGGTCACGGCGATGATCGCTTCGCGCTGTTCACCCAGTTCGGCGCGCTCGGCCACATGGCGCAGGCGGTCGAAGTTGACATTGGCGCCAGAGTCGATGGCCACCAGGGTCTGGCCCACGGCGTGCTCGCGGGCCACGTACTTCTTGATCCCGGCCACCGCCAGCGCCCCCGACGGCTCGGTGATCGAGCGGGTGTCGTCGTAGATGTCCTTGATTGCCGCACACAGTTCATCGTTGCTGACCGTGATCACTTCATCCACATAGTGCCGGCACAGCTCGAAGCAGTGGGCGCCGATCTGCGCCACCGCCACGCCCTCGGCGAAGCTGCCGACCTGCGGCAGCACCACCCGCTCACCCGCCGCCATGGCCGCTTGCAGGCAGTTGGAGTCCTGGGGCTCGACACCGATCACCTTGACCTGCGGGCGCAGGTATTTGACGTAGGCGGCGATGCCGGCGATCAGCCCGCCGCCGCCCACCGGCACGAAGATCGCATCCAGGGCGCCGGGCTGCTGGCGCAGGATCTCCATGGCCACCGTGCCTTGACCGGCGATCACGTCCGGGTCGTCGAACGGCGGGACGAAGGTTGCGCCTTCACTGTCGGCCAGTTTCAGGGCATGGGCCAGGGCATGCGGGAAGCTGTCGCCGTGCAGCACCACTTCCCCGCCGCGCGACCGCACGCCGTTCACTTTCAATTCCGGAGTGGTGGTGGGCATCACGATGGTTGCCCGCATGCCCAGCTCACGGGCAGCCAGGGCCACACCCTGGGCGTGGTTGCCGGCTGAAGCGGTGACCACCCCGCGCTCGCGCTGGACCGGGCTCAGGCGGCTGAGGCGGTTGTAGGCCCCGCGGATCTTGAAGGAGAACGTCGGCTGCAAGTCTTCACGCTTGAGCAGCACCTGGTTGCCCAGGGCCAGTGACAACGCCGGTGCAGGCTGCAATGGCGTCTCGATCGCCAGGTCGTACACCGGTGCAGCAAGAATGCGCCGCACGTAGTCGGACAGCAGGTTCAGCGACGCGGACGGTGTGCGAGGGCTAACGGCAAGGCTGGTCATCGGTGACTCCTGGTTTTTTAAAGTGCCCAGGAGAGAGAGAAAAAACCCGCCTCCAGGGCGGGTTCTGTGCAAGTGCCAGCTAGCCCGCCAAACTGATAATGGCGGTAATAATGCTGTGCTGAGGCGACTGCAGGAATGTATTCATGGCGGGGAAACTAGCCCAGCGGCCGTGTTGAAGTCAAGCGGGCTCTCGCGCCG